>CAZYHR010000025.1:0-31750 GCA_964647395.1 uncultured Intrasporangiaceae bacterium | reverse complement strand
ACCCCATCATCCCAACCCACCAAGCGTACATCAACTTAACACGCGGGGCACTAGCGACTGGCAGCCGACCGCGAAGCACACCTCGGTCACCGACAGCTCGCCGATCCGCAGCAGCGCCGCAGCCCGCTCGATCCGGCGGGTCATCAGGTAGGAGTACGGCGACTCCCCGTATGCCGCCTTGAACTCGCGGCTCAGGTGCCCCGCCGACACGTGCTCGGCGCGGGCCAGCGCCGCCAGGTCGAGCGGGGCGGCATACTCCCGGTCGATCCGGTCGCGCACCCGCCGCAGCCGGGCCAGGTCACGCAGCCGCTGCTCGTCGGGGAGGTTACCGGGCACCCGGCGATCCTGCCACGCCCGCTGGGGGCGGCCGGGACGCTGCAGCCTCATTCAATCGAAGGGTTGAGCCGCGCCGGTCGTCCCGCTGCGCCCCCCGACCTACCGTCGAAGGTGCACCTCGACCTCGACGAAAGGCCCATCATGCTCACCCTGCTCTACCGCGCCGCCGCCGCCTGGACCGCGTTCGGCCTGGCGAGCGGGCTGTTCTACCGGGAGTTCACCAAGCTCAACGACGTCGCCGGCGGCACCCAGCTCGCCGTCGTCCACACCCACGCGCTCACCCTCGGCACGCTGGTCATGCTGGTGCTGCTCGCGCTGGTCGGCGCCTTCCCGGTGCTGCAGACGCGGCGCTCCTTCCGGCGCGGCTTCTGGGTCTGGCAGGCCGGGCTCGGGCTCACCGCCGGCGGCCTGCTCGTCAAGGGTTGTCTGCAGGTGCTCGGGTCCGAGGCCGCGACGAGCAAGGCGCTCGCCGGAGTCTCCGGTCTGGGACACATGACGCTCACCGCCGCGTTCGTCCTGCTGTTCGTCGGCCTGGCCGCCGTGACCCGCGAGCGCCTGCCGCAGCCCGATCCGGCCACCCCCACGACAGAGCCGGTCGGCCGCTGACCCGGTGACCCCGCCGGTAGCGTCGGGGGATGGAGTCCGTGCTGCGCAGTCTGACCGCGTTGCAGCACACTCTGCTGGTCGTGCTCACCGGGGTCTGCTGGGTGCGCTCACTGGCCGTCGGGGCCCCGGCCGGTCCGGTGACGCTCGCGACCCTCGTCTTCCTGGGCTGGTATGCCGCGGGCGCGGCCCTGCGCGGTCGCCCCGCTCACGGGGTGGTCCCGGCGGCGGGCCCCGCCGCCGGCGGGCCGGCGGGCCCGGCCCGGCTGCTGCGCGGCGCCGGCTGGTTGCTCGGGCTGACCGCGCTGTGGCTCGCGCTGGTGGCCATCTCGCGGGAGAACGTGTGGATCGCCTTCAGCCTGTGGCTGCTCGCCGGGCACCTGCTCAGCTGGCGCTGGGCGATCCCCTATGCGCTCGCCGTCCTCGCGGTCGTCGTGCTCTGGCCGTGGCGGTCGGCCGGCGGGCTGACCGTGGCCGAGGTTCTCGGCCCGACGATCGGGGCGCTGTTCGCGCTGGTCGTCTCACGTGCCCAGGTCGAGCTCGTGCGTGACGGGATCGAGCGGCAGCGCCTGGTCGCCTCGCTGGTGGCCGCCCAGGCCGAGACCGAGACCCTCCATGGCGAGCTCGCCCAGACCCAGCGCGAGTCGGGGGTCCTCGCCGAGCGGGCCCGGCTGTCCCGAGACATCCACGACACCCTGGCCCAGGGGTTCTCCTCCATCGTCCTGCTCGCGCGCTCGGCCGACGTCACCGCCGACGAGCCGGGCCTGCGCGACCTGCTACGCCGGATCGACGCGACCGCGGCCGACAACCTCGAGGAGGCCCGGCGGGTGGTCGGTGCCCTGGCCCCCCGCGACCTCGAGGGTGCCGGCTTGCCGGCGAGTCTGCGCCGTCTGCTCGACACGCTGAGGCAGGACACCGGCATCCGCACCGAGCTGCGGGTCGACGGTGACTTCGACGGGCTGCCGACCGCGCTCGAGGTCGCCCTGGTGCGCACCACGCAGGGCGCCCTCGCCAACGTCCGGCAGCACGCCGGGGCGCACCGGGTCGTCGTGTCGCTGACCGAGGACGGCGACTCGGTGCGCCTCGACGTCGTCGACGACGGGGCCGGTTTCGACCCGCAGGCGACCGCCGTCCGGCCGGTGACCCCGGGTGCGGGCGGCTACGGGCTGCCCTCGACCCGGGCCCGTCTGCGCGAGCTCGGCGGCGGCCTGGATGTCGAGTCGGCACCCGGCGAGGGCACGGCCCTGTCGGCGCACGTGCCGGTGCGGGGGGCGGACCGGTGACCCACGACGCGGCTGCCGGCGCCGGCCCGGTCCGGGTGCTCATCGTCGACGACCACCCCGTGGTCCGGGCCGGGCTGCATACCCTGCTCGCCGCCCGCCCGGAGCTCGATGTCGTCGCCCAGGCCGCCGACGGCACCGCGGCGCTCGCCACCGTGGCGCAGCACCGCCCCGACGTCGTGCTGTGCGACCTGCGCCTGGGCGACGGCCTGGACGGCGTGGCGATCACCCGCACCCTGCGCGCCGGCCCCGCGCCGCAGCCCGCCGTCGTCATCCTGACGACCTACGACCACGACGCCGACATCGTGCGGGCCGTCGAGGCCGGCGCGGCGGGCTATCTGCTCAAGGACGCCGCCCCCGACGAGATCGTCACCGCCGTCGTCCGGGCCGCCGCCGGTGAGACCGTGCTCAGCGCGACGATGACCCGACGCGTCGTCGCGACGATGCGCACCCGCCGGGCCGGTCTGAGCGAGCGCGAGCGCGAGGCCCTGGCCCTCGTCGCCGCCGGCTTGTCGAACCAGGCCATCGCCAAGCAGCTGTTCGTCAGCGAGGCCACCGTCAAGTCCCACCTCAACCGGGCCTTCGGCAAGCTCGGCGTCGACAGCCGCACCTCCGCCGTCGCCGCCGCCCGCGCCGCCGGGCTGATCGACTGAAGCGGCCTTCCCCGGCCGGCCCGCGAGTGGGTAGCCGCAAACCACTTGCCCGGGCCGGGCGGCGCGGCGAGGATCGGGCGCCAGGAGGTGCATCGATGGCCGCGCAGCTGATCGCCCTGGAGTTCGACGCCCAGCACCCCGAGCCGGCAACCGGTTCCTGGCGGACACGGCCCGCATCGGTGCGATGGCCGGCGACGGTATGCCGCGGGTCGGCCACTTCTGGAGCCACGCCCTGGGCTGGCCGCTGGTCTGGGACCAGGACCAGCAGACCGCCATCCAGTCCTCGCGCGGCGGCACCAAGCTCAGCTGGGGCGGGCCTCCGGTCCGGGCGAAGCGCGGGCGCAACCGGCTGCGCTGGGTGCTCGCGACGGACCGGCCGGCCGCGGAGATCGAACGTCTCGTCGGCCTGGGCGCCCGGCTGCTGCACCACCACCCCGACCGGGCCGAACTGGCCGACCCGGAGGACAACGAGTTCACGCTGACCATCGCACGCTGACCATCGCACACTGACCTGGACCCGTTGACCAGCACCCGCTGACCAGCATGGCGACGTCAGCGGGCCGGGTCGAGGGTGCTGCGGGGGTCGAAGAACAGGTTGAGGGGCGACGAGGCGCCGCTGACCGCCCGGCCCAACGAGATGCCGTCGACGTTGATCCGGGCCTGGCGCAGCGCGGCCGGGGTGAGCTGGACCCACGCGGGCCGCGACGCGTCGATGGGGAAGAAGTAGCTGAACTTCTGGGTCCCGTGCAGATAGCGGAACTTCGCGTTGCCGTTGCCGTAGGGCTCGGCGCCGGCGATGTCGGCACCGAAGGCGTAGATCAGCGAAGGGGTGCTGCCGACGATGGGCTGCACCTCGTCGGCCCACCGTCGCGCGTCGGCGGTGATCTGCCCGAGCCCAGCCTTGGTGAGGTCGATGTGCCCCCACGAGTGGGAGGCGAACCGCCACCCCTGCTCCCGGATGGCGGCGGCGACCTGGGTGGCCGCGGTGATCTGGGCCGTGGTCGTGTCGCTCCTGCCGTACTTCCACACCGAGGTGCGGTAGCCGAGCACGCCGTTGTAGCCGGTCAGCGCGATGGTGCCCTTGTCGCCCCGATAGCTGAAGTCAGGGTGCTCGCGGACGAAGTCGTCGACGATCGGCACCAGGTCGTAGCTGCCGACGCTGGTGTGCCCGGCCGCGTCGGTGTAGTGGTTGCGCACCCGGCCGTCGGTGTCGACGAACAGGTCGGTCGCGAACCCGTGTCCGGTCATGTACTCGTAGTAGCTGAGGTCGTCCAGCGAGATGACCAGCGGCTTCTTGCCGGGCGGCAGGGTGATCGGCTGGAAGCGCATGACGCCGGCGGCGTCCGGGGCGGCGATCCGCTGCGGGTGGACCAGCACGTAGCCACGGTCGTAGATCTGCTGGAGTTGGCGCCGGAACTCGGGAATGGTCACCATGTAGTCGCGGTAGCCCGCGGCCTGCGGGCCGCGGAACGCGCGGGCCGGGTCGACGATGAGCGAGTGCCAGAACAGGTGCGAGATCGTCGCGTTGTCCGGCCACACGACGGCTGCCGCCCGGTCCGCTCGCACCCGGTCGAGCTCCGCTGTGGCGGCCGCGTCGGTCATCGGCCGGAGCAACTGCTCGGCGGCATCGAGGTCGTGCTGCCGGCGCAGCAGGCTCGCCCGCTCGACGAGGCCCGCCTCCGTCGGCGCGGGCCCGGGGGCCACGCCGGCCACCCCGCCCTGGGCGCTGGTCGAGCTGGGCGCCGTCGGCGCGGTGGGTGGCGCCGAGTCGGGCTGGCAGGCAACCAGCGCCGTGGCCGCCAGGACCAGCGCCAACCCGAGCACCAGCGCACGGAGCCCGCGCGGCCGGCCGGCGCGTTGGTTCCACGCTCGCCGGCGCGCCCTGCGCTGCCGTCTCATGCGCGGGCCTCTCCGGGTCGGGATGGTGCTGGGCAGGTCGGCCGGTCGCCGAGTCGGCCCGCCGCGAATTTAGCCGACCCGCCCACCGGCGCGCCGACGAATCGCCGCGCCGCGCCGCGGCTGCCCAGCCGCGCCGTATCAGGACGGCCGAGCAGCCCTCCTCTGGCACAACAGAGCCAGGAGGTCCAGGTGAAACACCAGTCCAGCGAGCAGCAGTCCCTCGGGCAACGTGCGGGGTTCGACGTCTGGGAGGACGCTAACCTCGCCCAGACCGGCAGCGCCCCGCCGCCGGTGGTCCCCGCCGGGCCGGTCCAGCCGCGCGACCGTGGCCGCGGCCCCGGCGCGCCCTCGGGGCTGGGGCTGCGCAAGTTCCGCGACCGGCTCGTCGTGCCGCCCGTGATCCGCGCCTGGCAGCAACCGGTCGGCACGCCGATCCCGGTGCGGGCCAAGGTGACTCGCACCCGATTCCACGCGGACCTGCCGACCACGACGGTCTGGGCCTACCAGGGCTCGGTGCCGGGGCCGACGATCGAGGTGCGCTCCGGTCGGGCGGCATACCTGGACTGGGGCAACGAACTGCGCGAGGGCCCGGACGCGGCTCGGCTGCCGTTCGACGTCGTCCGGGTGCCACCGCTGCCGCCGAGCGGGCCGGGGCTCAACGCCGACTTCGTCGCCGCGATGACCCCGGGCGGCCGGTCGACGAGCCGCGGCACCGGGACCGACGCCTATCCGCCGGTGCCGCACTCCGAGGCGCTGCGCGGGGCGACCGTCGTGCACCTGCACGGCGCGCTGACCAACGGCCACGACGACGGCTGGGCGCACAACGTCGCCGCGCCTGGACACGTCACGCGGTGCACGTATCCGAACCGCCAGGAGGCGGCCACCCTCTGGTACCACGATCACGCGATGGCCGTGACCCGCTACAACGTGCACGCCGGGCTGGCCGGCTTCTATCTGATCCGCGACGCCAACGAGCGGGCGCTGCGGCTGCCGTCGGGTGAGTACGAGATCCCGCTGCTCATCGCCGACCGCAACCTGGAGACCGGGCCGGTCCCCACCCCATCACCCGCGGCCGGCACCCCGCCGTTCTCCGGCCGGCTGCTCTACAAGCACGCCGGGTTCAGCCTGGCGCCCGACGGGCCGGTCGGGGAGATCCCGGTGACCGGACCCTTCAACCTCGTCAACGGCAAGATCTGGCCCACCCTGCCGGTCGAACCCCGGTGGTACCGCTTCCGGTTGCTCAACGGCTCGGGTTCGCGGATCTATCGCCTCGCGATCCACGACACCACCGACGAGCAGCTGACCCCGGGCGTCGCGGTGCTGCCCACCGACCCCGCCTTCGCCGCCCACCGCCGCGACGCCATCGTCGTCATCGGTACCGACGGCGGCCTGCTCCCGGCGCCGGACCGTCCCAGCGGCGGGGTCCTCGAGATCGGGCCGGGCGAACGCTACGACGTGCTCGTCGACTTCGCGGCCCACCGGGGGCGCACCCTGGAGTTGCGCAACGAGAACGGCTCGGCGCTCAACGCCCAGCCGGGTCAGGCGGACGCGACGGTGCTGCAGTTCGTCGTCGCGGACCGGCCGGTCCGCGACCGGTTCCGGCTCCCGGAGACGCTCAACACGGCATACCGGCGCTATGAGCACCTCGCGGACGGCACCCTGCGGATCGGCGACCGGATCGTCCCCGAGCACGAGCACACCTGGATCGGCGTCATCCCGCCGGGGCTGCGCGGCAGTCTGCATCCCGAGATGTGGGAGCTCGCCCCGGTCGGCCACGACGAACCGTCACCCGACCACGACCTCATCCAGCTGACCCGGGGCGACGGGTCGGTGTTGTCCCTGCGGCCGGTCGCCAAACTCTTCGACGACGCGACGACGATCTTCCTGCCGCGCGGCTGCTGGGCGGTGTGGAACATCGTCCACCTCGGCGGACCGGACCACCCGATCCACATCCACATGACCGAGTTCCAGATGATCTCCCGCAAGCAGTGGCCCGTGCCGCGGCCCGGTGGGACGGTGCCCGAGTTCGACCCGGTCACCGGGTCGACCCGCAGCCCGCTGCCGGTCCCGGCACCGGGGCGCCCCATCGACCCGGTCACCGCGGGCAGCAAGGACACCTGGGTCGTCAAGGCGGGGGAGTGGGTGCAGGTGCTCGGCCAGTTCGACGGCGCCAGCGGCAGCTTCATGTACCACTGCCACATCCTCGACCACGAGGACCACACGATGATGCGGCCCTTCGTCGTGCTGCCCGAGGACCTGTTGGCCTTCCACCGTGGGCACGGCGGCGGGCACCACTGACCGGGCTCAGCCGGCCGGCGGGCCCACCTCGACGGGCTCGAACGCGCGCCACTCCAGGGCCGGCTCGGTGTGCTGCGCCGAGCAGGTCAACCGCACCGGCTCACCGCGGATCGGTCGCACCACGACGTCCCACAGCCCGGCGCCATCGACGGTGAAGCGGACCGCCACGTCGTCGCCGCCGAGCAGCGGCTTGCGTCCGGTCAGCCCGATGCCGCCGAGCCGGTCGTCGTCGAGGTGTCGGCGCAGCGCCACCTCGGCGGCCTGGACCGACATCGGCCAGCAGGTGCGCCCGCGCAGCGTGGGCAGGTGCAGGCGGCCGTCCCGGTGGGCCTGCGCGACGGCGAGCACGGACTCCGGGTCGAGCCCGCCGTAGTAGAGCCCGTCGCCGAGGATGAGCAGGTTGGCCGCGAACCGGTCGCCGCCGAGATGCGAGACCGCCCAGGTCGCCTCGGGTTCCGCGGCCGCGAGCGCGCGCAGCACCGGCCGGCCGCGCTCGGCGCAGCAGGCGTCGTGCCGGCCGTGGGTGCAGACCCCGAACACCGGGCCGGCGGCCCGCGCCAGCAGCCCGCCGGTGCCGGCGGCCAGCGCGCCCAGGTCGAGGTCCAGCAACTCGCGTGGATCGTCGACCGTGCCGCTCTCCAGCCACCCGCCGCGCGGATCGGGGTATGCCGCGAGCACCGCGCGGCGCGTCGACGCGGCTCGGGTGCCGCCGCGGCGCGGCACGTCGCGGCGGATGAGCAGTGGCCGGATGCCCAGCCGCCCGCAGCGGCGCAGCAGTTCGGGGCCCAGGCCCTCGGGCAGGCGGGCATCGCGCAGGGCGCTGACGCCCCACGGGCCGGCATCCTCGAGCAGCAGGAAGGCCCGGACCGTCGAGGCGGTGCCGGGCAGCGCGTCACCGCGCAGCCGCGCGGCCGTCGAGCAGCGCGCCGGGAGGTCGGCAGGGTCGGCGGTCATGCGGGGGTCGAGCGTCCAGCGGGGGTCGAGCGTCCAGCGGGGTCGGTGACGATCCGGAGCAGACCCTCGCGGATCAGCCTGCGGCACAACACGATCCGGCTCTGCGGGTCGAGCAGGTCAGCGAGGTCGCCGGGGGTGAGGCGGTCGCGCTCACGGATCCGCTCCATGGCGGGACGCAGCCGGTCGGGCATCTCGACGCTGCGGTCGCCGAGCAGCACGCGCAACCGGCCGGGGGCGTCGGCGGCCCGCAGTACGCACATCGTCGTGGTGCGCCGGCCCAGCGTGGTGTCGTCGGCCAGGTCGGCCAGGGCGAGGGTGTCGAGCAGGGTGCCGGACAGCCGGGGCGGGCGGTTGCCAGCTACCCGGTCGGCGAGCCGGCCGACCAGGTCGGTCGGGTCCTGGCCGTGCAGCGCTCTGGCGAGGGCGGCCAGGTGCTCGGAGACCAGCGGGGCGGCCGCGCCGGGGTCGTCGAACAGACCGGCGGGCAGGTGGCTGTCCGGGATGTCGGCCAGGGCGGCGTCGACCGCACGGCGCAGCGCCTGGTGGACGGTCAACTGGTTGATGCCGATGGTCACGTGCAGCGACACGGTGTCCTGGGTGCGGGCGGCGTGGCGGGTGCCGGTGGGCAGGTAGAGGCTGCGGCCCGGCTCCATGACCAGCCGCTCCACCCCCTCGTCCAGGTGTAGTTCCCACTCCTTGCGCCCGGCCGTCTGCACGACGAAGACGTCGTGGGTGTCGGCGTGCACGACGAAGCCCTGGGCGCCGGGCGGGGTGAGATAGGCGTTGGCCTGGCACGGGTGGCCGAGCTCTCGCTCGAGGCTGGTGACGAGCTCGGTGATGGGGGGCCAATAGCGTTGCAGGCCCTGGAAGACGATCGTCGCGCCGTCGGCGAACAGTTCGACCAGCCGGCGAGGATCGACCAGTCCGGTCACCGGCTGGCCGGCCAGGCTGGCCGGCTGGGTGTACCGCGACTCGGCCAGGATCGCCCCGTCCTTGGCCACCCGCAGGGCGGGGGTGCGGATGCCGGAGGTGGTGACCAGCGCGTCGGCGTCGGCCAGTGAGAACAACGCCTCGACCTGCTGCTCGTCGAGGTCGAACAGGTGCACGCGCGACGCCCAGACCTTTTCGACGAAGGCCCGGGCGTCGCCCGTCAGCAGTGCGAGTGCAGAGTTCAGCGTGCTGCTCCGTCGGTGCCGTCGGCGTCCTGGCCGTCGGTGCCGTCGGCATCGGTGCTGTCGCCGTCGCTGCCGTCCGTGCTGTCGCCGTCGGTGCCATCGGCGTCCTGGCCGTCGGTGCCGTCGGCGTCCTGGCCGTCGGTGCCGTCGGCGTCGTGGCCGTCGGTGCCGTCGGCGTCACGCACCGGCCCGGAGGCGGGGCCGCCGGAGGTGGTCAGGTCGTCGTCGGACAGGGGCGCGTCGGGTGTCGTCATGGAGGTCCTCCTGAGCTCGGGGCGGCACCCGATGCACCGCCTGACTTCATCCTGCCCGCCGCACCGCCGGCTATGCCTGTTGGGCCCGCCCGATTTCCCCGGCCGGCCGGGCTGACGGCGCTGCTGGCCTCAGGCGCTCGGCTCCGGATGCAGGACCCCGTTCGAGCCGCCCAGCACGCTCCCGATCAGGGCCAGGCCGCGGCGGATGTCGTCCAGGCCGGGCAACGAGAAGGAGATCCGTAGCTCGTCGTGGCCGCGCCCGTCGACGTAGAACGCCGTGCCGGGGACGAAGGCGGCGCCGCGAGCCAGCGCGTCGGTCACCGCCGCGGCCGTGTCGATGCCCTCGGGCAGCCGCACCCAGACGTAGAACCCGCCGGTGGGGTCCACCCAGGTGGTGCCCGCAGGGAAGTGGTCGCGCAGGGCGGCGCCGGCGGCGGCCGCCTTGGCGGCATACCCGGTGCGGGCCCGCCCGATATGCGCGGTGAGCCGGTCGGCCGCGAGCCAGTCGGCGACGACATGCTGGCTGAGCGTCGGCGGGTTGAGCACGCCGGTCTCGTTGCTGCCCAGCACCAGCGACCGGTATGCCGCGGGCGGCTCCACCCAGCCCAGCCGCAGGCCGGGGCTGAGGATCTTGGAGAACGAGCCGAGGAAGAACACCCGCTCGGGGTGGTCGGCCTTGATCGCCCGATGGGTCTGCCCGCCGAAACCGAGCAGCCCATAGGCGTCGTCCTCGACGAGATAGGCGTCGTGGCGCTCGCAGACCTCGACCAGCCGGGCCCGCCGGTCCTCGGGCAGCACCGTGCCGCCGGGGTTCTGGAACGTCGGGATGGCATAGACCAACCGGCAGGTGCGGCCCTCGGCCCGCACCCGCCGCAGCGCCTCGTCGACCGCCGCCGGCACCAGCCCCTGGGCGTCGGTGTGGACCTGCCGCACCTCGGCCTCGAAGGACCGGAAGACTCCGAGCCCGCCGGCATACGAAGGGGATTCGGCGATGACGACGTCGCCGGGGTCGACGAGGTTCTGCGCGATGAGCAGCAGCGCGAACTGCGAGCCGGTCGTGACGACGACCCGGTCCGCGCTGCTGGTGATCCCCTCGAGCTCCATGAGCCGGACGATCTGTTCGCGCAGCGCGGGCACCCCGGCAGCCTGGCTGTACTGCAGCGCGGTCGTGCCGAGATCGCGCAGCACTCGCCCGGTGCGCTCGGCGAGGTCGGTCAGGTCGAGCAGGGTGAGGTCCGGCGACCCGTTGGTGAAGGACACGATCCCGGGCCGCGAGGCGGCCGCGAAGATCGCCCGGACGCTCGACGGGTAGTAGGACGCGACCCGGGACGCCGTCTCGACCGGCTGTGCGGTCATCGGGCCTCCTCCTGCATGGCGTCCAGCAGGTCGTGCGGCAGCCGGGCCAGCACGACGTCGAGCGGCTCGCCGGCCTGGATCCGGCTGAGGATGGCCGGCTCCAGTGACTCCGCGGCGCGGGCCTGGGCCACCGCGTCGCCGAACCGGTCGGCGGGCAGCGCGAGCACGCCGTTCTCGTCGGCGACGACGATGTCGCCGGGCGCCACGTCCACCCCGCCGCACCGGATCGGCTGCTGGATCACGCTGGCCGACCGCTCCACCCGGCGGGTCGTGCGCGCGGTGACCCCCCGGGCGAAGACCGGCAGGCCGCCGGCGACCAGCTCGGCGATGTCGGTGACGTAGCCGTCCACGACCACCCCCGCCGCGCCGGCGGCCCGCGCGGCGGCCGCAGTGACGGCACCGACCGGGGCGTGGGTCGAGGACACCGAGACGACCAGCACGTCGCCGGGGGTGAGCCGGGCCAGCGCGGCGTTGGTCGCGGCCGCGTCGGCCTGCTCGACCCGCACGGTGACCGCCCGGCCCAGCACCCGGGTCTGGTCACCCGGGGCGCCGAGCAGGTAGCGGATGTCGGGGTCGAGGAAACCGTCGTCGAGGAAGTGGCCCAGGGCCGGCACCGACACCCCGGCCAGGGCCTGCAGGATGGTGGTGGTCACGGGAGCTCCCGCACGACGACGGCCACGCAGTCCAGCTCGAGGGCGATCTCGCCCATGCCGACCACGCAGGTCGTCCGGGCCGGCAGGTGGTCGCCGAGGATCTCGGCATACACCCGGTTGTAGGTCTCGAGCTGGTCCTCCGAGGTGAGGAAGCCGCTCATCTTGACGATGTGCTGCAGGTCCGAGCCGGCCGCCTCGAGGACGGTCCGCAGGTTGGCGAACACCTGTCGCACCTTACCCTCGAAGTCGGCGGGCTGGTCCTCCCAGCTGGTCCCGCAGGGCACCTGCCCGGTGGTCCACACGAAGCCGTTGGCAACCACTGCCTGCGAGAACGGGCCGAGGTTCTCGGCCATCCCCGGGACGGTCGGGATGCGCCGGATCATGAGGCACCCGCCGTGTCCAGGGTGTGCGCCGCGCCGGCGGAGCGCCCGGCCAGCAGGTGCCCACCGAAGTGCCGGGTGACCGCCAGGGTCGCGAAGACCGAGATGACGCAGACCGCGACGACGAACCAGGCGATGGGGGCGGCGCTGCCGGTGGCGGCGAGGATGCCGGAGCTGATGAGCAGCATGGAGACCGTGCCGACCAGGCCGCCGAACATGTACGTGAACGACAGACCGGTGTAGCGCACCTGGGTGGTGAACAGGTCGGCGAGCAGCGCGGCCACCGGGGCGAAGTTCGCCGAGAAGGCCAGCAGCATGAGGACGTAGCCGAGGATCAGGCCGGCCAGCGACCGGGTGTTCATGAGCATGATGAGCGGGAAGATGAGCAGCGCCTGGGCGACGATGCCGCCGATCATGACGTTCCGGTCGCCGATGCGGTCGCCCAGCCGGCCGAAGTAGGGGATGGCGACCAGGGCGACGGCCAGCCCGCAGACGGTGGCCCACAGCACCTGGCTGTTGGTGTAGCCGAGCTGGGTCCGTCCGTAGGCCGCCAGGACCGCGATGAGGATGTTGAACGTGCCGGTCGACTGGATGGCGAACGCGCCGACGAGCACCTCGCGCCAGTGGTCCTTGAGCAGTTGGACGAAGGGCAGCCGGACGCTGGCCTGCTCCTGACGGACCTGCTGGAAGGCGGGGGTCTCGTGCATCTTGAGCCGGATCCACAGCCCGACGACGACCAGGACGATGCTCGCCAGGAACGGCACCCGCCAGCCCCACGCGGCGAAGGCCTCGTCGCTGACGATCAGGGCCATGACGAGGAAGACCAGGTTGGCCAGCAGGGTGCCGGCCGGGACGCCGACCTGGACCAGCGAGCCGAAGAAGCTGCGCTTGCGGGCGGGGCTGTGCTCGATGACCATGAGCACCGCGCCACCCCACTCGCCACCGAGCGCGAAGCCCTGCAGCAGCCGGCAGACGAGCAGCAGCAGCGGAGCCGCGACGCCGATCGCGCCGTAGTCGGGCAGCAGGCCGATGGCGAAGGTCGCGACACCCATGAGCACCAGCGACACGAGCAGGGTCGCCTTGCGCCCGATGCGGTCTCCGAAGTGGCCGAAGACGGCGGCGCCGAGGATCCGGGCGATGTAGGCCGTCGCGAACGTCCCGAAGGCCAGCATGGTGCCGACCAGCGGGTCGAAGCTCGGGAAGAACGCCTTGTTGAAGACCAGGGCGGATGCGGTGGCGAAGATGAACAGGTCGTAGAACTCGATCGTCGTGCCGACGACGCTGGCCGTGGCGATCTTGCGGAGTTCCGCGGGCGGAGTCTCGTGGATCGCTGGAGCGGTGCTCATAGTGAACCTTCCTGCAGCAGAGGAGTTTTCAACGAGGCTAGGCCGGTTCGGGCCGGACCGGACCGGGCATCTGCCCCCAATCGGCCCGGTCCGGGTGTGCAGACGCACACGCCACCGGTAGGACGCGGGGCGGGCCGGCGGCCGCCGGGTGCCCCACCGGAGGCTGGATGGGCTGAGAGGGCCGGGTGGGCTGAGAGGGCCCGATGGGCCGAGAGGCTGGCTACAGCAGCGCGATGACCAGCTGGGCGGCCTCGACGGGCACCCGGGGGTCCAGGCCGGTGAGGTCGACGATCCGGTCGACCCGCTTGACGACGCTGTTGCGGTGCAGGTGCAGGCGGCGGGCCGTCTCGGTCGAACTGCCCGTCTGGGCCAGCACCGCCAGGGTCTCCAGGAGCCGGTCGCGCTCGACCTGGCCGAGGGGGGCCAGGGCGGCCACGACCGGGCCGGCGATGTCGACCCCGCGGGCGGACAGGGCCTCGCGGGCCGCCCGCAGCCACAGGGCGGACAGGCCGCTGGCCGTGGTCTCGTCGGGGCGCAGTGTGCGCGCCAGAGTCTGGGCGGTGCGGGCCGCGGCCGGCACCTGAGCCAGGCCCTGGATGTCGGGCAGCAGCACGCCCCCGACGTCGGCCACGGCCTGGCCGAAGCGCCGGTTGGCGGGGATCTGCTCCCAGAACAGCCAGGTCGTGTCGCCCGCCTGGTGGTGCAGCAGCCGCACCGAGGGGTTCGCGGCGGCGATCTGGCGCAGCGACTCCGCGGCCGGCCCGCACGCGGCGATGACGGTGTAGTCGGACCGGACGCCGAGGTCGAGCGCACTCGCGACGCGCTGGACGATGACCGCGCTGGCCCCCTGGCTGTGGAACAGCTCGGCGAGCAGCGCCGACCGGCGTCCCATCTCGTGCCGGGTCAGGCGCAGGTACTCGGCCAGGTACGCCTGGTTGGTCCGGGTGATGAAGGCGTCGACGACCGTGATCAGCGCGCCGGTGTGCTCGACGAGGACCTCGACCTCGGACGGCTCGCAGCACCCGCGCAGCGCCTCCCACAGCATGGCCACGTCGAGTCGCACGGCGGTGAGCACGGCGTCCGGCGGGATCCCCTGCCGGGCCCGGCGCTCACCGAAGTCGGCGGCGAGCTCGAGCAGTTCGGGTCGGGGCACCCCGTGCGGCAGGCTCGCGACGATCTCGCCGAAGGAGTCCCGCGCGGTCCCCTCGACGTCGTCCCGCGGCACGAGGTCCAGCGGGAAGGCATCGTCGTGCAACGCGGCGTCCAGGAAGGCGACGATGACCTCGTCCTCGTGCTGCGCCAGCCGCTGGACCAGGGTGACCCAGCGTGCGTCTGGCGCGGCCGGTGCGGACATGCCGAAAGCGTAGGTCCCGCACCCGCCGCCGGGGGTCAGTGCTGACCGGCGATGTTGACCATCCACGGGGTGCCGAATCGGTCGACGCACATGCCGAAGGTGTCGCCCCACATCTGCTGCTCGAGCGGCATGACGACCTGACCCCCCTCGGACAGCTGCTGCCACCAGCCGGTCAGCGCCGCGGTGTCGTCGCCGGACAGGCTGACCGAGAAGTTGTTGCCTGCGGTGACCGGCTGCCCGGGCGGGCCGTCGGAGGCCATGAGGGTGAAGCCGGCCGGGGTCTCGAGTTGGGCGTGCATGGTGCCCTCGGGGTCGACGCCCTCGGGGGCGCCGAACTCTCCGAACGTGCTGATCACCAACTCCCCGCCGAGGACCTGCTGGTAGAAGGTCATCGCCTCGCGGGCGGTGCCGTCGAAGTTGAGGTAGGGGTTGAGGCGGGTGCCCATGCGGTCTCCTCGATCAGGCCGGAGTCGGTCCGGCGGTCCGGGTGCCCGCACCCTACGCGACGCGACCGACACCCCCCTGCCGCGGTCAACCGGTGAACGCCGCGGCGAAGTCGTCGCCGGGCGGGATCGGTGTGATGACATCGACGAGCACACCGGCCGGGCCCCGGACGATGAAGTGCCGCTGCCCGAAGGACTCGCTGCGTAGGTCGAGCAGCGGCACCAGCCCGGCCGCACCGACCAGCCGCCGGTACTCGGCGTCGACGTCCTCGACCTCCAGGTTGACCAGCACGCCCGCGGCCGTCGCGTCGCGCACCGCGGCGGGGATCGTCGGGTGCCCGGCCTGCAGGATGGCGAGCTCAGCCCCCTCGGGTCGGGCCAGGCTGACGTACCAGTCGCTGGCGAAGGTCGGCCGGAAGTCGAAGTGGTCGACGAAGAAGGCGCTCGCAGCCGACACGTCGTCGACGATGAGCACCGGGTAACAGCTGGTCAGCGCGCTCGCGCTGGTCTGGCTGGCACTGGTCTGGCTGGCGCTGGTCAGAATCGTGCTGGTCATGACGTCCTCCTCGGACTCGGCTCCCGCCGCGTTACCTACCCTATGTAGGTAGCCGAGACTATACATACATCATGTACGTATGCCAAGAGGAGGATTCGGTGGCCCGCTCGTCCCGCCAGCAGACCGCCCGCACCGTCGCCGAGATCAAGGCGCACGCCCGAGCGGCGCTGGGGCGCGCGGCCTACGGGGGACTGGTGCTCGACGCGGTGGCGAGCGCGGCGGGGGTGACCCGGGGCGCGGTCTACCACCACTTCGGCAGCAAGGAGGGGCTCTTTCGCGCGGTCCTCGAGGACGAGATGGCCGCGCTGGCCGCGCGGATCGAGCAGGACGCCGCGGGCGCGGCCGACCCGTGGCAGCAGATCCGGGCGGGCTGCGCCGCCTTCCTGCGGGCCGGGCAGGACCCGGTGACGCGCCAGATCGTGCTGCTCGACGGGCCCGCCGTCCTGGGCTGGCAACAGTGGCGCGACCTCGACGCCCGGCACGTGCGCGCCACCCTCGACGCCGGGCTGCGACAACTCGCGGTGGCCGGCCGGCTCGCTGTGCCGTGGGCCGCCGCGTCGATCATGCTCTCCGGGGCGCTCAACGAGGCCGCGCTGTGGCTCGGCGACGGACCGGGGCCGCGGCTCGACGACGCGCTCGCCGTGGTCGACGCGTGGATCCGTGGCTGCGCGGCCGCGTGAGCGCCCAGCCGGTCAGACTGTCGCCATGACCGATCCGGCCCGGCCCTGGGTGCTGCACGTCGACCTCGACCAGTTCATCGCGGCGGTCGAGGTGCTGCGGCGTCCCGAGTTGGCCGGCCTGCCGGTCATCGTCGGCGGTCGCGGCGACCCCACCGAGCGCGCCGTCGTCGCGACCGCGTCCTACGAGGCGCGGGTGCACGGCGTCGGATCCGGTATGCCGCTGCGCACCGCCGCGCGCAAGGTGCCCGACGCGGTGCTGCTGCCGGTGGACCACGCGGCCTACGAGCAGGCTTCGCAGCAGGTGGTCGCGGTGCTGCGCGCGACCGGGGCCGTCGTCGAGGTGCTCGGCTGGGACGAGGCCTTCCTCGGCGTGACGACCGACGACCCCGAGGCGTGGGCCCGGGACGTCCAAGCGCGGGTGCTGCGCGAGACCCGGCTGCACTGCTCGATCGGCATCGGCGACAACACGATCCGGGCCAAGATCGCCACCGGCTTCGCCAAACCGCGCGGGGTCGGTCGGCTCACCGAGCAGACCTGGATGGCGGTCATGGGCGACCGGCCGACCCGCGACCTGTGGGGCATCGGCGCCAAGATCTCCAAACGCCTCGCGGCGCTGGGCATCGAGACCGTGACACAGCTGGCCGAGGCCGGACCGGACCGGTTGACAGCCGAATTCGGCCCGCGGATGGGCGCCTGGTATGCCGATCTCGGCCACGGACGCGGCCGGGCCCACGTCGACGACACCCCGTGGGTCGCCCGCGGACACAGCCGCGAGACGACCTATCAGACCAACCTCACGACGCCGGAGCAGGTGCGTGACGCGGTGCGGACGCTCGCCGGGCAGGTGCTCGCCGACGTCGCCGCCGAGGGTCGTCCGGTCGTCCGGCTCACCCTCAAGGTGCGCTACGCGCCGTTCTTCACCAAGACCTTCAGCCGCACCCTGCCCGCTCCGACCCACGACCACGCGGCGGTCACCGAGGCCGCGCTGGCGCTGGCCGCCGTCAAGGCGGATCCGGACCGCGAGGTGCGGTTGCTCGGGCTGCGGGCCGAGATGACCATGCCCGACGAGGGCGCCGGCCCGGCCGGCTCGACGCCGATCCGCGGGCGGCTCTGACCGGGCCCGGCTCCCGGTCATCCGGGCCGGTGCGGCACCCCGTGGCGCGCCGGCCTCAGACGCGCTCGCGCAGCCAGGCGATGTCGGCGGACTGTCCGGCGACCCCGCCCGGGGTCTCGCAGACGACCGGCGCGCCGGCCGCCCGCACGACCGCGGCCAACGCGTCGCCGTCGATGCGCCCCGAGCCGAAGTTGGTGTGCCGGTCGGCGCCGGAGTCGAAGTCGTCACGCGAGTCGTTGGCGTGCACGAGGTCGATGCGTCCGGTGATCGCCAGCACCCGGTCGACGACGTCGGCCAGGTCGGTGCCGCCGGCGTGCGCGTGACAGGTGTCGAGGCAGAAGCCGATGGTGTCGCCGCCCTCGGCCCGCCCGATGGCCTCCCACAGCCGGTCGATCGCCTCGAGCCGCCGGGCCATGGCGTTGTCACCGCCGGCGGTGTTCTCGATGAGCAGCGGCACGGCCAGGTCCAGGCCGTCGACGCACTTGCGCCAGTTGTCGAAACCCACCTGGGCGTCCTCGTCGACCCCCAGGTGGCCGCCGTGTACCACCACCCCCTTGGCGCCGATCTCGGCCGCCGCGAGCAGGTGCTGCTGCAGCAGTTTGCGGCCCGGGATGCGGATCCGGTTGTTCGTCGAGGCGACGTTGATCGGATACGGCGCGTGCACGTACAGGTCGATGCCCGCCACCCGGGCGGCGGCCTGCAGCGCGGCCGGGCCCGCGGCATACCGGATCACCGGGCCCTTGTAGCTCTGCGGGTCGCCGAGGAAGAACTGCGACAGCCCGGCCTCGCGGGCCACCGCCTCGCCCACCGGGTCGTCCTGGTCGACATGCCCACCGATCACCAGCGCCATGGGGACACCGTATGCCGCCCGGCCGGCGGCGATGGACCGGCCCGGCGTCCTCAGCCCAGCAGCGCCTCGATCGCGGCGACCGCGCGGGCCGGGCCGCCCGCGTCGGCGAACGAGTCGCGCAGCCGGGCCAGCGGCTCGCGGGCGGAGGCGTCCGCCAGGGCCCGCTCGGCCGCGGCCCGCACCCGCGCCGGCGAGTGCTCCCGTCGGGTGAGCACCTGCCCGGCGCCGAGTTCCTGCAGGCGGTAGGCGTTGAAGAACTGGTCGGCGCCCATCGGGGTGAGCACCGGCGGCACACCGAGCGACACGCAGTCGGTGGCCGAGCCGAACCCCCCGTGCGTGAAGCACACGTCGGCCTCGCGCAGCACCGCGGTCTGCGGCACGAAGGCCTGGGCGATGACGTGGTCCGGCACCGGGCCCAGCCGGGCCAGGCCCTCGGCGCCGCCGGTGGTCACGACGACCAGCGCGTCGCTGCCGGCGAAGGCGTCGATGACGTTGCGGAAGAACGGGGTCCACCGGTTGAAGACCGTGCCCAAGGTGGCGTAGACGACCGGGCCGGGGTGCTCGCGCAGCCGGTCGATGGGGAACCCGTCGTCGGTGCCCGGCAGCGTGGGGGTCGGCCCGACGACGACGCACCGCTCGTCGAAGTCCTCGTCGAAGGGCTGATGGTGGCGGCTGGTCGTGACGATGGTCAGCCGGGTGGACAGCGGCCCCAGCACGTCCTCGACGTCGCGCACCGGCTGGCCGAAGACGGCCCGGCCGGCCGCGGCGAGCAGGCGCCGCCGCAGCACCGGCGTGCCCATGAGCCGCCGCCCCGGGGCGGGCAGGCCGGTGGCGATCCGGGCGAAGTGCCGCATGGTCCGGTCGTTCTGCAGGAACACCGGGCTGCACTGGACGACCGGTCGCGGCACATCCCGCTCCACGGCGCGCAGGCCGGGCTGCATCCCGGCACCGATCACCACGTCGTAGCTGCGCCCGAGCCGGCTCATCGAGGCGGTGAGGTCGCCGAACAGCCGCCGCCCGTGGCGCACCAGTTGCCGCGGGTCGACCAGCGGCCCGTTCAGGTAGGCCGCGAACGGCAGCAGCGTCGCCCCGCACCGCTCGACCCGCTCCCGGAATGACTCGCCGGTCAGGTAGTCGACCTGGTGGCCGGCGGCGACCAGCGCCTGCACGATCGGCAACGACGGGTTGGCCAGGCCGTAGGCCGGCACGCTCGCCACCAGGATCCGGGCCATGGCGCCCTCCTTCGTTGCCCGTCAGCGTATGCCGTAGCCGTGGCTGCTGCTCGGCGGCGACGTAGCCTGAGTCGATGCAGCCCCTGTACGGCGCGGAGACCCGCAAGGCCATCGACAACTTCCAGATCTCCGGGGAGCCGATGCCGGTGCCGGTGGTGCACTGGCTGGCTCGGATCAAGGCGGCCGCCGCGGTCGTCAACGCGCGCCTCGGTCTGCTCGACCCGGAGCTCGCCGAGCGCATCGCACAGGCTGGACGCCGCGTCGCCGCAGGGGAATTCGACGATCAGTTCCCGATCGACGTGTTCCAGACCGGCTCGGGCACGTCGACCAACATGAACGCCAACGAGGTCATCGGGGCGCTGGCCGGCGGGGCCCACCCCAACGACGAGGTCAACCTCGGGCAGTCGTCCAACGACACGGTGCCCTCGGCGGTCCACCTGGCCGCGCTCGACCTCGCGGTCCACGGGCTGCTGCCCGCGCTGGACCACCTCGGGACCGCGCTGGCGGCCAAGGCCGCCGAGTTCGCCGGGGTCGTCAAGGCCGGCCGCACGCACCTCATGGACGCGGTGCCGGTCACCCTCGGCGACGAGTTCGGTGGGTATGCCGCGCAGGCCCGTCTCGGCGCGCAGCGGGTCGCCGCGACGCTGGACCGGGTCGGGCGGATCCCGTTGGGGGGCACCGCGACCGGCACCGGCCTCAACACCCACCCCGACTTCGCCGCTGGGGTCCGCGCGCTGCTCGCGCAGGAGTCGGGGCTGACCCAGATCGGTGCGCCGCTGGACCGCTTCGAGGCCCAGGCCAGCCGCGATGCCCTCGTCGAGCTCTCCGGGGCCTGCCGGACGGTGGCGGTGTCGCTGACCAAGATCGCCCAGGACTTGGTGCTGCTGTCCTCCGGCCCGCGCACCGGTCTGCGCGAGATCGTCCTGCCCGAGCTGCAGAAGGGCTCGTCGATCATGCCGGGCAAGGTCAACCCGGTGATCCCCGAGGTCGTCCTGCAGGGGTGCGCCCAGGTCCTCGGCAACGACCTGACCGTGTCGATCGCCGGCCTGCAGGGCCAGCTCGAGCTCAACACCCGGGTACCGGTCATCGCGCGCAACCTGCTGGAGTCGCTGACGCTGCTGTCCCGCAGTTGTGCCGCGCTGGCGGACGAGTGCGTCAGCGGCATCGTCCCCGACGAGCAGGGCACCCGGCGCTCCGCGGAGGGGACGCTCGCCTCGGCGACGGCGCTCAACCCGCTGGTCGGGTATGACCGGGCCACCGCGATCGTCAAGGAGGCGGCGAGTTCGGGCCGCCCGCTGCGGGAGGTCGCCCTCGACCAGGGCGTGCCGGCCGCCGACTTCGACGCGCACGTCGACCTGGCCCGGATCGCGGCCGGCAACCGGGCGGCGGCGGAGCCGTCAGCCGGTCGCTGAGTGGGGGGTCTGCATCCCCGGGGTGTCGGCCAGGCGTTCGAGCACCCGCTGCACGTCGTCGGGACCGTCGACCCGGAAGCGCGCTGCCGTGTTGCCGGGGCCGACCTTGATCGACACGTCGGTCGGGCTCATCGCGGCGAACGCGCTCTCGTCCGAGACGTCGTCGCCGATGTAGACCATCGCCTGCGGCAGCAGGGTGGTGCGCAACCTGGTCAGCGCGTGCCCCTTGGTCGTGGTCGCGACGCTGACGTCGACCACCTCCTTGCCCACGGTGATGTTGGCGCCCGGGATCTGCGCGGCCGCCAGCACTGCGGCCGCGGTGGCCGCCAGGGCGGTTTGCCGGTTGGCCAGGCGGGTGTGTAGGGCGACCCCGATCGGCTTGGTCTCCAACTCGGTGCCGGGGTGGTCGCGGACCAGCGACTCGAAGGTGAATCCCAGGCGTTGCACGTTGGCGGCCTCGGTCGGCGAGATGCCGACGTCGGCGTCGCCGAACTCGGCCCCGTGGCTGCCCACCAGGTGCGTGCCCGGCGGGAAGTCGGAGCGCGCCCCGAGGTCGCGCAGGGTGCGCCCGGAGAGCACCGCGAGGTGGACGCCGGGCCGGGCGGCCAGGCGCTGCAGCGCGGACATGCTGCCGGGCAGCGGCCGCGCGTCGTCCCGATGCTCGACGATCGGCGCCAGCACCCCGTCGAAGTCGAGGGCGACCAGCGTCGGGGGGCTGTCGACGGCGGTGTCCAGGGACCCGAGGAGTTCCTCGGGCAGACCGCCGTCCGGAGGTGGCGGGGAGATGTCCATGCCTCCACCCTCGCATGCCCGGCGGGCGACCGGCGGGTCCGGACGGGCCGAGAGCCGCGGGCGAGGGTGGCAAAGATCACCGTTTCGCCGGCGCCGGGCCCGCTGCTGTTCTAGCGTTCCGACATCAGTCTGCACACGTCCACCCGGGGGGATGGTCGATGGACATGGGGGATCCGCGCGCGCCACGGCGCCCGGGGGCGCTGGCCCGCGTGCGGGCGGCCCTGACCGACGGCGGCACGGGACGGTTGCTCGCCGGCCTGGTCGTCATCGACCTGGCCCTGATCGGGCTACACGTCGCGGCGAGACTGGCGCACTGGGGTGACCCGCGGCTGCTGCTCACCACCGATCGGGGTTTCGCCGAGATCGTCGGCTACCTGCAGTACGCCGTGGCGATCTGGTGTCTGGTGGCCGTGGTCCGAGCCGGCCGACGCGGGTTCCTGGCCTGGGTGATCGTGCTGGGCTATCTGCTCGTCGACGACGCCCTGCGCCTGCACGAGGGCTTCGGTGAGCTGGCCGCCGATCAGGGATGGCTCACCGCGGTCGGCCCGTTGCGCGGCAAGGACGTCGGCCAGGTCCTCTTCGTCCTGGTTGTCGGGCTGCCGATGCTGGCCCTGCTGTGGTGGGGCTATCGCCGGCTCGACGCCGAACATCGCCGCGACTACCGGCTGCTGGGAGCCGGCGTGCTGGCCATCGTCTTCTTCGGCACCGTGGTCGACCAACTCGACGTGCTGGCCGAGAAGGTCGGCGGAGCCGTCGCATCGGTCATGCCGATCGTCGAGGACGGCGGCGAACTCGTCGCCCTCTCCGGTGTGGTCGCCATCTGCTGGTGGCTGCGCCACCGGGCCACCCATCCCGACCAGGGCCGACCGGTGGGCCGGTCCGCCTAGCGTCGGTTCAGCCTAGCGTCGGCTCAGGCCGAGGCCTCGGGCCGGCCGATCCGCACCCGCCAGGTCTGCGGGCCCTGCTCGAGGTAATCCCAGGTGAAGTCGCCCTCGTGCTCCGCCGCGAACTGGTAGTAGAGCGGCTTGGGGTCGTGGTCGTTGACCAGCACGAAGCCGGTGCCCGGGTCGAGGTCGGTGTAGGTCTGGAAGATCAACTCGTGCCGCCGGGCCGGCGGTTCGGAGCGGACGTCGAGATCCGGGTCTGCAGCCATGTCAGGCACCTCCATTAAACAAGGGTGATGCCTAAGAAAATACAGCACCCGGGTCCGGGGCCGGGGATTCGGTGACGAGTTGCGCCACCAGCGCGCCCAGGCGCAGGTCGTCGACCGTGCCCAGCGACTTCCAGCGCAACTCGCCCTGCCGGTCGACGAGCAGCAGCGAGGGCGTCCCGTGCAGCGCGAGCCGTTCCATCGTCGCCGGCAGCCCGCTGCCCTGCGGGCGGTCGACCGCCACCGGGAAGGGGATCCGGAACTCGTAGAGGAAGGCCCGCAGCGACGGCACCTGCATCGCGTCGTGATGCTCGAACACCGTATGCAGCCCGAGCACGACCAGGTCCGGGCCGAAGATCTGCCCGAGTCGGGTCGCCTGGGGCAGCCCGTGCAGGACGCAGCCGGGGCAGAGCATCTGGAAGGCCTCGATCGCCAGGACCTGTCCCCGGAGCTCGGCCAGGGTCGCGGCCGGCGGAGTCCCGATCCACTCGGTGACGTCCAGCTCGCCGATGGGCCCGAGCCGGGGCAGGGTCTGCATGCCGATCACTCCTTCGTGCGCGTCCAGCCAGCTGCGCGTCCAGCCAGCATGGCACCCTGCGGTCCGCGGTGGCAGGCTGGCCGGGTGAGCGAGGAACTGGTCCTGCGGGACGTGACGATCGAGCCGTTCGGACCCGCGGGGGCCCTGGTGCTCACCGACCAGCAGGTCGAGGCCATCGGCGGCGGCAAGCGCGCGCCCGTGCAGGTCAGCATCGACGACCGGTCCCAGCGGCTGCGGGTCGCGGTCATGGGCGGCCGCAACGTCATCGGGCTGAGCAAGGCCGCGCGCGCCGCGCTCGCCGTCGAGATCGGCGACCGGGTCACCGCGACGGTCCGCCTCGACCAGGCTCCGCGCGAGGTGCCGGTGCCGCCCGCGCTGGCCGAGGCGCTCGCCGCCGACTCCGCCGCGGCCGCGGCCTACGAGGCGCTGGCCTTCACCCACCGCCGCGAGTTCGCCGAGTGGGTGGCGCAGGCCAAGCGCGACCAGACCCGGGCGCGGCGGGTGGCCCAGGCGCTGGACATGCTCCGCGCCGGCCGCACCCGCTCCTGACCGCCGGCGCGCGAGGCCGACCCCCACCCCGGTCAGCGGCGAGCCCGGCGATCCCCCGGTCAGGGGTCAGCCCGGCGATCACCCGGTAAAAACGGTTGCCTGGAACGTTCGCGCCACCGAACGTTCCAGGCAACCGTTTTCACCGAGTCACGTGAGTCGCTTGGGCCACCTGGATCACATGGGCCACCTGATTCGCTTGGGGCACTCGAGCCGCCTGATCGGCCCCGCTTGCCGACATATACCCCCAGGGGTATATTCGGACCATGCGCTTCACCCAGCACTACCTCGACTGCCTCTCGCAGGCGTCCTATCTCGTCGGCGACGAGACGACCGGTCAGGCGGTCGTCGTCGACCCGCGCCGGGACGTCGAGGACTACCTCGCGGAGGCGGCCGCGGCGGGGCTGACCATCGTCGGCGTCGTCAACACGCACTTCCACGCGGACTTCGTCTCGGGCCACCTCGAGCTGGCCCGGGCCACCGGCGCGTGGATCGGCTACGGCGCCGCGGCCCGCCCGGAGTTCGACTTCCGGCCGCTCGTGGACGGCGAGCGGATCTCGCTCGGCGAGGTCACCCTGCAGATCCTCGCCACCCCGGGCCACACCCCCGAGTCGATCAGCGTGCTGGTCTTCGAGCACCCGGGCGACCGCACGGCATACGGCGTGCTGACCGGCGACTGCCTGTTCATCGGCGACGTCGGCCGCCCCGACCTGCTGGCCTCGGCCGGCACCACCGCCGACGAACTCGGCCGGCAGCTCTACCACTCGGTCCAGCACGTGCTCATGGGTCTGCCCGACGAGGTCCGGGTCTTCCCGGCCCACGGCGCCGGCTCGGCCTGCGGCAAGCACCTGTCGACCGAGCGGCAGTCGACGATCGGGCAGCAGCGGCGCGGCAACTACGCCTGCCGGCCGATGACCGAGCAGCAGTTCGTCGACGTCGTCACCGAGGGCCAGCCGCCGGCGCCGGCCTACTTCGGCTACAACGCGACGCTCAACAAGCAGCGGCGCGCGATCCGCGAGCCCGAGGCCACCGTGCCGGCCCTGACCGACGCGCAGGCCGCCGCCGAGCTCGCCGCCGGAGCGGTCGTCCACGACGCCCGGCCGACCGTCGAGCACGCCCGGGGGCACCTGGCCGGAGCGCTCAGCGTGCCGCTCGACGGCCGGCTCGCCGAGACCGTCGGCATGCTCCTGGACCCGACCGCCCGGATCCTGGTCATGGCCCCCGCCGGCGCCGAGCAGCAGGTCGCCATGCGGCTGGCCCGGGTCGGCTACGACAACGTCGCCGGCTACCTGCCCGACCCCGACGACTACCTGGCGCGGCACCCCGAGCAGACCCGACCGGGCAGCCGGGTCACCGTCGCGCAGCTCGCCGACGCCCGCGCCGCGGCGGACCTGCAACTGCTGGACGTCCGCAACGACGACGAGCGCACGGCAGGGGTCATCTCCGGGGCGCGCAGCATCCCGCTGCCCCAGCTGGTCGCCCGGCTCGGCGAGCTCGACCCGGCCCGGCCGGTCGTCGTGCACTGCGCCGGCGGCTGGCGCTCCGCGGTCGCGGCGAGCCTGCTGCGGCAGCGCGGCTTCGGCGACGTCTCCGACCTGCTCGGCGGCTACCACGCCTGGAGCCAGCACCGGCTCGATGACGAGTCCGCCTGATCGGCAGCGGGATCCGCCACGAAGTCCCACCAACGGCCGGTATGCCGCCCGCCGAGGCGAGCGGGCGGCATACCGGCTCGCGGTTGCGGACGGGGTTGCGCGGGTAGGGGTCCCTGAGCCCCGCCGCCACCTGAGGAGGACCCCCGTGGAGCAGCCCGGCACGAGCGCGGTCAAGCAGCAGACCGCCCCTGACCCGGACCACCCGGCCAAGCCCGACTCGCCGCCCGACCTGCCCGCGCCGTCGTGGCGCTACACGGCCAAGCGGGCCGGACAGGAGTTCCTGCGCCACCAGGGCACCGACCAGGCGGCCGCGCTGACCTACTACTCGGTGCTGGCGATCTTCCCGGCCCTGGTCGCGGTCGTCTCGCTGCTCGGGGTGTTCGGCCAGGGCCAGCGCACCGTCGACACCATCCTCGAACTGGTCCGCTCGCTCGGCCAGGAGGGGGCCGCTGCAGTGCTCGAGGAGCCGGTGCGCCAGATGGTCACCGCCCAGGGCGCCGGGATCGTCCTGGCCCTCGGCGTGCTCGGCGCACTGTGGTCGGCCTCGGGCTACGTCGGCGCGTTCAGCCGCGCGCTCAACCGCGTCTACGAGGTCGACGAGGGCCGGCCGATCTGGAAACTGCGTCCCCTGCAACTGCTGCTCACCCTGGTTTGCGTGCTGCTCGTCGCCCTCGTGCTCGTGGCGCTGATCATCAGCGGCCCGGTGGCTCGCAGCGTCGGTGACGTGCTCGGGCTGGGCGACACCACGGTGACCGTGTGGAACCTCGCCAAGTGGCCGGTCATCCTGCTCGTCGTCACGCTCATCGTCGCGCTGCTCTACTACGCGACCCCCAACGTCGCCCAGCCCAGGCTGCGCTGGATCAGCATCGGCGCCGCGATCGCCATCGTCGTCTGGCTGGTCATGTCGGTCCTCTTCGGGGTCTACGTCGCCAACTTCGGCTCCTACAACCGGACCTACGGGTCGCTGGCCGGTGTCGTCGTCTTCCTGCTGTGGCTCTGGCTGACCAACATCGCGCTGCTGTTCGGCGCCGAGGTCGACTCCGAACTGGAGCGTTCGCGTCAACTGCAGGCGGGCATCCGGGCCGAGGAGACCCTGCAACTGCCGCCGCGGGACACCAGCAAGAGCGAGAAGACCGCGGCCAAACGGGCGGAGCTCATCACCGAGGGCCGGCTCATCCGCACGGCCGCCGAGCGGGCCCACGCCGGCCGGCGCGAGCCGCCCGCGGGCGGACCCTCGCGGGCCGGTCGGGCGGTGGCCCTGGCCCTGGTCGGGGCCGCCGCGCTGGGCCGGCTGGTCCGCGGCCGTCGCCGACCCGCCGACCCGTGATGGAATGAGGGTTCGTGCGGGGCCAGTGCCCCCCGACTCCAGGGAGATCCGCGTGGGCTTCTTCGACCGCTTCCGGGGCTCCGGCCCGGCCGGCCAGGACCGTCGCCCCCGGGGTGCAGACTCCGGCCGCGCCGCCGACCCGGACAGCACCCCCGACGACCTCGGCGGTGATCCCGGCGCGGACGGCGAGCACCCGCAGCGCGAGGCCGTGCTGGCCGCCATCGACGCGCACTGGGCCGCGATCGGCGAGCTCGACCCGGACGTCGTCACCTATCTGGTCAACCCGATGTTCACCGGCGCCCCGCCCTGGCCCAACACCCGGCAGGCTTATCGCATCGTCCGCACGCCGAGCACGGTGATCATCGCCTCGGACGGCCTGGCCGACCCGGCGCCGCAGGACGGCGCGCCGGGCTACGGCTGCGAGGTTTATCTGGAGACCCCTGACCTGGTGGGTGCCGGCTTCGAGCAGCTGCGCTCCAGCTGGGCCTTCGCCGCCATCGAGCTGTTCGCCCAGAACGTCGCCGACCTCGGTGGCATCTCGGAGCACCTGGCCAGTCACGGGATCGTCTCGATGGAACTGCCCCTCGACGAGCCGGAGGCGCTGGTCACCGAGCAGGACACCGTCGCCGCCCTCATCGGTATGCCGGTCGCCGGGCGTCCGGCCCAGGTCGCCACCGCGCTCGGCCCGGTCGACATCGTCCCGCTGACGCTGATCACGCCCGACGAACTGGCGGTCGTGGTCGCCCAGGGCGGCGCCGGGCGGCAAGCCCTGGCCGAGCGCCGGGCCGCCGACGGTCGGGGACACCTGAGCAGCGTCGGCTGACGGCTCGTCCGGCGGTGGCGCGTCCGCCGGTCGCTCGTCGGGCTGCGGCCGATCGACCCGCCGCGGTCACCGATCAGCCGATCGGCCGAGCCGGGCGTCGGCCTCTACAGTGGTCGGGTTATGGGTCGCCTCACCGTCTTCAGCATGCGCAACCGGGCCCTGGTGGCCCTGACGACGGTCTTCGGCATCCTGGCCGGCCTGTGGTCGGCGGCCACCCTGCCGCGAGAGCTGTTCCCGTCGCTGCAGTTCCCGGTCATCGTCGCGGTGACCGCCCTGCCCGGGTCGGGCTCCTCGGTCATCGAGGCCCAGGTCACCCGGCCGGTCGAAGTCGCGGCGCTCGGGCTCAACAACGTCGTCGAGGTCTCCTCGACCAGCCGCGAGGGGCTGTCCTCGGTCCTCGTCGAACTCGACTACGGCACCGACCTGACCCAGGCGCAGACCGACCTGCAGCGCGCCGTGCTCGCGCTGCCCGCGCTGCCCGACGGGGCGCGCCCGCAGATCTTCGCCGGCAGCCTGGACGACTTCCCGATCATCCAGCTGGCCGCCTCCGGCGGGGCCGACGCCCAAGACCTGGTCGACCGGCTGCAGCGGGTGGTCATCCCCCAGATCGAGGACCTCGACGGGGTGCGCGCCGTGACCCTGTCGGGCGTGGCCGACCGGGTGGTCACCGTCGACCTCGACGAGGCCAGGGCCGCCGCGCTCGGGGTCACCCCGCAGACCGTGGCCCAGACCCTGCAGCTCAACGGCGTCGTCCTGCCCGGCGGCCGGGTCCTGGACGGCACGACCGAACTGCCGGTGCAGGTCGGCGCCCGGCTCGCGTCGGCCGACGAGCTGGCCCGGCTCCCGGTGTTCACCCCGCAGGCCCTGGCGGCCCGGGCCGGCCAGCCCAACACCGGCCAGTCCAACACCGGCCAGCCCAACACCGGCCAGCCCGGCGTGCCGGTGCTCGGGGACGTCGCGACGGTGACCTACGCGCCGCGGGCGGCCGCGGCATACACCCGGACCAACGGCGAGCCGAGCGTGGGCCTGGCGATCACCAAGACCCCGGACGGCAACGCGGTCGAGGTGTCCCACGCGCTCGCGGCGCTGACCCCCGAGATCCGCAGCGCGCTCGGCGGCGGACAGCTCGTGACGATCTACGACGGGGCCCCGTTCGTCGAGGAGTCGATCAAGGACCTCACCACCGAGGGGCTGCTCGGGCTGGGCTTCGCGGTGCTCGTCGTGCTGGTGTTCCTGCTGTCCGTGCGGCTGACCCTGGTCACCGCGCTGTCGATCCCGCTGTCGCTGCTGCTGGCGATGGCCGGGCTGTCGGCGGCCGGCTACTCGCTCAACATCCTCACGCTCGGCGCGCTGACCATCGCCATCGGCCGGGTCGTCGACGACTCGATCGTCGTCATCGAGAACATCAAGCGGCACATCGCCCGGGGCGACGACCGCCGCCACGCCGTCGTCACCGCCACCCAGGAGGTGGCCCGCGCCATCACGTCGGCGACGGTCGCGACCGTGGCGGTCTTCCTGCCGCTGGGCTTCGTCGGCGGCCAGGTCGGGGAGTTGTTCCGGCCGTTCGCGATCACCGTGTCGCTGGCCATGCTCGCGTCGCTCCTGGTCGCCCTGACGATCATCCCGGTGCTGGGCTACTGGTTCCTCGGCAGCAGCAGCGAGCAGCCGCGCGCCGTCGATCAGCACCGCGCCGACGCGCCCGACCGGCTGCAGCGCGCCTATCTGCCGGTGCTGCGTCGCGCGCTCGCCCACCCGTGGCTCACCGTCGGCCTGGCGATCCTGCTGCTGGTCGGCACCGGGTATGCCGCCACCCACCTGACCACCGACTTCATCGGCAGCTCGCGCGCCAACCAACTGCAGGCGACGCTGACCCTGCCGACCGGCACCCGGCTGGCCGACACCGACGCGCAGGCCCGGCGGGTCGAGGCGTGGCTGGGCGGGCAGGGTGACGTGACCGCCTACCAGGTCACCGCCGGCAGCCCGGGCGGCATCGAGGCGGTGTTCCTGGGCAGCGGCGCCAACACCGCCCGCTTCGCGATCACCCTGCGGGCCGGCACCGACGGCCAGGCCTTCGGCGAGCGACTCAAGGCGGCCGTCACCGGGCTGCCGCCGGGCGCGAGTCTCGTGGTCGCGCAAGGGCAGCAGATGGGGCCCACGGCACTCGAGGTGGTCGTGCAGGGCCAGGACGCGGGTGCGCTGCGGACGACCGCGGACCAGGTCACCCAGGTCCTGCACGACGCCGGTGCCGCCGACGTGGTCAACGACCTCGCCGAGACCGTGCCGAGCCTGCGGATCACCGTCGACCGGGCCGCGGCCGCCCGGGTCGGTCTGACCGAGCTGCAGCTCGCGCAGACCGTGCAGGCGGCCACGAGCGGGACCACGGTGGGCCGGGTCGAGCTGGACGGCCGGCAGGTCAGCGTGGTCGTGCGCGCCGGCGCGGCGGCCGATCTGGCGACGCTGCGACGCCTGCCGGTCGCGGCGGTGCCCGGCGCACCGGCCGTCGTCCTGGACGACGTGGCGGACCTCGACCAGGTCCAGGAGGCGGTCAGCGTCACCCGCATCGACGGGCTGCGCGCCGCGACGATCTCGGGCCGGCCACCCGGCGGCGACCTCGGGGCGGTGTCCCGTGACCTGCAGACCCGCCTCGACGCGCTGACGGTGCCGGACGGGGTCCAGGTGCGCATCGCCGGGGTCAGCGCTGACCAGGCCAAGGCGTTCGCCGCGCTGGGGCTCGCGCTGCTCGCGGCGATCGCCATCGTCTATCTGGTCATGGTGGCGACCTTCAACTCGCTCGTCCAGCCGCTCATCCTCATGGTCTCGGTGCCGTTCGCGGCGACCGGCTCGATCGGGTTGCTGCTGCTGACCCGGACCGCGTTGGACGTGTCGTCGATGATCGGGCTGCTCATGCTCGTCGGCATCGTCGTCACCAACGCCATCGTCCTCATCGACCTGGTCAACCAGTATCGGGCGCGGGGCGACGACCGGACCACCGCGGTCGTCGAGGGGGCCCGGCACCGGCTGCGGCCGATCGTCATGACGGCGCTCGCGACGATCCTCGCGCTGACCCCGATGGGCCTGGCGCTCACCGGCGGTGGGGCGTTCATCTCGCAGCCGCTGGCGATCGTCGTCATCGGCGGCCTGCTCAGCTCGACCGCCCTGACCCTGGTGCTCGTGCCGGTGCTCTACGAACTGGTCGAGCGCGGCGTGGAGGGGCTGCGCGCCCGGCGGGCCCGGCGCCGTGGCCGGCCCGGCCGGCCAGCGGTGAGCGTCGTCGGCTGACCGCGGGGCGCCGGTCCCGTGCGAGGCTGGACCGATGGACTGGCACTTCGACAACACGTATGCCGCGCAGCTGCCCTGGCTCGCGGTCGCCATCGCTCCGGTGCGGGTCCGCGAGCCGCACCTGCTGGCGCTCAACGAGCCGCTGGCCCGCGAGCTGCGGCTCGACCCCGGCCAGCTGCGCGGGGACGACGCGGCGGCGATCTTCGCCGGTAACACCCTGCCCGCCGGGGCCCAGCCGGTGGCCCAGGCGTATTCGGGGCACCAGTTCGGCCAGTTCTCACCGCTGCTCGGCGATGGGCGGGCGCACCTGCTCGGTGAGATCGTCGACGTTCACGGGGTGCGCCGCGACATCGCCCTCAAAGGGTCCGGCCGGACGCCGTTCTCCCGGCGCGGCGACGGGCGGGCGGTGCTCGGCCCGGTGCTGCGCGAGTTCGTCGTCAGCGAGGCGATGCAGGCGCTGGGCGTGCCGACGACCCGTTCGCTGGCGGCGGTGACGACCGGCGAGGCCGTGCTGCGCGAGGGGCCGCTGCCGGGTGCGGTGCTGACCCGGGTCGCCGCCTCGCACCTGCGGGTCGGCACCATAGAGCTGGTCCGCACCCAGGGCAGCCGCGAGCAGCTCGGCGAGCTGGCCGAGTTCGTCCGGCTGCGGCACTACCCGGAGCTGCCGCCCGGTGACCCGTTCGCGTTGCTGTCCGCGGTCGTGCGGCGGCAGGCTGACCTCGTTGCGGCGTGGATGTCGATCGGGTTCGTCCACGGCGTCATGAACACCGACAACATGACCCTGTCCGGCGAGACCATCGACTACGGGCCGTGCG
>CAZYHR010000024.1:0-31810 GCA_964647395.1 uncultured Intrasporangiaceae bacterium | reverse complement strand
AGGTCAACCTCATCCGGGTCGCGCTGCAGGGCTTGGGCGCGGTGCTGGGCGGTACCCAGTCGCTGCACACCAACTCCTTCGACGAGGCGATCGCGCTGCCGACCGAGAAGGCGGCCCGGCTCGCCTTGCGCACCCAGCAGGTCATCGCCTACGAGACCGACGTGTGCAAGACCGTCGACCCGTTCGCGGGGTCCTACGTCATCGAGTCGATGACCGACGAGCTGGAGCAGGCGATCGACGAGCTGATCCGGGCGGTCGACGACCGCGGCGGTGCCGTCAAGGCCATCGAGCAGGGCTTCCAGAAGGCGGAGATCGAGCGCTCCGCCTATCGCGTGGCGCTGGAGATCGACAACGCCGAGCGGACCGTCATCGGGGTCAACCGCTTCACGCTCGACCACGAGGACGAGTACGAGCCGCTGCGGGTCGACCCGTCGATCGAGGCCGAGCAGCGCGAGCGGTTGGCCGCCCTGCGGGCCGAGCGCGACGACGCCGCCGTCCAGGCCGCGCTCGAGCGGCTCAAGGCGGCCGCGCGCGGCACCGACAACGTGCTCTATCCGATGAAGGAGGCGCTCAAACTGCGCGCCACCGGCGGCGAGGTCGCCCACGCGCTGCGCGAGGTCTGGGGCGTGTACGTCCCGGCCGACGCCTTCTAGGGTCCCGCGTGTGAATCTCGGATCGGCGCGGTCCGGTTCAATGCTTGGATCTGAGACTTCTCGTCCACGCACAGCACGATCGCGTTGGTCGGCGGGTTCAAGTAGAGGCCGACGACGTCACGGACCTTGGCTTCCAGTTTCGGGGTCGGTGGAGAACTTGAACGTCTCCCGCCGCCACGGCTGCACCCGATACTTCCGCCACGCCCGCGCGACCGTGGCGTCCCCGATCCCCAACTGCTTGCCCAGCAGCCGCGAAGACCAGTGCGTGACCCCCAACGAGGCCGGCGGCGGGTCCAACGTCGCCGCGATGATCCCGGCGTCATCGATCGTCTTCGGCCGACCGGGGCGTGGATCATCGACCAGGCCGGCGATCCCGTTCTCCCGGAACCGTTCCCGCCACTTGATCACCGTCGGCGCGACGTCCCGATCTTCTCGGCCACCGCCGAGGTCCCCGCCCCGGGCTCAGCACACGCCAACACGATCCGAGCCCGCTCCGCGTACCCAGCCCTGATCGAGGTAGACCTCGACCACGACACCAACGTCGACCGTGGTTCGGGGCTGTGACAGCACCCGTCAGCGGGTCACTCCTGCCTCACCAGTCCCCTCGATATTGAGTTCTACAGAAGTCCTAGCCACGTTGAACAAGAAAGTATCTGGTCCTGTTGATAGACTTGTGTTCGACTGGCGTGCGGAGTAGAATCCCGACCATGGGACCAGTCGACACCGCCGCCACCGGGAAGGCCACCGACCGGGCGGCCGGCACCGGGGCGACCGACCCTGCGGTGGGGCTGGTCGGACAGTTGAGTCGGCTGGCGACCCGGTTGTCCGCGCTCGACCAGACCCGACTGCACACGCTGGACGCGCCGACCCTGGTCGGTCTGGTGGCCGACGCGGAAACCCTCAAGGCCGCGCTGGCCGGACTGCAGGTCCACGCGACCACCGCGTTCGAGGTGCTGGTGCGCGGCCAGGCCGAACAGGTGCGCGCCGACGCCAAGGCCGGGTTCGCCGCCGGGCGGCTGAGCGCCGACGACGAACTGGCGGCGCGGCGCACCGCCCGGGCGATCGAGGCCTCGATCGGAGCCCAGATCGGGCTGGCCCGCCGGCACAGCCCCAGCGCCGGGGACCGGCACGTCGGGTTGGCGCGGGCGTTGGTCACCGAACTGCCGGCCACCCTGGCCGGGTTGACCGTCGGGGTGATCGCCGAGGCCGGCGCCGAGACCATCGCGGCGGGCACCGACTGCCTGCCCGCCGACCAGCGCGCCCAGGCCGACCGCCAGTTGGCGGCCCTGGCACCCGGGCTGGGGGTCAAGCAGCTGCGGGCGGCCACCGCCCGCACCGTGGCCGGTCTGGACCCGGCTGCCGTGGTGGCCCGCAACGAGCGAGCGGTGCGCTGCCGGCGGGTCACCGTGCGACCGGCCCCGGACGGGATGGCCTACCTGAGCATCCTGACCCGGCTGACCGACGCGGTCAGCGCCTACGCCACCCTGCAGCGGGACGCCGGCGCTGCCCTGGCCACCGACACCACCGCCCGGCGCACCCGCCGTGACCAGCCCTTGCCACCCACCACCCCGGCCGACGGTGACCGCCCCGGCCCGGCTCCGTCGCTGTCCCACTTGGTCACCGACCTGGCCATCCAGCGGCTGGCCGGCCTGTGCGCCGACACCCCCCAACCAGTCATGCTGCACCTGGTCATGACCGACACCAGCGTCCTCAACACCCGACCCACCATCGAGCCCACCGCCGCCGAGATCGCCGCCGCCGGCATCGAGCCCACCGCCACCGGCATCGAGCCCACCGTCACCACCATCGAGCCCGGCGCCGGCGCGGTCGGTCGCGGGGTCGATACCCCGGCCCGGGTGGTCGGTCACGGGTCGATCCCCGCCGCGACCGCTCGCGCGGTGCTGGCCGACCCGGCCGCGCGCGTGTTCCTCCGCCGGCTCTACACGACCCCCGACGGGCGGGACCTGCTGGCTGCCGACCGCCGCGCCCGGGCCTTCCCACCGGCGCTGCGGGCGCTGCTGCTGATCCGCGACGACACCTGCCGCACCCCCTTCTGCGGCGCGCCGATCCGGCAAGCCGACCACCTGCGGCCGCATGGCCGGGGCGGACCGACCGGCATCCTCAACGGCGCCGGCACCTGCCAACGCTGCAACCTCACCAAACAGGCCCCCGGCTACCAGGCCCGCACCGCCAGTTCCGACCGGCACCCACCCAGCCTGCGGGCCGACTTCCAGTTGATCACCCCCACCGGGTACAGCTACGCCTCGACCACCCCACCCCTGCTGGGCTGGGGCACCCCACCATCAGCACCACCAGCACCAGCAGCACCAGCAGCAGCACCACCAGAGCCCGCGCTCTCACCCCTGGAAACCCTGCTCCAGGCCCACCTCGCCGCCTGACCGAGCCGCCCCGGCGCGGCCGCCGACGGCCGCCCCGGCCTCCGGACGGCACCCGGAGTCGGCGCGACGTTCGCCGCCACGACACCAGACCACGTGCTGCTCGCCACGTCGATCGGCTGGTCTGGCACACGTGACCCAGATGACCCAGATGACCCAGCTCAGGTCGGAGCTCACTCGCCGGGGTCGGGAGGCCTTCCTGGCCGGCTTCTCGTGGCAGGGCGGGCACTCGGATGTGTGGACCGTGCTGGCCGACCAGGCGGCCTACCGGCAGATCGTCGAGGCCCTGGCCGAGCCGGTCGTGGCCGCGGGGGCGAGCGCCGTCGTCGGCGTCGAGTCCCGCGGGTTCCTGCTCGGTGGGGCGGTGGCGCTCGCCGCCGGTGTCGGCTTCGTGCCGGGGCGCAAGGGCGAGGGGCACTTCCCCGGGCCCAAGGTGTCCGCGCCCACCCAGCCGGACTACCAGGGCCGCAGGCACACCCTGCGGATGCTGCGGTCGAGTCTCGCCACCGCGCACCGGGTCATCCTCGTCGACGACTGGATCGAGACCGGCAGCCAGGCGGTCGCGGTCCGCGAACTCGTGGAGCAACTGGGCAGCAGCTGGCTCGGGGTCAGCGTCGTCGTCGACGACATCGCCCGGCCACACCCGCCGCAGCTCGGCCCGCTCTGGTCGCTGGTCACCAGCTCCGAGCTGGCGTCCTGAACCGGGCCGGTTGAGCAGCTCGGGTCTCCTCCGCGCTGCGGCCGCACCGCCGACCACTCACAGCGACGGCCCGGCACCGAGCAGCCCGGCCGCGGCCGAGCCGGCCGCGACGCCCGCCCGCAGCGCCTGTTCCGGCGTCGCACCCCGGACCCACGCGGCCAGCAGCCCGGCGTCGAAGGCGTCGCCGGCTCCCGTCGTGTCCCGCACCTCGACCGCCGGCGCAGGCACGACCAGATCGACCTCCCGCGAGATCCAGCGCGCGCCGTGCGGTCCGAGGGTGACCACGCAGGCTCCGACGCCTGCTGCGAGCACGGCCTCCGGACCGCCGAGGACGGTCAACTCGTCGAGGTTGGGCAGCAGCAGGTCGACCCCGGACACCCAGCTCAGGAACGTCGCCACCCCCACCTGCTCCAGCAGGGCGCTCACCTGCGGGTCGACCGACGTCGTCCACCCCTGCTCGCGGGCATGGGCCAACGCAGCCAGGCCCGCCGCTCGGGACCCCTCGTCGAAGAGCACGTAGCCGGAGACGTGGACGTGCGGGACGCCCCGCCAGCCGGCGAGAGCCTGCGCCCAGTCCAGGTCGTCGGCGCAGAACGCCTGGTTTGCCCCGCGGTCGGACAGCATGGTGCGCTCGCCCGCCTCGTCGACCAGGACGACGACACAGCACGTGGTCCGCTCCGGGTCCTCCGCGAGCACGGCGCGAACGTTGTTTCGCTGCAGGGAGATCCGAGCCGAGTCGCCGGCCGGGTCCCGCCCGACCCGGGCGAGCAGGCTGACCATGGCACCGTTGGCGGCCAGCCAGGCGGCCGTGTTGCCGCCGGCTCCGCCGGGCAGCATCGACATCGTCGCCCGGGTGTCGTCACCGTGCCGGATCGCCTCGTGCGGGCGGACCAGGATGTCGACCCCGACGTCACCGACGACCACCACCGGACGGCCGGGGGAGGACCGCTCGCGGTCGAGTCGCGCCGTCACGCCGGCACCCCCTCGAACAGCGCCGCGTGGGCGACGGCCACCGCTGCGGCCAGGCCGGCGTTGGCGAGCACCAACTCGACGTTGGCGCGCAGCGACTCCCCGCCGGACCGCTCGTGGAAATAGGCCAGCAGCCGGGGCGTGACCTCCTTGCCGGAGACCCCCTCCCGCTCGAGCAGCGCCAGGCCCTCGGTCAGCAGCCGGTCGTGCAGCGCCGGGTCGACCTGCCGGTCCACCGGCAGCGGATTGGCCAGCACCACCCCGCCCGGGCCGGTCGCCAGCGCATCCCGGGCGGCCAGCACCGCCGCCGCCTCGGCGGGCGACTCGACCCGCCAGGGGGCGGCATACCCACTGTCGGAGAGGTAGAAGCCGGGGAAGGCGTCGGTGCGATAGCCCAGGACCGGCACCGACAACGTCTCCAGCCACTCGAGCGTGCCGGGCACGTCGAGGATCGACTTGACCCCCGCGCACACCACGAGCACCGGCACCGCGGCGAGCACCCCCAGGTCGGCCGACACGTCGAAGGTCTGCGCCGCCCCGCGGTGCACCCCGCCCAGCCCGCCGGTGGCGAAGACCCGGATCCCGGCGCGACCGGCCAGCGCCGCCGTCGACGCCACCGTCGTCGCCCCCGTGCGGCCCAGCGCGACCGCGACGCCGAGATCGCGCCCCGACAGCTTGAGCACGTCCGGCGCGGAGCACAGCCGCTCCAGTGCCGCGTCGTCGAGACCGACGTGCACCCGGCCGTCCAGCACGGCGATCGTCGCCGGCACCGCACCCCCGGCCCGGACCGCCGCCTCGATCTGCCGGCCGACCCGCAGATTGTCCCCGCGCGGCAGCCCGTGCGCGAGGATCGTCGACTCGAGGGCCACGACCGGCCCGCCCGAATGCAGCGCATCGGCCACCTCGGGGGCGACCACCGGCTCGACGGTGGAGGTGAAGGACATGGCGCGCACACTACGCTGGCGGACACCATGATCAACCGCCCTTCCATGCGACCCGTCTCGACCGGCCTGCAGGCCACCATCTCCGACCTCGAGGCCGAGCTCGTCCGGATCCGCCGCGATCTGCACGCCCACCCCGAGCTGTCCTGGCAGGAGACCCGCACCACCGAGGTGGTCGGCAACCGCCTGGCCGACGCCGGCCTCGCCGTGACCCGCCTGACCCCGACCGGAGTGCTGGCCGACCTCGGCGCCGCGGACGCGGCATACCGGGTCGCGGTGCGCGGCGACCTCGACGCGCTGCCGCTGCCCGAGTGCACCGGCCTCGACTTCGCGTCGACCACCGATGGCGTCGCCCACGCGTGCGGTCACGACGTGCACACGACCTGCGCCCTGGGTGCCGGGCTCGCGCTGGCCCGGTATGCCGCCCCGCTCGCCGACGCGGGCGCGGCCGTCCGGCTGCTGCTGCAGCCCGCCGAGGAGACGGTGCCCGGTGGTGCGCTGCAGGTCATCGAGGCGGCCGGGCTGGCCGACGTCGACGAGATCTACGCCCTGCACTGCGAGCCCACCCTCGACGTCGGGCAGATCGGGCTGCGCGTCGGGCCGATCACCGCCGCCACGGACGGCATCGAGGTCACCCTCACCGGCCGGGGCGGGCACACCAGCCGGCCGCACCTGACCCAGGACCTCACCTATGCGCTGGCCAAGGTCGTCACCGAGCTGCCCGCGGTGCTGTCCCGGCGGATCGACCCGCGGGCCGGGATGTCGGTCGTCTGGGGGGCCATCCACGCCGGGGGGGCCCACAACGTCATCCCCGCCACCGGCCTGGCCGGCGGCACCCTGCGGGTGCTCGACGCCGACGCCTGGGAGCGCGCCCAGCCGCTCGTCAAGGAACTCGTCGCCGAGATCGTCGCCCCCTATGCCGTCACCGCCCAGATCAACCACGTCCGGGGAGTGCCGCCGGTCGTCAACACCGCCGAGGGGGTCGACGTGCTGCGCACGGCCGTCGGGGCGGCCGGGCTGGTCGAGATGCCGGTGCGCCAGAGCCTGGGCGGCGAGGACTTCGCCTGGTATCTCACGCACATCCCCGGCGCCCTGGCCCGGCTCGGCACCCGGACCCCCGGCGGGCGGACCTACGACCTGCACCAGGGCGACTTCACCATCGACGAGCGCGCCGTCGCCGGCGGGACCCGGGTGCTCGCCGGCGCCGTCGTGGCCGCCGTGACCCGGGCGATCGAGGGGGCCGGCGTTCACGCCGGCGCCTCGGTCTAGCACCCGGCCGCGCTGCCCCGCTCGGGCGCCCGCGGGACCGACACGCTTCGATAACACTTGCCGATGGTCCCCGTTCAGGGGGGTGGGTCCCCGGCGGTGCGGCGGCTATTGTCGGCGCGGTGGGGGCGCTGATCCGCGCTTCCCAGGATCCGCAGAATGGAGAACCGCCTTGCCTCAGGTGATGAAGATCGCCGTCGCGGCCACGGCTGCATCGCTCGCGTTGGCTGCCTGCGGGAGCAGCCCCACGACCGCGACCCCCTCGACCGGCGCGACCACCGGCGGCGGCGCGACCAGCGCCAACGGCCTCAAGGTCGGCATGGCCTACGACGTGGGCGGGCGCGGCGACCAGTCGTTCAACGACGCCGCCGCTGCGGGCCTGGACAAGGCCGCCAAGGAGCTCGGCGTGTCGAGCAAGGAGGCCTCGGCCACCAACAACGAGCCCGAGTCGGCCCGCGAGGAGCGGCTCAACCAGCTCATCGACGCCGGCTACACCAACGTCATCGCGGTCGGCTTCGCCTATGCCAAGTCGGTCGGCAAGGTCGCCAAGGCCAACCCCAACGTCAAGTTCGCCATCGTCGACGACTCCTCGGCCGACTCGGCGGGCAGCAACGTCGAGCAGCTCGTCTTCGCCGAGCACGAGGGCTCCTACCTGGTCGGGGCCGCCGCGGCCCTGAAGTCCAAGAGCAACCACATCGGCTTCGTCGGCGGGGTCGAGACCGACCTGATCAAGAAGTTCGAGGCCGGCTACATCGCCGGCGCCAAGGCGGTCAACCCCAACATCACCATCGACGTCAAGTACCTCACCCAGGCGCCGGACTTCTCCGGCTTCAACGACGTCGCCAAGGGCAAGACCGCCGCGGAGGCGATGTACCAGGCCGGTGCCGACGTCGTCTACCACGCGGCCGGCGGTTCCGGCGGTGGCGTCTTCACCGCCGCCAAGGCGGCCGGCAAGTGGGCCATCGGCGTCGACTCCGACCAGGCCAAGACGGCCGCCGCCGACGTGCGCGACGTCATCATCACCTCGATGATCAAGAAGGTCGACGTCGCCGTCTTCGACTTCATCAAGGCGGTCAAGGACGGCAACTTCAAGGGCGGGGTCAAGACCTTCGACCTCAAGGCCGGCGGCGTCGACTACTCCACCACCGGCGGCAAGGTCGACGACATCAAGGCCAAGCTCGACGACTACAAGAAGCAGATCATCGACGGCACCATCACCGTCCCCTCCAAGCCGTGACCTCGACCGGTATGCCGCCCGCGCACCCCGCGCCCGCGGCATACCGGATCGTCCGGCTGGCTGCCGCGGCCCGGACACGCACCGATCGTGCGTGCCGGGCCGCCGTCCTGAGTAGGTTGTGCCCGTGACCGCTGCACCCGCCCCCGCCACCGGCGCTGGGACCGAGCTCGCCGTCCAGCTGCACGGCATCACCAAGCGCTTCCCCGGGGTGGTCGCCAACCAGGACATCGAACTGTCCGTGCGGCGCGGCACCGTGCACGCCATCGTCGGCGAGAACGGCGCCGGCAAGTCCACCCTCATGAAGATCCTCTACGGCGTCCAGGCCCCCGACGAGGGCACCATCGCCGTCAACGGCCAGCAGGTGCGTCTCAAGAGCCCGACCGACGCGATCCGGGCCGGCATCGGCATGGTCTTCCAGCACTTCATGCTCGCCGACAACCTCACGGTGTTGGAGAACGTCGTGCTCGGTGCCGAGCGGCTGCACGGCATCGGCGACGCGGCGCGGGCCGAGATCCGGCGGATCTCCAAGGAATACGGCCTCGGCGTGCACCCCGACTACCTGGTCGCCGAACTCGGGGTCGGCGCCCGGCAGCGGGTGGAGATCCGCAAGGTGCTCTACCGCGGGGCGCGGATCATCATCCTCGACGAGCCCACCGCCGTGCTCGTGCCGCAGGAGGTCGACGAGCTGTTCGGCAACCTGCGCGAGCTGACCGCCGAGGGTCTGACCGTCATCTTCATCTCGCACAAGCTCGACGAGGTGCTCAAGGTCGCCGACGAGATCACGGTGATCCGGCGCGGCACGACGGTCGCCGCCGTCGACCCGCACGACGTCACCTCCCGCAAGCTCGCCGAGCTCATGGTCGGCTCCGAACTGCCCTCCCCCGAGACGGCCGAGTCGACGGTGACCGACCGGCCGGTGCTGACCATCACCGGCGTCGACCTGCTCGGCGCCACCGGGACCCGCAAGGTCCTCGACGGCATCGACCTGGTCGTCCACGCCGGCGAGATCGTCGGCATCGCCGGTGTCGAGGGCAACGGCCAGGCCGAACTGGTCGAGGTCATCATGGGCATGCGGGAGCCGACCTCGGGCCTCGTGCTGCTGGACGGCACCGACATCTCCAACTGGGGGGTCCGGCAGATCCGCGAGGCCAGCGTCGTCTACATCCACGAGAACCTGCACCGGCACGGGCTGCTGCTCGAGGCGCCGCTGTGGGAGAACGTCATCCTCGGCCACCAGACCCAGGCCCCCCACGTCCGCGGCCCGCTCGTCGACGCCCGCGCGGCCCGCGCCGAGACCCTGGCGATCGTCCGCGACTTCGACGTGCGCACCCCGTCGATCCACGTCACCGCCGGGTCGCTGTCCGGCGGCAACCAGCAGAAGCTCATCATCGGCCGCGAGATGCGCCACCGGCCACGGGTCCTGGTGGCCGCCCACCCGACCCGCGGGGTCGACGTCGGGGCCCAGGCGAGCATCTGGGACGTCATCAAGGACGCCCGGCGCGAGGGGCTGGCCGTGCTGCTCGTCTCGGCCGACCTCGAGGAACTCGTCGGGCTGTCCGACACGATCCGGGTCATCCTGCGCGGCCGGCTGTCCGACGCGTTCGACCCGGCCACCGTGACCCGGGAGCAGCTCGGTGCCGCGATGACCGGGGCCGACGGACCGGCCCCGGGTGTCCAGGATCGGGTCGAGGGGGATCGATGAGCCAGATCCCGACCTCGCGGGTCCGGATGCTCGACCTGCGCCGGCTGGGCTTGGCGCTGGCGGCCCCGGCGCTGGCGATCGTCGTGTCGGTCGTCGTCACCTCGGTCATCCTGCTGCTGGCCAAGGACCCGGTCGGCGCCGTGTGGGCGCAGTTCTTCTCGGCCCCGTCACCGCGCCAGGTCATCGCGATGATCAACGCCGCTGTCGTCTTCTACCTGTCGGCCATCGCCGTGGCGATCGGGTTCAAGATGAACCTGTTCAACATCGGCGTCGACGGGCAGTACCGGGTGGCGGCCTTCGCCGCCGCGTTGTTCGCGGGGCAGGGGTGGCTGCCGGGCTGGCTGAACATCCTCGTGTCGCTGCTGGTGGCCATGCTCGCCGGCGCCGTGTGGGCCGGCATCGCCGGGCTGCTCAAGGTCGGCCGCGGCGTGTCCGAGGTCATCTCGACGATCATGCTCAACTTCATCGCCACCTATCTGGTGGCCTTCCTGCTGCAGCGCTTCGCGCACCGGGTCGAGGGGTCCAACGCGGTCAACACCAAGCCGATCCCCGAGGATGCGCGGGTGCCGGGCATCTCGCTCGACGGCATCATCGCCTCACCCCGGCTGGTCTACGGCCTCATCGTGCTGGCCGTCGTCGTCGGGTTCGCGTATTGGTTCGTCCTGGGCAAGACCCGGTTCGGGTTCGACCTGCGCGCCACCGGTCGCTCGGAGAGCGCGGCGGTCGCCAGCGGGGTCGACGTCAAGCGGATGGTGCTGTCGTCGATGCTGCTGTCCGGGGCGGTCGCCGGGCTGGTCGGGATGCCGCTGCTGTTCGGCCAGGACTACGCCTACGGCGACACCTTCCAGGCCGGCTTGGGCTTCGCCGGCATCGCCGTCGCGCTGCTCGGTCGCAACCATCCGGTGGGCATCGCCTTCGCCGCCCTGCTGTGGGCCTTCCTCGAGGCGCAGGGCAACGGCCTGCAGATCCAGGCCGGAGTGTCCGACCGGCTCGTCTACGTCATCCAGGGGGTCATCGTCCTGTCGGTCGTCATCGCCTACGAACTGGTCCGCCGGGCCGGGGTGGCGATGGAGCAGCGCAAGGTCGCCACCGAGCTCGCGGCCCGGCGCAGCAGCACCACCGAGGGGGCCCGGTCATGAGCGGCGGGCTGTCGGCCGGCGCGGTCCTCGACGCCGAGCCGGTGCCGCGGCGGCGGCCCCGCTGGTTCTGGCCGGTGCTCGTCGGGGCGGCGCTGCTGGTGCTGTCGACGGTGCGGGTCGTCACCGGCGCCAACGACATCGACTCCTCCTATGCCCTGATGGCCGCCGTCGGGCTGGCCATGCCGATCGGCCTGGCCGGCCTGGGCGGGCTGTGGTCCGAGCGGGCCGGCGTGGTCAACATCGGCCTCGAGGGCATGATGATCCTGGGCACCTGGGGCGCGGCGTTCTTCGGCTACCACTTCGGGCCGTGGGCCGGCATCCTCGGCGCGGTGCTGCTCGGCCTGGTGGGCGGCGCGGTGCACGCCCTGGCCACCGTGGTGTTCGGCGTCGACCACATCGTCTCCGGGGTCGCCGTCAACCTGCTCGGCCTGGGCGCGGCCTCCTATCTCGCGGTCCGCACCTTCACCGGCCTGCCCAGCGGCGGTCCGACCCAGTCGCCGCCGCTGGCCCAACTGCCGTTCCTGTCGGTGCCCGGAGTCGGCGACGCCCTGCTCGGCCTGGAGCAGACCCGCCTGTGGCTGGTCGCCGACCTGGCCGGCGTCCTGCGGGCGCTGACGACCAACCTCAACGTGCTGACGATCATCGGCGTCGGGCTGTTCGTGCTGTCCTGGTGGGTGCTCTGGCGCACCCCCTTCGGGCTGCGGGTGCGCTCCTGCGGCGAGAAACCCGAGGCCGCCGAGACCCTCGGGGTCAACGTCTACGCCCACAAGGTCGTCGCGGTGCTCATCTCCGGGGGACTGGCCGGGCTGGCCGGCGGCTTCCTCGTGCTCGTCGCGAGCAACCTCTACCGCGAGGGGCAGACCGGGGGCCGGGGCTACATCGGCCTCGCCGCGATGATCTTCGGCAACTGGCGCCCGGGCGGGCTGGCTGGCGGCGCAGCGCTGTTCGGCTACACCGACGCCATCCAACTGCGGGGCGGCGGCGATGTCGTGCGTGCCTATCTGCTGCCGGTTGCCCTGTTGCTGCTGGTCTGGGGCGGCTGGCAGATCGTGCGTCGCCGGCAGGCAAGCCGTTCGCCGGGGTGCTGCCGGTGGTCTGCGGCGTCGGTGCCCTGGCCTGGTTCTGGCTCACCACCCGGGTGCCGGGCGAGTTCACCGCCATGACCCCCTATGTGGCCACCCTGCTCGTGCTCGCCTTCGCCAGCCAGCGACTACGCATGCCCGCGGCCGACGGGCGCATCTATCGCAAGGGCGAGGCCAAGTGAGTATGCCGCCCACCGCGGCCGGTGAGCCGGCCCCGGCAGCCCGCGACGCGGCATACCCGATCGACTGGCAGCGCCTGCGCGACACCGCGATCGGGATGCTGGAGCGGGCCTATTGCCCCTACTCCGACTTCCCGGTCGGGGCCGCCGGGCTGGTCGACGACGGACGGGTCGTGCGCGGCTGCAACGTCGAGAACGCCGCCTACGGCGTCGCGCTGTGCGCCGAGTGCGGGCTGGTCGGCGACCTGGTCGCCGGCGGCGGGGGCCGTCTGCTGGCCGTCGTCTGCGTCGGCCGCGGGGGCGGCCCCCTCATGCCGTGCGGCCGGTGCCGGCAGGTGCTCTGGGAGCACGGCGGGCCGGACTGCCTGCTCGCCACCCCCGAGGGGGTGCTGCCGCTGCGCGCGGTGCTGCCGCAGGCCTTCGGGGCCGCCGACCTCAGCCGACTCGCCCGCGCAGCAGAGCCGCCAGGTCCAGCGGCGCACGACCGGTGAGCCGCGCCACCTCGCCGGTCGGGCCGTCCAGTTCGCCGGCCGCGATCGCCAGATAGGTCGACACCCACGCGTCGTACTGCCACTGCGGTGCCGGCCACTGCTGCCGCGACAGATAGGCCTCGTCGACGGTCTCGTCGTGGAAGCGCACCGGCCGCCCCGTCTCGCGGGTGATGATCTCGGCCACCTCGTCGAGGGTGAGGGCAGCCGGACCGGTGAGCTCGTAGGTCGCGCCGAGATGACCCTCTGGTTCGGCGAGCACCGCTGCGGCGCACCGGGCCACGTCCTCGCTGGCCACCGCCGCCACCCGACCGCGGCCGGCCGGCCCCCGGATCACCCCGTCCGGGCCGGCGAGCTTGGGCAGGAAGTCGAGGTAGAGGTTGTCGCGCAGGAAGGTGTGCGGGATGCCGCTGGCCCGGATGTGCTGTTCGGTGGCGAAGTGGTCGCGGGCCAGGGTGAACACCGACTCCGGGCCCGCCCCGAAGAACGACGTGTAGACGATGTGCCCGACCCCGGCCGACTCCGCGGCGTCGACGAACGCGCAGTGCTGGTGCAGCCGCTCGGCGGACTCGGGCATCGACACCATGAACAGGATCCGGACACCCGCCAGGGCGGCGGCGGTGTCCGCGTCGTCGGCGTACGCGCACCGCACCGGCACCGCCTCCGGCAGTCCGGGCGCGCGGGCCGGGTCGCGGACCAGCAACCGCATCGGTATGCCGCGCACGGCCAGCAGGCGGGCCACGTCGCCGCCGAGCGAGCCGGAGGACCCGGTGACGCCCAGCGTGGGCAGCGCTGCGGAATCGGTCATGCCCCATGGTGCGGCATGACGGGCGCGGTCACCAGAGGCTTCGGTCGTCCGCTCAACGCGGACATCCTTGCGCCCCACCCGCACCGATCCCTGGGAGATGATGCCCTCATGATCTCCGACCCGCGCGAGGTGCCCTCCGAGCCGTTCGACGCCGTGGAGGTCATCGCGGCCAAACGGGACCGGGGGGAACTGCGCGACGAGCAGATCGACTGGGTCGTCGACGCCTACACCCGCGGCGTGGTCGCCGACGAGCAGATGTCGGCGCTGGCCATGGCGATCCTGCTCAACGGCATGACGGCGCGGGAGATCACCCGGTGGACCGAGGCGATGATCGCCTCGGGGGAGCGCCTGGACTTCAGCACGTTGTCCCGCCCCACCGTCGACAAGCACTCCACCGGCGGGGTCGGCGACAAGACGACCCTGCCGCTGGCCCCCCTCGTCGCCGTCTTCGGCGTCGCCGTGCCCCAGCTCTCCGGGCGCGGCCTGGGCCACACCGGCGGCACGCTCGACAAGCTCGAGTCGATCCCCGGCTGGCGCGCCGACCTCACCAACGAGGCGATGATGCGTCAGCTCGAGGAGGTCGGCGCGGTGATCTGCGCGGCCGGGTCCGGGCTGGCCCCCGCGGACAAGAAGCTCTACGCGCTGCGTGACGTCACCGGCACCGTCGAGGCGATCCCGCTCATCGCCAGCTCGATCATGAGCAAGAAGATCGCCGAGGGCACCGACGCCCTGGTGCTGGACGTCAAGGTCGGCTCGGGGGCGTTCATGAAGACCCTCGAGCAGGCCCGGGCGCTGGCCAACACCATGGTCGAGATCGGCACGGACGCCGGGGTGCGCACCGTGGCGCTGGTCACCAACATGCAGACCCCGCTCGGGCTGACCGCCGGCAACGCGCTGGAGGTCAGCGAGGCGGTCGAGGTCCTCGCCGGGGGCGGGCCGCCCGACGTCGTCGAGCTGACTCTCACCCTGGCCCGCGAGATGCTCTCGGCCGTGGGGCGCGAGCACCTCGACCCGGCCGACGCGCTGGCCGACGGCCGGGCGATGGACCTCTGGCGCCGGATGATCACCGCGCAGGGCGGCGACCCCGACGCGCCCCTGCCCTCGGCGCGCGAGACCCACGAGGTGCTGGTCCCCGGCGACGGTGTGCTGACCCAACTCGACGCCCTCAAGGTCGGCGTCGCCGCCTGGCGGCTCGGGGCCGGCCGGGTCCGCAAGGAGGATCCGGTGCAGGCCGGCGCCGGCGTGGTCATGCACGCCAAGCCCGGCGCCACGGTGCGCGCCGGCGAGCCGCTGCTCACCCTGCACACCGACACCTCCGAGCGGCTCGACCGGGCGTTGCAGGCCCTCGAGGGCGCGTTCTTCGTCGCCCCCGAGGGCTCGCGTCCCGACCTGCTCCCGCTGGTCGTCGACCGGATCGGCTGAGCGGTCAACGCCCCGACCCGGGACGCCGACCGTTAGGGTCTGTTCAGGAGGTGACTCCCATGACCGCTCCGGCCGGTGTCGAGGTCACCGGCGAGATCGCCCCACGCTTCGACGAGATCCTCACCCACGACGCCCTCGCCCTGCTGGCCGACCTGCACCGCAGCTTCGAGGGTCGTCGCCGTGAGTTGCTCGCCGCCCGGGACCGGCGCTACGCCGAACTCGAGGCGGGCGCGCTGTTCGACTTCCGGCCCGAGACCGCGGCGGTGCGCGACGGCGATTGGCGGGTCGCGCCGTCGGCGCCGGGGCTGGTCGACCGGCGCTGCGAGATCACCGGCCCGACCGACCGCAAGATGACGATCAACGCCCTCAACTCGGGGGCCCGGTGCTGGCTGGCCGACTTCGAGGACGCCTCGACCCCCACCTGGCACAACGCGATCCAGGGCCAGCTCAACCTGGTCGACGCCCTGGCCGGCCGGATCGGCTTCACCAGCGCCGAGGGCAAGGCCTATGCCCTGGCCGCCCCGGTCGGCGAGCTCGCGACGATCATCGTCCGGCCGCGTGGCTGGCACCTGACCGAGAAGCACCTGCTGGTCGACGGCGACCGGGTGGCCGGCGGCCTGGTCGACTTCGGGCTGTACCTGTTCCACTGCGCCGCCCGGCAGTTGTCGATCGGCAAGGGCCCCTACTTCTACCTGCCCAAGCTGGAGGGCCACCAGGAGGCCCGGCTCTGGAACGACGTGTTCGTCCGGGCCCAGGAGCGCCTCGGGCTGGCGCAGGGCACGATCCGCGCGACCGTGCTCATCGAGACCTATCCGGCCGCCTTCGAGATGGACGAGATCCTCTACGAGTTGCGTGAGCACTCCAGCGGGCTCAACGCCGGGCGCTGGGACTACATGTTCAGCGTCATCAAGAAGCTGCGCAGCCGAGGCCGGGAGTTCGTCCTGCCGGACCGCAACTCGGTGACCATGACGGTGCCGTTCATGCGGGCCTACACCGAGCTGCTGGTGCGCACCTGCCACCGGCGCGGCGCCCACGCCATGGGCGGCATGGCCGCCTTCATCCCGTCGCGCGACGAGCAGGTCAACGCCGCGGCATACCGGAAGGTCACCGACGACAAGACCCGCGAGGCCGCCGACGGCTTCGACGGCTCCTGGGTCGCCCACCCCGGCATGGTCGCGCTGTGCACCGAGGCGTTCGACCGGGTGCTCGGTGACCGGCCCCACCAGATCGACCGGCTGCGCGAGGACGTCGCGGTCACCGCCGCGCAGTTGCTCGACGTCGCCAGCACCCCGGGCGAGGTCACCGAGGCGGGGCTGCGCAACAACATCTCGGTCGGCATCCAGTACCTGCACGCCTGGCTGGCTGGCAACGGGGCGGTGGGCATCGCCAACCTCATGGAGGACGCCGCGACCGCCGAGATCAGCCGTTCCCAGGTCTGGCAGTGGCGCCACCACGGCATCGCGCTCGACACCGGCGAGCCGGTGACCCGCGAGTTGGTCGAGCGGCTGGTCCGGCAGGAACTGGCCGCGCTGCCCGGCGACCCCGACGACTACGCGACGGCCACCGAGACCTTCCTGGACGTCGCCCTCGCCGACGACTACGTCGACTTCCTCACCCTGCCGGCCTACGAGCGGATGCCCTGACCGATGACCGCGGGTGCCACGGCCGACCTGGTCCGGGAGCTGCTCGGCATCCTCCCCGCGGACGCGGTCGTCACCGACCGGCAGCGGCTGCGCACCTACGAGTGCGACGGCCTGACGCACCACCGGGTCATCCCGGCCGTCGTCGTGCTGGCCCGGACGGCCGCCGACGTCACGGCCACGGTGCGCGCCTGCGCGCGCCGCGGCATACCGTTCGTCGCCCGGGGCAGCGGCACCGGGCTGTCCGGCGGGGCGCTGCCACACGCCGACGGGGTGCTCGTCGTGCTGTCCCAGATGCGGGACATCCTGGCGATCGACGCGGCCAACCAGCGGGCCGTCGTGCAGCCCGGCGTCATCAATCTGCAGCTCTCCCAGGCGAGCACGCCCGAGGGCTACTACTTCGCGCCCGACCCGTCCAGCCAGCAGGTCTGCTCGATCGGGGGCAACGTCGCGGAGAACTCCGGCGGGGCGCACTGCCTCAAGTACGGCTTCACGACCAACCACGTCACCGGCGTCGAGCTGGTGACCTCGGCCGGCGAGCTCGTCGAGCTCGGCGGCAAGGCACCCGACCCGCCGGGCTATGACCTGCTCGCCGCCGTCGTCGGGTCGGAGGGCACGCTCGGGGTCGTCACCAGCGCGACCGTCCGGCTCACCCGGTTGCCGCAGACGGTGCGCACCCTGCTGGCCGCCTTCCCCGACATGGACACCGCCGGGGCGGCCACCTCGGCGATCATCGCCTCCGGCACCATCCCGGCCGCCATCGAGATGATGGACGCGTTGGCCATCGAGGCCGCCGAGGCGGCGGTGCAGTGCGGCTACCCCGCCGGGGCCGGCGCCGTGCTCATCGTCGAACTGGACGGGCCGCAGGCCGAGGTCGAGGCCCAGTTCGCGCAGGTCGACCGGCTGTGCCAGCAGCACGGTGCGTCCGAGATCCGCATCGCCCGCGACGAGGCCGAGCGGGCGCTGGTCTGGCGCGGCCGCAAGTCGGCGTTCGCCGCCGTCGGGCGGATCAGCCCCGACTACCTGGTCCAGGACGGTGTCATCCCGCGCACCGCCCTGGCCACGGTACTGCGCCAGATCGAGCAACTCAGCACCGAGCGGGGGGTCCGCGTGGCCAACGTGTTCCACGCCGGCGACGGCAACCTGCACCCGCTGGTGCTCTTCGACGGTTCGGTGCCCGGTGCGGACGCCCGGGCCGAGGAGGTGTCCGGGCTGATCCTCGACCTGTGCATCCGACACGGCGGGTCGATCACCGGCGAGCACGGGGTCGGCTCCGACAAGGCGAAGTTCATGCCCCGGATGTTCACCGACGACGACCTGGACACCATGCAACTGCTGCGCTGCGCCTTCGACCCGGCCTCGATCAGCAACCCCGGCAAGGTGTTCCCCACTCCGCGGCTGTGCGGCGAGCGCCCGGGCCGCCACCAGGGCGCCCCGCATCCGCTGCAGGCCGCCGGCGTCGCCGAGGTCTTCTGAGATGGACCTGCCGGCGGTCCTGCAGCGGGCCTGCGAGGTGCGGGTCGCGACCGGCGACGACCACGTCGACGGCGTGCCGGCCCGGTGGGTGGCCCGGCCGACCTCGACCGAGCAGGCCGGCGCCCTGCTGCGCGCCGCGGCTGCCGACGGCCTGGCGTCGACGCCGCGCGGCGCCGGCACGCGCCTGCGCTGGGGTATGCCGCCCGAGCGGCTCGACGTCCTCGTCGACACCACCGGGCTGGCCGAGGTCGTCGAACACGCCCCCGGCGACCAGGTGCTGGTCGTGCAGGCCGGCCGGCGGCTGGACGCCATCGCCGCCGACCTGGCCGGGCACCGGCAGCGGCTCGGCATCGACCCGCCGCGGCGCGGCACGATCGGCGGCGCGGTCGCCACCGCGGCGAGCGGGCCGATGCGCCACTTCCACGGCGCGGTGCGCGACCTGGTCATCGGGGCGACCTTCGTGCGGGCCGACGGGGTCGTCGCCAAGGCCGGCGGCAAGGTCGTCAAGAACGTCGCCGGCTACGACCTCGGCAAGCTGCTCACCGGGTCGCTCGGCACCCTGGGCCTGCTCACCGAGCTCGCCGTCCGGCTGCACCCGGTGCCGGAGGCGACGGCCTGGGTCACCGTGCCGGTGGCCGACCCGGCCGGGGCCGCAGCGCTGGTCCGGGCCGTCGCGCACACCCAGACCTATCCGTGCGCCGCCGAGTTGGACCTGGCGCCCGGGGGTTCGCCGACCCTGGCCGTGCAGCTCGAGGGCACCCCCGCCGGGATCGACGGTCGGGTCGGCGGTCTGTGCGCCGAGCTCGGCGCGGCGGCGCAGGGGGCCGCCCAGCCCCCCGCCTGGTGGGGCACCGAGCCGGCCGGCGCGGCGCAGGTCAAGCTGACCCACCCGATCGTCGGGGGTCCGGTGGCGCTGCGGGTCGCGCTCGCGGCTGCGGCGGCCGCCGGCCTGACCGCGCACCTGCGCCAGAGCGTCGTCGTCGGGCTGACCCAGGTCGGGCTGCAGACCCCTGAGGGCGCTGCGCCGGCCGGCCCGGCGCTGGCCCGCTTCGTCGGTGAATGCCGATCTCGGGCAGGCGATTTCGGTGGGACGGTCGTCGTGCTGGAGGCCCCGGCGGCGGCCCGTGCCGGAGTGGACGTCTGGGGCCCGGTGGCCGGCCTGGAGCTCATGCGGGCGGTCAAGGACCGTTTCGACCCGCAGCGGCTGCTGTCGCCCGGCCGGTTCGTCGGAGGCATCTGATGGCCCGGTCCGCGCCCCGTCGCCCGGCTCCCGAGCCGGCCTTCGATGACGACCACCCGCCGTCGGCGAGCATCGTCGCGGACTGCGTGCACTGCGGCTTCTGCCTGCCGACCTGCCCCACCTATCTGCTGTGGGGCCAGGAGATGGACAGTCCCCGGGGGCGGATCCAGCTCATCCACCAGGGCCTGCAGGGCGAGCCGTTGACGGCGAGCATGGCCGGGCACTTCGACGCCTGCCTGGGCTGCCTGGCCTGCGTCACCGCCTGCCCCTCCGGGGTGCGCTACGACCGGCTCATCGAGGACACCAAGGCGCAGGTCGAGCGTCGTCACCCCCGCACCGCTGCCGAACGAGCCCTGCGCAGAGCCATTTTCGCGACCTTCCCCTATCCTCGCCGGTTGCGCCTGCTGCGCGGGCCGCTCGCCCTGCACCGGCGCACCGGGCTGTCCCGGGTGCTGCGTCGCAGCGGGTTGCTGGACCGGATCGCCCCCCAGCTGGCCGCCCTGGAGGCCCTGGCGCCCGTTCGGGCCGCCGCCCCCGCGGTCCCGCCGCGGCTGGCCGCGCTTGGTCAGCCGCGCGGCACCGTGGGCCTGCTGCTCGGCTGCGTCCAGCGCGAGTTCTTCCCCGCTGTCAACGCCGCCACCGCGCGGGTGCTGCGCGCCGAGGGCTTCGACGTCGTCACCCCACCGGACCAGGGCTGTTGCGGCGCCCTGTCGGTGCACACCGGGCGGGCCGACGAGGGCCGGCGCTTCGCCCGCGACCTGGTCGACGTCTTCGACGCGGCAGCCGTCGACGTCGTCGTCGTCGACGCCGCCGGCTGCGGCTCGACGATGAAGGAGTATGCCGCGCTGCTGGCCGACGACGCGGCCTACGCCGATCGCGCGGCCGAACTGGCCGCCAAGGTGCGCGACGTCACCGAGTTCCTCGACCAGGTCGGGCCGCGAGCGACCTATCACCCGCTGCCGGTCACCGTCGCCTATCACGACGCCTGCCACCTCGGGCACGCCCAACAGGTGCGGGCCCAGCCCCGGCGGCTGCTGGCCGCGATCCCCGGGCTGGCGGTGGCCGAGATCGCCGAGGCCGACATCTGCTGCGGCTCGGCCGGCGTGTGGAACGTGCTCAACCCCGAGCCGGCCCGCGAACTCGGCGACCGCAAGGCCGAGCGGGTGCTGCGCACCGGGGCCCAGCTGCTGGTCACCGCCAACCCCGGCTGCCTGCTGCAGATCGCCGCAGCCCTGCGCCGCCGCGGCCACCAGCCCGCCCTGGCCCACGTCGTCCAGGTCCTCGACGCCTCGATCCGCGCGGCCGCACCGGCCGAGCTCGGGGTCACCACCGCCGAAGGGAGCCCGTCATGACCGAGCCCAGCCAGACCCCCACCGGCCCGACCCCCGCCGGCCCGACCCCCGCCGGCCCGACCCCCGCCGGCCCGACCCCTGCCGGCCCGAGCCTGGTCGACGAGCTGCGCTCCGCCCTCGGCGACCCGGCGGTCAGCGACCGGCCGCTGGACCTGGCCCGCCTGGCGCACGACGCCTCGCACTACCTGCTCGAGCCCGCCGCGGTCGTCACCGCCCGGGATGCCGGGGCCGTGTCCCGGGCCGTGCGCATCGCGGCCGCGCACGGCGTCCCGGTGACCTTCCGCTCCGGCGGCACGTCGCTGTCCGGGCAGGCGGTGACCGACGGGCTGCTCATCGACACCCGACGGCACTTCCGCTCGGTGCAGGTGCTCGACGATGGGGCGCGGGTGCGCTGCCAACCCGGCGCGACCGTGCGGGCGGTCAACACGGCGCTCGCCCCGTATCGGCGGGCGCTGGGCCCCGACCCGGCCAGCGAGTCGGCGTGCACCATCGGCGGGGTCGTCGCCAACAACTCCTCGGGCATGTCGTGCGGCACGACCAAGAACACCTATCGCACGCTGGCCGCGCTGCAGGTCGTGCTGCCCAGCGGGACGCTCGTCGACTCCGGCCGGCCGGACGCGGACGCCCGGCTGCGGGCCGAGGAGCCCGAGCTGTGGCAGGGGCTGGCCCGGCTGAGGGACCGGGTGCGCGGCAACGAGGACTCGATCCGCCGGATCCGCCACCAGTTCTCGATGAAGAACACCATGGGTTACGGCGTCAACTCGTTCCTCGACCACGACGACCCGGTGGACATCCTCACCCACCTCATGGTCGGGTCGGAGGGCACCCTCGGCTTCATCATGTCGGCGACCTTCGACACCGTGCCGGTCCATCCGCAGGCGGCGACCGCGCTGCTCGTCTTCGACCGGATCGACGAGGCGACCGCGGCGCTGCCGGCGCTCATCGACGCCGGGGCGGCCACCGCCGAGCTCATGGACGCAGCCTCGCTGCGGGTCGCGCAGCACCTGCCGACCGTCGTCCAGGCGCTGGTCGGACTGCGGGTGCAGCGGCATACCGCGCTGCTCGTCGAGGCGCAGACCGAGACCGCCGAGGAACTCGCCGACCGGGTGGCCCGGTTCGGCGAGATCGTCGCTGGCCTGGCCGGGCTGACCCCGCTGGCCCGGCCGACCGAGTTCAGCCAGGACCCGGTCGAGCGGGCGCAGGCCTGGCAGGTGCGCCGGGGGCTCTACACGGCGGTCGCCGGTGCCCGACCGCTGGGCTCGACGGCCCTGCTGGAGGACGTCGTCGTGCCGATGCCGGCGCTGACCCGCACGATCACCGACCTGACCGAGCTGTGCGGGCGCTACGGCTATGCCGACGCGGTGATCTTCGGTCACGCCAAGGACGCCAACCTGCATTTCATGATCAACCCGGATCTGCGCGACCCGCAGCAGCTGGACACCTACGCCCGGTTCAGCGACGAGCTCGTCGACCTCGTGCTGGCCGCCGACGGTTCGCTCAAGGCCGAGCACGGCACCGGCCGGATCATGGCGCCGTACGTCGAGCGGCAGTTCGGCCCGGAGCTCTACGCCGTCATGCGCGCGGTCAAGGACCTGCTCGACCCGGGCCACACCCTCAACCCCGGCGTCATCATCACCGACGACCACGACCAGCACCTCAAGGCCCTGAAGATCCCCGAGATCGTCGACCCCGCGGTCGACCGGTGCGTCGAGTGCGGCTACTGCGAGCCGGTGTGCCCGTCCCGCGACGTGACGACGACCCCGCGGCAGCGGATCGTGCTCATGCGCGAGCTGGCGGCCTCCTCCGACGAGCGGCGGGCCGCGATCGAGGCCGACTTCGCCTACGACGCGGTGCAGACCTGCGCGGCCGACTCACTGTGCCTGCTGGCCTGCCCGGTGGCGATCGACACCGGCAAGGTCATGAAGGGATTCCGCGCCCGGGCCCAGCCGCCCGCGGTGCAACGGGCCGCGGACCGGCTGGCCCGCAACTGGGGCACCGCCCTGACCGGGCTGCGAGCCGGCGTGCGGGTCGCCCACGCCCTACCCGCCGGGCTCACCGAGCTGGCCACCGCGATCGGCCGTGAGGTCGTGTCCACCGACGTGCTGCCGCTGGTCGGGCCGGACCTGCCCGGCCCGGGGGTGACGCGACGCACCACGGCGCGCAACGGTCCCGGCGAGGTGGTGTTCTTCGCCTCGTGCATAGGCGAACTGTTCGCCGCAGCCGAGGGTGGGCTGCCCCGCGAGCCGTCCGGCCGGGCCGGCGCCGCCTTCGCGCTGCTGCGGGTCTGCGACCGCGCCGGCGTCACCGTGCACCTGCCCGAGGACCTGGGCCAGCTGTGCTGCGGCACGGTCTGGCGCAGCAAGGGGCTGGTCGACGGGCGCACGACGATGGCCCGGCGCACCGCGCTGGCGCTGCTGCGGGCCAGCCACGGCGCAGCGCTGCCGGTGGTCACCGAGGCCAGCTCTTGCACCCACGGCCTGCACGAGATCGTCGCCGACCTGCGGGCCGCCGGCGACGACGAGCTCGCCGACCGGGCCGGCCGGCTGACCATCCTGGACAGCACCCGCTTCGTCGCCGAGCACGTGCTGCCCCGGCTCGCCGTGCGCGCTCGCCTCGAGTCGGTCGTCGTCCACCCGACCTGCTCGGACCGGCACGCCGGCGACCTCCCGCACCTGCTGGCCATCGCCGCCGCCTGCGCGCAGCGGGTCGTGCTGCCCGACGAGGCCGGCTGCTGCGGCTTCGCCGGCGACCGCGGCCTGCTGCACCCGGAGCTCACCGAGTCCGCGACCCGCCGCGAGGCCGCCGAGGTCGTCCGCGGCAGCTACGACGCCTACCTGTCGACCAACCGGACCTGCGAGATCGGCCTGACCCGGGCCACCGGCCGCCCCTATCGCCACGTGATCGAACTGCTCGACGCGCTGACCACCTGACCGGGCCGGCGAACGTCATCGGCACGGCGCGGGTATGCCGCCCGGGGCGCGTTGGCTGGACGCCGCACCGCGGGCCGCTGGGTAGGCTGCCGCAATGGTCCAGATCAACGCCGCGCCCCCGAGCATCCCGGCACCGGGTGACAAGCTCATCGTCGAGCACGTCGGCCGGGTGGCGACCCGGACCGACACCGTCTCGGTGGCCCACATGGTCGCCCCGCCGGGCTGGGAGGAGCCCTACCAGACACCGGAGTTCGACGAGATCACCGTCGTCGTCACGGGGGTGCTGCTCGTCGACGCCGACGGCACCCGGCACGAGGTGCGGGCCGGCCAGTCGGTCATCACCAGCGCGGGCGAGCGGGTGCGCTACTCGGTCGGGCCGCAGGGCGCGGAATACGTCGCCGTCTGCCTGCCGGCCTTCGCCCCCGACCTGGCCCATCGCGAGGACTGAGATGACCCCCCTGGACGCGCCCGACACCGACACCCTGGTGCGCGCGCCCAAGGTGCTGCTGCACGACCACCTCGACGGTGGGGTGCGCCCCGCCACCGTCCTGGAGATCGCCGACGAGACCGGCTATGCCGCGCTGCCGGCCCACGACGTCGACGGCCTGCGGCGGTGGTTCCGGGAGTCGGCCGACTCGGGCTCGCTGGAGCGCTATCTGGAGACGTTCGCGCACACCGTGGGGGTCCTGCAGACCGAGCAGGCCCTGGCCCGGGTGGCCCGCGAGTGCGTGCTCGACCTGGCTGCCGACGGCGTCGTCTATGCCGAAAGTCGCTACGCCCCGGAGCAGCACCTCGAGCAGGGACTGTCGCTCGAGCAGGTCGTCGAGGCGGTCAACGCGGGCTTCCGGGAGGGCGAGGCGCTGGTCGCCCAGGCCGGCGGGCGGATCGAGGTGCGGGCCCTGCTCACCGCGATGCGGCACGCGGCCAAGTCGACCGAGATCGCCGAACTCGCGGTGCGCTACCGCGATGCCGGGGTCGCGGGCTTCGACATCGCCGGCGCCGAGGCGGGCCACCCGCCCACCCGGCACCTGGACGCCTTCGAATACCTGCGCCGCGAGAACGCCCACTTCACCATCCACGCCGGCGAGGCCTTCGGGCTGCCCTCGATCTGGGAGGCGATCCAGTGGTGTGGCGCCGACCGACTCGGTCACGGCGTGCGGATCGTCGACGACATCACCATCGAGGGGCGCGCCTTCGGCGACTGGCTGCAGCGGGCCCAGGACCGGGGGGTGACGACGTTCGCCGACGTGGACCTGACCGCGGTGCGCCTGGGCCGGCTCGCGGCCTACGTGCGCGACTGCCGGATCCCGCTGGAGATGTGCCCGAGCAGCAACCTGCAGACCGGCGCGGCACCGACCATCGGGCTGCACCCCATCACCCTGCTCAAGCGGCTGCGCTTCCGGGTCACCCTCAACACCGACAACCGGTTGATGAGCGGCACGACGATGAGCCGTGAGGCCCAGCGGCTCGTCGCGGAGGCGGCCTGGACGCTGCCGGACCTGCGCTGGGTGACGATCAATGCGATGAAGTCGGCGTTCCTGCCCTTCGACGAGCGGCTGGCCGTCATCGACGGTGTGGTCAAGACCGGGTATACCGCCCTCGGGTGTCCCGCGGTCGGGCCCGCCTGACCCGCTCCCGCGGGGCCGCGCTCACAGGATCGGGATGCGCTCCCGGGTGGCGGTGACCAGGTCGGTGTCGACCCGGTGGACGAGCACGTCGGGCTCGTGGCCGAGCCGGGCCCGCACCCGGCCCACCGGGTCGACGACGGCGCTGCGCCCGATGCCCAGCGGGGTGGTGTCCTGCCCGGCGACCCAGGCCTGACCGGCCGCGACCAGCCAGGCCTGCGCGTCCAGGGCCCGGGCCCGGACCAGCAGGTCCCACTGCTCGGCCTTGCCCGGGCCGTCGCCCCACGACGCGGGCAGGGCGACGACCTGGGCGCCGGCCCGGCCCAGGGCGGTGAACTGGTCGGCGAACCGCACGTCGTAGCAGGTGGCCAGGCCGACGCGCACCCCGTCGACCTCGATGGTCACGTGCTCGGTGCCGGGCCGGACCGTCTTGGACTCCTGCGACCCGAACGCGTCGAAGAGGTGGATCTTGCGGTACGCCGCCTCGCCGCCCGGCCCGGTCGCCAGCAGCGTGTTGTGCACCCGGCCGTCGTCGGCCGGCTCGAACAGGCCGACGACCAGGGTCACCTCGTGCTCGGCCGCCAGGGCGCGGATCCCGTCGGCGAACCCGCCGTCGAGCGGCTCGGCGATCTCGCGCAGCCGGGTGCCGAAGCAGGCCATCGTCGCCTCGGGGGTGACGACCAGCCGGGCGCCGGCCCCGGCCGCCCGGGCCACCAGGGGCCGCAGCTGCTCGAGGTTGGCACCCGGGTCGGACCCGGACACCAACTGCACGGCGGCGACGGTCAGCGCGGTCACGAACGACGCTCCGGCAGTGGGGAATAGCCCGGGTGACCGGTGTCCACCCGCCCGGGGGAGGGCGGGTAGGGGCTGCCCGGGTCACCGGCCGGGTAGCCGGGGCCGGCGGCATACCCACCGGGGGGCAGGTTCGGGGCACTCGGGTAGGCCTGCGGGGTGGTCGGGGCCGCCTGCGGGTCGGCCAGCTCGACCGGGTCGACCGGGATGACCCGGTCGCGCAGCACGGCGTCGCGGACCAGCCGGTCGAGGTCTCGGCGGCGGCGGTCGGCCAGGACGGCGGCGAGCAGGTATTCGGGATGGTTGCCCGCAGGTGGCGGCGGCGAGACGTAGTCGAGGACCTCGGCGAGCAGCTGCCGGCCCATCTCCTCGCGGGCCCGCGGGTCCATCGAGAAGGCCGCCGGCAGGAACGTGCGCACCTGCATGGCCAGTCCGTCGGGCAGCCGGGCGATGTCGGCGTGCATGGCCCACTGCGCCAGGTGCCCAGGCATCGGCACCGGGGGCGGCAGAGTCGCGCTGACCCGCTCGCGCACGACGATGGTGCCGGCGGCCATGTCGCCGAGCCGCTTGCCGCGCTGGCTCAACACGCAGGCGACGATCGCGGGCAGGCCGTAGAGCATCCACTTCTCCGGCACGCCGACCAGGCCCCGGGTCAGCGCGTGCCGGAAGGTCACCGGGCCGCCGTCGTCACGCAGCACCCGCAGGCCCGCGGCCAGCTTGCCGACCGTGCGTCCCTTGGTCAGCGTCTCCATGGCCACCGGGTAGCCGACCATGACCGCGATATAGCCCAGCAGCATGGTCGCGGTCATCACCGCGTCGTCGGTCTGAGCCGTGATGAAGGCGGCGCCCATCATGACGAACCACAGCGCGGTCATGACGATGATCAGGTCGAGGAAGCCCGCGAGGATCCGCAACCCCACGGACGCGGCCGGCAGGTCGAGGGCGACCGCCTCGCCGGTCACCAGGTCGTCCTCGCCGACCCCGATCGTCGCGAACGCGCTGTCGCTCATGCCTCACCCCCTTGACCGGTATGCCGGGCAGCCTAGTTCAGCGGCGCCCCGGGCGCCCGGGGCGGGCCGACGGCATACAGTCTTCCCTGTGGATCTGGACGCCTTCGTCGCCGCGCACTCGCACGAGTGGAGCCGGCTGGACGAGCTGGTGCGTCGCCGGGGGACGCTGTCCGGCGCGGACGCCGACGAACTGCTCGACCTCTATCAGCGCGTGGCGACCCACCTGTCGGAGATCCGCAGCACCTGCCCCGAGCCCTCGATCGTCGCCCAGCTCAGCACCCTGTTGGTGCGTGCCCGGACCCGGTCGGTGGGCGCTCGGACGGTGTCCTGGTCGGACGTGGGCCAGTTCTTCCTGCGGACCTTCCCGGCCGCCCTGTACCGGCTGCGGCGCTGGTGGATCGCCACGGCGCTGGTCAACGTGGCGCTGGCCTTCGTCATCGGCTGGTGGTTCGTCGCCAACCCGCACCTGGAGTCGTCGCTGGCGTCCCCGGCCGAGATCAAGCAGTTGGTCGAGCACGACTTCGCGGACTACTACACGCAGTATGCGGCCGGCTCGTTCGCGTTCCGGGTGTGGACCAACAACGCGTGGGTCGCGGCGCTGTGCATCGCGCTGGGGGTGCTCGGTTTCCCGGTCGTCATGGTGCTGTGGAACAACATCGTCAACGTCGCCGTCATCGGGGCCATCATGTGGCGCCACGACCGGGCCGACCTGTTCTTCGGGCTGATCCTGCCGCACGGGCTGCTCGAGCTGACCGCCGTGTTCGTCGCCGCCGGGGTGGGGTTGCGGCTGTTCTGGTCGTGGATCGAGCCCGGTCCCCGGTCGCGGTTGGCCTCGCTGGCCCAGGAGGGCCGCTCGTCGATGAGCATCGTGCTCGGGCTGATCGTCGTGCTGTTCATCTCCGGGCTGATCGAGGCCTTCGTCACCCCCTCGCCGCTGCCCACCTGGGCCCGCATCGGCATCGGCCTGCTCGCCGAGGCCGGCTTCCTCGTCTACGTCTTCACCCTGGGCCGCTATGCCGTCCTGCGCGGCGAGAGCGGCGACGTCGGCGCCGCCGACCGCGGTGACACGGCCCCGGTCCTGGGTTGACGACGTCGCCGGCGGTCCCGCCGGGGCGCAGGACTCGGCCCCGAACGCCCGGCAGCCGGGCGCCCGCGCGCCGGCGATTTCGCGGAAATCCCACCGCGTCGTCGTCGGGTGGTCTACTGTCACCGCTGTGAGGGACCGGGGGGTCTCTCGGGGGATCACTTTTTCGGGGGTTTGACATGTCGTTCTTCGCGACCTCGCGTTCTCATCGGGCCCTGGTGGCTCCGACCGGTGCCGACCACGGGTTGGGCGCCACCGCTGTGGCGGTGGCCACCGCCGGCCGGGACGGCCGCATCCTGCAGGTCAACTCGACGTTCGCGGGCCTGGCTCGGCGCTCGCGGGAGGAACTGGTCGGGGCGCACCCGACGGTGCTGCGTCACCCGGAGATGCCGCTGGGCCTGTTCAAGCTGCTGGGCGACCTGCTGGCCGACGGCGAGCCGGCGGCCGGTTACGTCCACGACCTGGCCGGCGACGGGAGCTCCTACTGGACGCTCACCTCGATCGTGCCCGGCCCGGACGGCTTCGTCGTGGTGCAGACCGCGCCGACCCAGGGGGCGCTGCTCGAGCGGGTCGAGACGGTCTACGCCACCGCTCGTGCTGTCGAGCGGGACGCGCTCGAGCACGGCGCCGACCCCGCCGAGGCGGCCCTCAAGGGCGCCGGCGCGATCCTCGAGGGGATCCGCGCGGTGGGCCACCTGGGCTACCTGCCCTACCAGGAGGCGATGCTGGACCTGGAGTCGACCAGGCAGCAGACGCCGGTGCCCGTCACGGTCCCGCGGGGGATCGGCTTCGCGCTGGAGAGCGTCCACGAACTCGGGGCCGGCCTGGCCGACCTCGCCGAGCGGTGCGGTGGCCTGGCGCCACTGCCGGCCGGGCTGCGGAGCCAGATCGCCCAGACCCACGCCGAAGCCCAGCAGCTGCGCGGGGTGCTGCCGCGTGCGGCGCGGATCGTCCAGGGGCTGGCCGCGGCCGAGCGGCAGACCAACGGGGCGGCCGGGGCGCTGACCGCCAAGTGCGTGGACGTCACCGGACGGCTCGCGCTGGCCAACGAGGCGCAGGAGGTGCTGGCCCGCCGGGTGGCGCTGAGCATCCGGATCGGCCTGGCCCGCCGCCACGCCGAGGCGCTGGGGCACTGGCTGTGCGGCGCCGCCGCCGGTCGCGAGGACGAGCGGGCCACCGAGGCCGGGGTCGCCGCCCTGGTGCGGCTGCTGTCGGCGGACCTCGACGCCATCGCGCGCGACGCCGAGCGCAGCCGCGGAGCGGCCCTGCACGAGGCCGCGGTCGCGATCCGGGTGCTCGGGATGACCGTCGGCACCTGGCGCGAGATGGTCGAGCGCTATCACGCCGACGACGTCCTCGACGAGGTGTTGCCGCACCTTGACGAGCAACTCGACGACTGTGCCGCCCGGATCTCCGGTCTGGCCCAGGCGCTCGGTGCGCACGCCGCGCCGTTCGGCTACCTGGACATCCCCGCGCTGCGCGACCGGGTGTCCAGCATCACCCACTTCGTCGCCGCCGCCGGTCCCGAGGCCGTCGCGCTGTCGGCCTGAAGCGTCCGTCCGGACCGACCTGGCGCACCGAGGGGGCGCGCCGGGCGGCCGCCGGACGGTCCGTCTCCCCCCGCCGCGGATCAGCTCCCTGCCTGACTGCGGCACCTGTCGACGGCCATCCCCCCGGCCGTCGGCCAACCCATCGGGCCCCTGGGCCGTCCGGACGCGCGACCGGTCGGTCCAGGGGTCCTCCAGCGTCCGCCCGGCCGGCCGAGCCGGCCGAGCCGGCGCGGCAGCCTCACAGCAGCCCCTCGGCCTTGAGCCACAGGTAGTGGTCGGCCAGCCGCGGAGGCAGTTGCTCGGGGGCGGCGTCGATGACGGTGACGCCCATCCGGCGCAACACCGCGGCGGTGCGCTCCCGCAGCGCCAGCGAGCGTTCGGCGGCCGCTGCGGCATACACGTCGGTGGTCGAGGTGCGGGTGGCGGCCAGCTCGGGCAGCGCCGGGTCGGCGACCGAGGCGATGACCACCCGGTGGTGATGGGTCAGCGTCGCGAGGGTGGGCAGCAGCGACTCCTGGATCGCGGCCGGCTCCAGCGGCGTCAGCAGCACCACGAGGGCCCGGCGCCGGGTGATGTCGGTGACCGCGGAGGCGAGCACCGGCCATGAGGCCTCGAGCAGGGCCGGCTCGAGCGGCGCCATCGCCTGGACCAGTTCGCCGAGCAGCGTGGTCCGGTTGGCGGCGGCGGAGACCCGGGTGCGGATCCAGCGGTCGCCGGCCAGGAAGTCGACCCGGTCACCGGCCCGCGAGGCCAGCGCCGCGAGCAGCAGCGCGGCATCCATCGCCGCGTCGAGCCGCGGCTGGTCGCCGATGCGCGCCGCGGAGGTGCGCGAGGTGTCGAGCATGAGGATGACCCTGCGGTCGCGCTCGGGCTGCCAGGTGCGCACGACGACGCTGCGCCGGCGGGCCGTGGCCCGCCAGTCGATCGAGCGCACGTCGTCGCCCTCGACGTAGTCGCGCAGCGAGTCGAACTCGGTGCCCTGCCCGCGGACCCGCACCGCCGAGCGCCCGTCGAGCTGGCGCAGACTGGCCAGCCGGGACGGCAGATGCTTGCGCGACTCGAACGGCGGCAGCGCCCGGACCACCCCCGGCACCTCGACGGACCGCTGCCGGGCCGCGAGCCGCAGCGGCCCGAACGAGCGGATCGTCACCCGATCGGCGAGCCGGTCGCCGCGGCGGGTCGGGGTCAACGCGGTGGTGAACCGACGCCGTTCGCCGCCCCTGACCGAGAGCTTGTGCCGGTCGCGGCGCGGGCCGGCGGACGGCTGCCAGGCGTCGCGCAGCCGCCCGTGCACCCGACGCCGCGTCGGGTTGGTGACCAGCAGCCCGGTCGAGGTGGCCTCGCCGAGTCGCACCGGGGAGGTCGGCTCGCGGTGCAGCACAAGACGTTTGGGGGACACGGCGAGCAGCAGGTCGATGATGACCAGGGCGAGGCAGACCAGCACCCAGAGCATGACCGTGCGCCGGCTGGGGTCGAGGACGACCGCGACCGCGCCGACAAGCACGAGGAGGGGCAGCAGCCCGCTGACGGCCATCGGTCAGCGGGGGACCGGCACCGAGGCGATGGCGCTCTGCAGGACCGAGGCCACCCCGACCCCTTCGAGCTCGGCCTCGGGCCGCAGGGTCAGCCGGTGGGCCAGCGTCGCGTGCGCGAGGGCCTTGACGTCGTCAGGGGTGACGAAACCCCGACCGCTCATCCAGGCCCAGGCCCGGCTGGTCGCCAGCAGCGCGGTCGCACCACGCGGGCTGACCCCGAGGGCGAGCGAGGGCGACTGCCGGGTGGCCCGGGCGATGTCGACGATGTATGCCGCGACCTCGCGGCTCACGGTGACCCGCTTGACCGCGTCGGCCCCCGCGGCGAGGTCGTCCGGGTTGGCGACCGCCCGGATGCCGGCTGCCTCGAGGTTGCGCGGGTCGAAACCCTGGGCATGCCGGGTGACGACCTCGATCTCGTCGTCGCGCGGCGGCACCGGCAGCACGACCTTGAGCAGGAACCGGTCGAGTTGGGCCTCGGGCAGGGGGCAGGTGCCCTCGTATTCGACGGGGTTCTGGGTCGCGGCGACCAGGACCGGCAGCGGCAGCTTGCGCGGCTCACCCTCGCCGGACACCTGGCGCTCCTCCACCGCCTCG
>CAZYHR010000023.1:30451-32547 GCA_964647395.1 uncultured Intrasporangiaceae bacterium | reverse complement strand
CCTGACCGCGCCGGCCCGCCCGGCCCCGGCCGAGCGGTCCGCCCGGCCCGCCTGAGCGGTCCGCGAGGCCCGCCTGAGCACCGGGCACCTCGACCCGGCGCGCCGGGGATCGACGGGCTCAGCCCTCCGGGAGGTCCCACGCGATCCGGAAGCCGATCCAGCGCGACCGGGCCAGACCCGACCCCGGCACCAGATACTTCGCGGCGTGGTCGGCAGCCCGCACCCCGCCGTCGAAATACCAGTCGCTGCCCTCGGCCGTGAAGTCGGACCCACCCTTGAGCATAACGAATCGGCTTCTGCCATCGGAGTGCTCGCTCTCGGTGAGGTTCCAGACCGCGGGCCGGACCCGTCCCGCGCCGGCCGACACCGCGAGCTGCCACTCGTCCTCGGTGGGCAGCCGCGCGCCCCGCCACGCGGCATACGCGCGGGCGTCCTCGAGATCGACCTCGACGGCCGGCCCGTCGGCACCGAACGGCGCCGTCCCGCCGGCCCACCACGGTGGCTCGCCGGCGACGATCCGGGGCCGGTGCCCGGTGGCCCCGACGAACGCGGCGAATTCGGCGGCGGTGACCTCACCGGTCGCGACCGCGACCGGCCGCTCGAGCAGCGCCACCCGCTGCAGCGTCCGGAAGTCATGCAGCCGCGGCGGCAGCGGCTTCCACTCGTCGACGAAGGCCGCGCCCTGGTACATGCCGGTCTCCCGGCACCGGTAGCGCACGGTGAGGACGTGCTCGCCGGCCGGCACCACGACGGTCCCCTCGGCGGGAGGGCTCCCGAGGCTGCGAGCCGGCCTGACCCGTCGCGCCCGACGATGTTGGAAGTCGTTGCCCGGCAGTGAGATCGGCTGCGCGTCGAGCCACTGCGCCGGCCGGCCGTCAGCAGGGCGCCAGACGCCGCCGATGCCGCGGGCCGGCACGGTGACCACCCGCTCGGTCACCGGGGCGCCGGCCCAGACGTCGGTCGCCCCGGCACCGCACCAGGCGTCGACCGCGACCCGGTGATCGGCGTCGGACCGGTTGACCAGCGCGAGCAACTCGCCCTCGACCCCGGCGAAGACCGACCCGTGCACCCCCGCGGCAGCGGCCTCGGGGCCCAGGTCGACCAGCGGTGTCCAGGACCCCTCGGCGAGCAGGTCGGGCAGGCGGCGGTGCACCAGCGCCAGCCGCCGCAACAGCGCCGCGTCCCGGGCTCCCCACCCGACCCAGGCGCCGAAGACCACCTCCCAGGCGAACACCCCGATGCCGTTGAGCCAGGCGGACTGCACCTCCTCGCTGTGGTCCCGGTGCCACCGCCGCACGGTGTGCAACCGGTGCCGCTGTTCGTACCACCGGGCCCGGACCACCCCCGGGACGGGCGAGTCGGCGAACCACTGCGCCCAGGACATCGGGTGATCGGCGATCCGGGCCAGCGGCAAGGTCGACTCGCCCTCGACGGCGACCCCGGTGCGGGCCTCCCGCAGGCGCTGCAACAGCTCGTCACCGCCCTCCTTGAGGGTGTCGAGGAAGACCCCGTCGACGTCGAGCTCGGCTACCAGGCAGGCGAGTTCGTCGATGTCGGACCGGGCTCGCCGGGTGCCGACGTCCCACGGGTTGTAGTCGACGAACACCCGCACGCCGCGCTCGTGCAGCCGGTCCACCAGGCCCCGCAGCCCGGGCACCAGCCGGTAGTGGTCCCACTGGTTGCGCTCGTCGACGCCGATGACCGGATAGGCGTGCCACAGCACGACCCCGTCGAAGCCACCCAGCCGGGCGAGGGCGTCGTCGAGCAGTCGGTCCGGGGTGAACTGCCCGGTGTCCCAGTCGTAGAGCAGTTCGTCCCAGAGCCACACCTGGCTGACGACGACGCACCCCCGGGTCCAGCGCAGGTCGTCCCGGCGATAGAGCGAGTCGTCGTATGCCGCCCGCTCCCGCGCCTGCGCCCGCCACCGGTGCAGCACCTCGCGCCACCGCGGCCACTGCGCCGGGTCGTCCGGAGCCGCGAAGATCTTGGCGCCGTCGAGCGGCGTGAGGTCGGCGCCCGGCTCGAGCGGGACCGTGGTGGGTCGGTCGAGCGGGCGCGGCACCAGCGGGTCGAAGCCAAGCGGTCCGGTCACGTCC
>CAZYHR010000023.1:14561-30441 GCA_964647395.1 uncultured Intrasporangiaceae bacterium | reverse complement strand
GGGCCAGCAGCAGGGTGCGCCGGGCCAGGTCGTCGATCGCCGCGCTCGGCGGGCCGGGCAGGCTGGTGGCGATCCGGTTGTCCAGCGGGCCGATCCAGGCCGGATCGAGCCCCGAGTGCCCGGCCAGCGCCCCGCACACCCCGCCCACCGTCGCCCCCACGGAGTCGGTGTCCCAGCCGGCTGCGACGGCGGCGCAACTGCTCGGGCCGAGCGCCCCGCCGCCGGCGGCGAGGGCATAGGCGATGGTCGCGGCGTTGGGCAGCACGTGCACCCAGTGCCGGTCGCCGTAGGCCGCGTGCAGGATGTCGAGGTCCGCGTCGAGGCGGGCGGCCGACCGGTCGGCGTGGCCCCGGGCCGCCCGACCCAGCCGGGTGCCGAGAGCCACCGCGTCGGCCAGGGCACCCGAGGGGAGCACCCGGGCCGCGGCGTCGAGGACCGTGTCCACGTCCGGGGCGACGACCGCGGCGGCGCCGAGCGCCGCGGCGTACCGGGCGCCGTCCAGGCCGGCCCCGGTGTGGCTGACCAGGCCGTCCTGCCCGGCCAGTCGCGCCGCGGCGGCGAGGTCGCCGGGATGGGTCCAGCCATAGACGTCGGTGCGGATCAGCGCCCCGATCCACTCCCGGAAGGGATTGGTGCGTCGAGCCGTCTGCGGCGGGGTCAGGCCCAGCAGCAGGTTGCGGTAGGCGATCCGCTCGGCGGTGAAGACCCGGCCGGCCGGCAGGTTGTCCAGCCACGCCTGCGCGACGTCCTCGGCCGTCAGGGCCTCGCCGTGCCGCTCGAGCAGACGCAGCGCGAGGATGGCGAAGTTGAGGTCGTCGTCCTCGGGCATCCCGGCGATGTTCTCGCGCAGGCTGTTCGGAGCGCTGCGCCGGTTCCACGGCCACCGGTCGGCCACCTGCTGCGGCAGGCCGACCGCCGTGAAGTAGCCGCTGATCGGCCAGCCCATGGTCGCCTCGGCGATCTCGCGGATGCCCTCCCGGGGGATCTTCTCCACGGGTTTGCCCAGCAGGCACCCGGCTGCTCGGCCGGCCCAGGCTCCGTGGATGCGGTCGGCGAGCCGCTCGGCGGACACCGTTGGCAGCCGGGGCGGTTCGTTGAACCGGGCCGGGTCGAGCCGCTCGGCCCGGGCGTCGAGGACCAACTCGGTGCGGCGGTCGATCTCGTCGAGCAGCCGGGTCGCGAGCAGCCGCAGGCCCGGGGTCGCCGGTGTCGGCCCCGCGCCACTGACCGGTGCCGGCAGCGACCCGCCGGCGGCGCGCCACTGCTCGGCCAGGTCGGCGGCCTCGACGTCGTCGGCGCGCGCCTGCACCAGGGCGTGGGCCAGCAGGTCCTCCGGCTGCACCCAGGTCAGTCGGGTCACCGCGCCCGGCTCCCGCCCAGCAGCGCCTCGAGGGTCGCGCAGCGCTCGGTCGCGCGGCGCAGGTCGTTCTCGAGGATGCTCCGGGCGACCTGCGCCAGCCGCTCACCGGCCGCCACCAGACCCCTCCCGCTGGCTCGCGCTATCGCGCCGACCCACTCGGCGGGGATGCCCGTCGCTCCGCCCAGCCCGCCGCACACGGCCCCGGTCATGCTGGCGATCGAGTCGGCGTCCCGGCCGTAGTTGACCGCCCCGAGGACCGCCGGCCGGAAGTCGGCGTCGTGCGCCAGCACCAGGCCGAGGGCGATCGGCAGTTCCTCGATGGACTTGGTCCGCGACGGGCGCCGGGCGTCGGGTGCGGGCGCGCGGTAGTCGTCACCCACGGTGTCGAGGGGTCGCACGGCATCGCGCAGCCGGGCCCCGAGATCCGTTGCCCCCCGGTGCTTCTCCGCCGCCGTGGCTACCGCGTCGATGGCCTCGCGGGTGCCGTCGTGGGCGACCCGCAGGCAGGCGTCGATGACCTGCTGCGCGGTTGCGCCCGGGGCCAGGGCGGCGGCGACCGCCGCGGCCAGCACCCCGGCAGCCTCCCGGCCGTAGCTGGACTGATGGGCTCCGGTGAGGTCGATGGCCTCGGCATAGGCCGCCTCCGGGTCTCCCGCGTTGACCGCCCCCACGGGGGCCACGTACATGGCCGCCCCGCAGTTGACGATGTTGCCCACCCCGGCCTCCCGCGGGTCGACGTGCCCGTAGTGCAGCCGGGCCACGATCCACTTCTCGGCCAGGAAGACCCGCTGCAGCAGGATCGCCTCCCGCTCCAGCTCGGGGATCCAGACCGGGTCACCGATGAGTCGCGGGACGACCTCCTCCGCCATGGCGAAGGCGTCCAGGTGGCCCCGGCGGGCGGCATACGCCTCGATGAGCACCCGGGTCATCAGGGTGTCGTCGGTGACGTGCCCGTCGCCCTTGTGATAGGGCGCGATCGGGCGCGCCGTGGCCCAGTCGGGGTGCCACGGCGGGACGATCCCGGTGACCTCGCCACCATGGCGGTCGCGGATCTGCGCGGGGGAGTAGCCCTCGGTCGCACCGCCGAGAGCGTCGCCGACCGCGCTGCCGACGACGACGCCGACGATCCCGTCTGCGAGCCCGTGCATCGTGTCGCCTTCCGTCCGGAGCCGGCGGCGGGGGCGCACCTGTCCCACGCCGCCGGCCTGCTGTGCAGGTGTCAGCGGTTGACCTGGGCGAACCCGTCGGTCAGCTCGGTCTTGAGCTGCGCGTCGTCGATCTGGTTGGCCAGGTACTTCTGGAAGGCCGGCGTGGCGATGGTGTCCTTCCACTGGGTGTAGGCGTCGACGGTCATGAACGGTGCCGCGGTCAGGCCCTGCGCGGACTTGATCGTCATGTCCCAGCCGTGCTGGCCGCCGGTCTTGGCCAGGATGAGGTCCTGCGCCTTCTTCGAGGGCGGGATGAGCGCGTCGGCCTCGTTGAGCGCGGCGAGGTTGTCGGCCCCGGCGAAGTAGTTGATGAACTTGGCGGCCGCGTCGATGTGGGCGGAGTCGGCGTTGACCGACAGCGTCTGCGGGTTCGCCGCCTGGGCGGTGCCGGCGGATCCCTTGAGCGGCGGCAGCTCGACCCACTCCATCCCGGCCGGGGCGTTCTTGACGATGTTGGCCGCCTGGAAGGAGCCCTGCACGGTCATCGCCGCCTTGCCGGCGTAGAACGAGGCCAGCGCCTGGGACCCGGTCTGGGTCAACGACACCGGGTCGATCGACCGGTCGGTGTAGGCCATGTCCTTGACCAGCTTGGGCAGCGCGATCTCGTTGTCCCGGACGTTGATCCTGGCCTGCTTGCCGGAGCCCTCGAAGAACGTCCCACCGTTGGCCAGACCCAGGCCCATCATCGTCGCGGTCGGGCTCTTCAGGCCCCAGGCCACCCCGAACTGGTTGGGCTTGGTGGTCCGCTTGGCGAGGTCGCGGAACTCGTCCATCGACATCGAGTCGCCGGTCGGGATGGTCACCCCGGCGTCGGTGAGCAGCTTCTTGTTGGCGAACACGACATAGGTCTGCAACTCGGTGGGGACGCCGACGATCTTGTTGTCGACGGTGACCGATTTCCAGACCCCCTCCATGATGTCGCTCTTGACGCCGGCGTCGATCTTGCCGGTCAGGTCGGCCAGATAGCCGTCCCGGGCGAACGGCACGATGCTGGCCGCCTCGTAGTGGATGATGTCCGGCGCCGCCTTGCCGTTGAACTGGGTGACCAGCTTGTCGTAGATGCCGTCCCAGCCGGCCTGGACGATCTCGACCTTGATGCTCGGGTTGGCGGTGTTCCAGCCGTCGACGATCTTCTTGACCGCCGCGACCGCCGCCGGCTGGTCGGACAGCGACTGGAAGCGCAGGGTGACCGGCGCGGCCGTGCCGCCCCCGGTCGTCGCACCGGGCTGCCCGGTCGTCGCCGACCCCTGGCTGCACGCGGCCAGGGCCGCCGTGGCGACCGCGGCCACCAGCAGGATGCTTCGTCGTGCCATGAGGTGCTCCTTCGTGTGGTGGGACTGCGGGTGGGTGGCTCAGCCTTTGACCGAGCCGGCGAGCAGGCCGCCGGTGAGCCGGCGTTGCAGGATGGAGAAGACGATGAGCGAGGGGATCGTGGCCAGCACCGATCCGGCGGCCAGCGGCCCGAGTTCGACCTTGCCCTCGCCGCCGACGAACATCTTCAGGGTGATCGGCAGGGTGTAGTGCTCGGGGGACTGGATGAGCACCAGGGCGAAGAAGAACTCGTTCCAGGCGGCGACGAAGGCGAACATCGCGGTGGCGACGATGCCGGGCATGAGCAGCGGGAAGACCACCCGGCGCAGGGTCTGCCAGCGGCTCGCACCGTCGATGGCGGCGGCCTCCTCGAGCTCGAGCGGGATGTTGGCGACGAAGCCCTGCATCATCCACAGCGCGAAGGGCAGGGTGAACACGGTGTAGACGAGGATCAGCCCGAGCAGGGTGTCGACCAGGCGCAGGTCCCGCAGGATGAGGAACAACGGGATGATGATGAGGATGACCGGGAAGACCTGGCTGACCAGGATCCAGCCGATGCCGGCCGCCCGCAGCGCCCCCTTGAAGCGGGCCAGCGCATAGGACGCCGGCAACGACAGCACGACGACCAGGACGGTCGAGGCGATGGCGACGACGAAGCTGTTGAGCGCCGACTGGGTCAGCCCCTGCTTCTCCAGGGCCACCGCGAAGTTGTCCAGGTGCAGTTCCTGCGGAATGAGGTTGAGCTGCAGCGAGGCCAGCTCGCGCGACGACTTGACCGACGCCGAGACCAGCCACAGCAGCGGGAAGCCGAGGAAGACGATGTATGCCGCGAGCGCGGCATACTGCGCGATCCTGGCCAGTCCGCGGGTCCGGCCCATGGTCAGGCGACCTCCTTGCGGAACTGCGAGCGCAGGTAGCCCGCCAGCAGCGCGACGACGATGATCACCAGCACGACGCCCATGGCCGCGGCATACCCGAGGTTGCGGTTCTTGAACGCCTCGATGTAGGTGAACAGCATCGGCAGCATGGTCCGGCCGCCCGGCCCGCCCTCGGTCATGACGTAGACCAGGCCGAAGGAGTTGAAGTTCCAGATGAAGTTCAGCGACGTGATCGAGGCGACGATGGGGCGCAGCGACGGCATGGTCACCGCCCAGAACCGTTGCCGGGCCGAGGCCCCGTCGACGGCGGCCGCCTCGTGCAGTTCGACGGGGATCTGTTGCAGCCCGGCCAGCAGGGTGACCGTCGTCTGCGGCATGCCCAGCCAGATGCCGACGACGATGACCGCCGGCAGCGCGGTGTCGAAGTTGCCCAGCCAGTTGGTGTTGCTGGGCAGCCCGATGGCGCCGAGGAAGGCGTTGAGCGGGCCCCCGTTGGGGGTGTAGATCATCGTCCACATGATGGCGATGACGACCGGCGGCATGGCCCACGGGATGAGCGCCAACAGCCTGGTCAGCGAACGGAACCGGAGCTCGGAGTTGAGCAGCAGCGCCAGCCCGAGCGAGAGCAGCAGCTGCATGACGGTCACCGAGGTGGCCCAGACGAGTCCGATCTGGAAGGACGACCAGAACATCGAGTCGCCGGCCAGCCGGGCGAAGTTGTCGAGGCCGACGAAGGCGGTCTCGGCGTTGCGGCGCAGCGACGCGTCGGTGAAGGCGTACCAGATGCCCTGCAGCAGCGGGAAGACGCTGAGCACCAGGACCGGGACCAGCGAGGGCACGACCAGGGCGATCGCCTCGCGACGCTGCTGCCTGGCCCGGGCGTTGCGCGGGCGCCGGGCGACCTCGGCGACGGTGGTCATCGGCCGCCAACGATCGGGGCCGGCGAGGCGAGCGCCTGCAGCGCGGTGGACTCGCGGACCACGAGCCGAGGTGCGACGGTGACGTGCCGGGCCGGGTCATGGGGACGGCGCATCCGGTCCACGAGCATCCGCGCCGCGAGCCGGCCGCGCTCCTGGGCGCCGAGCGACACGGTGGTCAGCGAGGGGTTGAAGACGGCCGCGATCTCGATGTCGTCGACGCCGACCACCGCGACGTCGAGCGGCACCCGCATGCCGGCCCGGGCGGCGCCGCGGATGACGCCGAGCGCGAGCAGGTCGTTGGCGGCGATGACGGCATCGGGCCGGTCGCCGCGGGCCAGGGCGGCGATCCGCTGCCAGCCCTGCTCGCCGTGACCCACCGTGAAGCCGCCGACCTCGACCTGCCAGGCGGCGCGGCCGCGCACCCCGGTCTCGGCCCAATCGGCCAGGCCCGCGCGGAAGCCGGCCAGCCGGGCCCGGCCGGGCGTCGTGTCGGCCGGGCCGTTGACGAAGGCGATGCGCCGCCGGCCGGTGGTGACCAGGTGCTCGACCGCGAGCCGGACCCCCAGTTCGGAGTCGGTGCGCACCGAATCCACCGTCGACTCGGCGGGGATCCGGCCGATGACGACGACCGGCACCGGCGCCGACGTCAGGGCCGCGACCAGCGGCTCGGTCGGGCGCAGCGGGCTGATGACCAGCCCGTCGGCGTAGCCGCGCCCCAGGCCGGCCACGAGGTCGACGAGGTCGTCGGGGTCGCTGCCCGTCGAGGCCACGAGCAGCCGGGCCCCCGACCCGCTCAGGCCGGCCTCGACGCCGCGCATCATCTGCGCGTAGACCGGGTTGGCCAGATCGTCGACGGCGAAGGCGACCTGCAGGGTGGCGCCGTGCCGCAGCGCGCGGCCGCTGGCCATCGGCACGTAACCGAGTTCGGCCGCCGCGGCCCGGACCCGCTCGGCGGTCGCGGTGCGCACCGGGATCCCGTTGAGCACCCGCGACACCGAGGCGATCGACACGCCGGCGCGCTCGGCCACCTCGGTGATCGTGGGTCGTTCGGACATCGGTGTCCTCGGGGTCGGCGGGTCGGGCAGGGCCGGCTGCACCATCCGGTAAACGTTTACAGCTCGCTGCCCCAACCCTGCCCCGGACCGTCCCGGCTGTCAAGACCCCGGGTGTGACCCAGGTCATCGGCCGGCGCGGGACCTTCTGCCCCGTGGCCGTCGGCCGCATCCCGGATAGTTGATCTGTAAATAATGCGGGAGCGTGTCAAGGGCCGGGGGAGCCCGGTCACACGCCGGTCTACAGAAGAGGAAACGATGCGCAAGACTCTCGACAAGCTGATCTCATGGACCGGCCTGATCATGGCCGCGGTCCTGCTGGTCGCCGGCGGACTGCTCGCCTGGGCGAGCAACTTCGTCGGCCAGAACGTCAAGGAGCAGTTGCTCGACCAGCACATCACCATGCCGCCCGCCGCTGCCCTGACCACCCAGGAGATGAAGGACCACCTCGGTCAGTACTCCGGGCAGCCCATGGAGACCGGCGACCAGGCCAAGGCCTACGCCGACTACTTCATCCTCGAGCACATGAACGAGTCCTCCGGTGGCAAGACCTACTCGGAGATCAGCAGCCAGGCGCTCGCGGCCCAGCGCAACGCCCCGGACGCCCCGGAGACCAAGAAGCTCATGGACCTGCGCGAGAGCCTGTTCATGGGGTCCACCCTGCGCGGTCTGCTGCTCTACGCCTACGCCTTCGGGATGATGGGCAAGATCGCCGGGTATGCCGCGATCTTCTGCTTCGTCGGAGCCGCGGTCATGCTCGTGCTGACCGTCCTGGGCTTCCAGCACGCCAAGAAGGTCGAGGCGAGCACGAGGTAGCGCGGCCGCTCGGCCACCGCGCGAGGGCGCTCCCGGATCGGGGGCGCCCTCGTCGGGTGCCCGCCTCGGGTGCCTTCGGAGTGGGCCGGAGCGGGCGGCCAGGTCAGGCGGCCAGGTCAGGCCGGCGGTCGACCCCGACGTGGCAGCGGGCCGGCGTCCCGGGGCAGCCGGCCGGCCTGCTTGAGCGCCCGGCGCAGCACCATCTCGACCTGGGCGTTGACACTGCGCAACTCGTCGTCGGCCCAGCGCACCAGCGCCGCATGCACGGCGGGGTCGAGCCGCAGCAGCACCGGCTTGCGCTCGGGCCGCGCGGGCGCGCTGTCCTCGGCCACGGGTCAGTGGTAGAGGCTGCCGGCGTTGACGACGGGGGAGGCCTTGGCCTCGCTGCACAGCACGACCAGCAGGTTGGACACCATGGCCGCCTTGCGCTCGTCGTCGAGTTCGACGATCGACTCGTCCTCGAGCCGGCCCAGGGCCATCTCGACCATGCCCACCGCGCCGTCGACGATGCGCGAGCGGGCCGCGACGATGGCCGAGGCCTGCTGGCGCTGCAGCATCGCCTGGGCGATCTCGGGCGCATAGGCCAGGTGGCTGATCCGGACCTCGAGAATCTCCACGCCGGCGACCTGGATGCGCTCGGCGACCTCCTCGGCCAGTTCAGCGGAGACGACGTCGGTGGAGCCGCGCAGCGACTCCCCGTCGCCGTCCGGGTCGTCGTAGGGGTGACTGGTCGCGACGTGCCGCAGGGCGGCCTCGGACTGCACCTTGACGAAGTCCTGGTAGGACTCGACGGCGAAGCTGGCCTTGGCCGTGTCGGCGACCTGCCAGACGACGATCGCGGCGATCTCGACCGGGTTGCCGTCGGCGTCGTTGACCTTGAGCGCGTTGGTCTCGAAGTTGTGCACCCGCACCGACACCTTGCGCTTGGTCGTCAGCGGGGTGAGCATCGACAGCCCGGTGCGCCGCGCCGTGCCGATGTAGCGTCCGAAGAACTGCACGACCTTGGTCTCGCCGGGCTGGATGACGACCACCGAGCTGAACACGACGGCCGACGCGATGATCAGGGCGACGATGAGCGCGATCTCGGTGCCGCTCGGCTCGGTGACCCCCGCGAGGGCCAGCGAGACGATCCGCCACACGGCCAGGCCCATGAGGGCGAGCCCGACGGCCAGGGCGAGGAATCCGTCGACGGCAGCCGCCGGTCGCTCGTCGATGGTGACTCGCGCGCCCCCGTGGCCGACCGGCGCGCTGGCCGGGGGCTGGGTGATCGGGTCCTGGGTCGGGGACAGGTTGCTGTCGGTCGGGCTGGTGCTCATCGATCCTCCGTCGGGGTCACTATGTGACATCTAATTGATATCACATTATTAGTGACGCCGCAGAGCTGTTCCCTGTTCCCGGGCAGTTCGCCCGGTCCGGGTCAGCGGGGCTCGAGCACGAAGATGGGGATCTGGCGCTGCGTGCGCGCCTGGTATGCCGCGTAGTCCGGGAACGCCTCGACGGCGCGCACCCACCACGCGTGCCGCTCCGCGCCCTCGACCTCGCGGGCTCGCATCGGCATGGTCCGGGTGCCGTCCTGGACCAGGACGTCGGGGTTGGCCCGCAGGTTGCCGACCCAGGCGGGGTTCTTGGGGGCGCCCCCGAGGCTGCCGAGGGCGGCATACCGACCGGCGGCCTCGACCCGCATGACCGGCAGTTTGCGCACCTTGCCCGAGCGCCGTCCGAGCATCGTCACCAGGATCACCGAGCGGCCCTCGACACCGACCACCGCGGTGTCGCCCGCGGCCTCGATCTGGGCGACCTGGTCGCGCACCCAGGAGGCCCGGCTCGGCGCGTAGTCACCGTGGCTCAACTGCTCGTCGACCCCGCCGCGCACCGCCTCATCGCCACCGTCGCCCATCCGGCCAGTCAACCACGGACCTTCCGCCCGTGACGACCCCCCGGCCAGCCCTTAACATGACCCGGTATCGCGCCCAGGCAAGGAGGCCTCGTTCGTGACCGACACCGATCATCAGCACGGGTCGCCGCCCTCCGAGACCCTCGGCCGGACCGGACATGACGGCGAGTTCACCTTCTCGACCTCGACGTTCACGCCGAGCCCGCAGACCCTGGACGAACTGCGCAACCGGATGCTGCTCGAGCAGGAGGGCGACGACGCCAAGGTCCGCTACATCCCCGGTGAGCCGCTGGACCCCGATCCGCTGGCCTGGCGGCACAACTACCCCTACGACTCGAAGCTGCGGGTCCGGGAGTACGAGGCGACCAAGCGGCTGCTGCAGATCGAGCTGCTCAAACTGCAGAAGCACGTCAAGGCCTCGGGGATGAAGGTCGTCGTCGTCTTCGAGGGACGGGACGCCGCCGGAAAGGGCGGGGCGATCAAGCGGTTCACCGAACACCTCAACCCGCGCGGGGCCCGGGTCGTCGCGCTGGAGAAGCCCACCGAGCGCGAGCAGACCCAGTGGTACTTCCAGCGCTACGTGCAGCACATGCCGTGCGCCGGCGAGATCGTCCTCATGGACCGGTCCTGGTACAACCGGGCCGGCGTCGAACGGGTCATGGGCTTCTGCACCCCCGCCGAGTACCTGGAGTTCCTGCGGCAGTGCCCGGCCTTCGAGCGGATGCTCATCGGCTCGGGCACCCACCTGGTCAAGCTGTGGTTCTCGGTCGGCCGGGCCGAGCAGCTGCGCCGCTTCGAGCGCCGCAAGATCGACCCGGTGCGCCAGTGGAAGCTCTCGCCGACCGACCTGGCCAGCCTGGACAAGTGGGACGCCTACACCCAGGCCAAAGAGGCGATGTTCTTCTACACCGACACCCAGGACGCCCCCTGGACGGTCGTGAAGTCCAACGACAAGAAGCGCGCCCGCCTCGAGGCGATGCGGGTGCTGCTGTCCGGCTTCGACTACCCGGACAAGGACGACGCGGTCGTCGGCGTGCCGGACCCGCTGCTCGTCGGTCGGCCCGAGCTCGTCTTCGACGAGGGCGAGCGCCCGTTGCGGCCCCAACTGCACGTCTGACGGGCGGCTCCGGCCGGTCGCTGACCGCCGGGCCGGCCGGCTGCCGGTCGGCGAAATGGTCGGCGGGCCGCGGCGGTCAGCCGCGGTAGAGCGAGGACAGGTAGACGTCGCACGAGGCCCGGCGCTGCCCGAGGGTCTGGTGCACGACGACGCCGTCGGCCGACATCCGGCACTGGACCTGCTGGGTCGAGCGGTAGGAGGTGGTCGAGACCGAGGCGTAGATCGCGGAGAGGTCCGCGGCCTCGAACTCGATGGCCCACGGCGCGGTGAGCCGGGCGTACTCCAACTCGCCGGCCTCCTTCTCGTTCTTGCGGTAGATCCGCACGTCGACGTCGATCTCCTCGGTCGCCGACGTCCAGACCTCCAGCCGGATGACCCGGGGCGGCCCGGCCAGGGTGGGCACCGGGTGCGCCGTGGCGGCCACCGGTCGCGCCTGGACGGCGGGCCCCGAGGTGCGGGTCGTCGAGGTCGTCGGCGTGGCCTTGGTCCGCGTCGTGGAGGAACCCGAGGACGAGCCGAAGAAGCCGGCGAAGACGGCCGGCACGAAGATCATGACGCCCAGCAGGATCACCCACGCGACCCACCGGCCGGTCCCCTTGACCGGCGTGGCGGGCCGGACCGTCGCCGTGCCGGAGGACGCCGTGCGGCCGGTGCGCCGCTTGGCCGACCAGGAGGCGCTGACGTTGCCGGAGGCCCGCGTCGTGCTGCCCTGCCCGGTCGTGCCCTTGGCGCTGCCGGCCGATCCGCGGCCCGACCCGCCACCTGATCGGCCGCCGCCGGAGGCTTTGGCCGTCGACGGGCTCGGGGTCGCGCCACCAGCGGTGCCGGAGCCAGCCGCGGTGCCCGTGCCGCCCGCGGTGCCTGAGCCGCCCGCGGTGCCCGTGCCGCCCGCGGTGCGGCCGGGCCGGCCGGTGGGCCGGGGCCCGGGCGGCGCCTGCGGGATCGGCGGGGCCGCCGGCGGGACGGCCGCCCAGGGACTGGTCGGCGGTGCGGTCCGGGCCGGCGCCGGATCCGGCCGCGCCGCGGCCGGGCGCGGGGCCCGGGGGATCGGCGGCGGACTCGGCGGGGCGGTCCAGTCGGGGTCGGAGGTGATCGAGGCCCAGGGATCGTTGCCGGTCGGGTCCGGGCGTTCGGTCACGGATGGTCCTCCCCTGGGCCGGCGGGCAGCTGTCCTGCTCCTCCTGTCGTCATCTGTCAGACGAGGCTCCCACGGTAGCGGTTCCGCCCCGGCCGCCCCGGCCGGGACCTGACCCGGGGCGACCATGATCCGAGACGTGAGCGGGCGGCATACCGTGGCGGGGTATCCTCGCGCCAGGTCATGAGCGTCAGCGTCAAGCCCCGGCTCGCTGACCGGCAACCCTCCACCCGCGGTGGGGTGCCCCGGGTGAGGACCAGGCAGGTGGTCGTCCGGCCACCGGCAAGCGCGGAGCCCGGCGGGGCTCCCTGACCCATGAGAGGGCAACGTTCCATGAGTGACCCCAGCCAGGACTGGCGCTTCGAGACCCGTCAGGTGCACGCGGGGCAGCAGCCCGACCCGACCACCGGAGCTCGGGCGCTGCCGATCTACCAGACCACCTCGTTCGTCTTCGAGGACTCCGACCACGCGGCGGACCTTTTCGCGCTCAAGCGCTTCGGCAACATCTACACCCGGATCATGAACCCCACCCAGGACGCGGTCGAGCAGCGGATCGCCGCGCTCGAGGGGGGCGTCGGCGCGCTGCTCGTCGCGTCGGGGCAGTCCGCGACGACGCTGGGGCTGCTCAACATCGCCGAGTCCGGTGACCACGTGGTCGCCAGCGCCTCGCTCTACGGCGGCACCGCCAACCTGCTCAAGTACACCTTCGCCAAGCTCGGCGTCGAGGTGTCCTTCGTGTCGGACGCGGCCGACCTGGGTGCCTGGCGGGCGGCGGTCAAGGACAACACCAAGGCGTTCTTCGGAGAGACGATCGGCAACCCCAAGGCCGACGTGCTCGACATCGAGGGCGTGGCCGGGGTCGCCCACGAGGTGGGGGTGCCGCTGGTGGTCGACAACACCATCGCGACCCCCTACGTCCTGCGGCCGTTCGAGTGGGGCGCCGACATCGTCCTGCACTCGGCGACGAAATACCTCGGCGGGCACGGCACCTCGATCGCCGGCGTCATCGTCGACGGCGGATCCTTCGACTTCGCCAAGGATCCGCAGCGCTTCCCCAACTACAACACGCCCGACGAGAGCTACCACGGCCTGGTCTATGCCCGCGACCTCGGCGTCGACGGTGCGCTGGGCGCCAACCTCGCCTACATCCTCAAGGCCCGGGTCCAACTGCTGCGTGACATCGGCGCGGCGATCTCACCGTTCAACGCGTTCCTGCTCGCCCAGGGCATCGAGACGCTGAGCCTGCGCATCGAGCGGCACCTGGCCAACACGGCCAAGGTCGTCGAGTTCCTCTCCGGTCACGACCAGGTCGAGTCGGTGCGCTGGGCCTCCAAGCCGGGCGACCCGAGCAACGAACGGGCCCGCAAGTACGCCCCGCTCGGCGCCGGCGCCGTCCTCGCCTTCGAGATCGCGGGCGGCCACGAGGCCGGCCGCCGGTTCGTCGAGGCGCTCACCCTGCACTCCCACGTGGCCAACATGGGCGACGTCCGCTCGCTGGTCATCCACCCGGCCTCGACCACCCACTCCCAGGGCGGCGACGCCGAGCGGCTGGCGGCCGGGGTCACCCCGGGCCTGGTGCGGCTGTGCGTCGGCATCGAGCACGTCGACGACATCATCGCCGACCTGCGCCAGGGCTTCGCCGCCGCGGCCGGCTGAGGGCACCGGGGGCGTGCCGGTCAGCCGGTCCCGCCCCCAGCCCAGGCCAGCACCGTGCGGCCGATCTCGGTCGGCGTCCCGGACTGGTCCAGGACGAGGTCCCAGCCGTGCCCCGGGGGGCCGCGACGAACCGCGCGGTCCGGGCGGGCGACTCGGCGACGGCTTCGCGCAGCTGCGCGAAGCCGCGCGGGGCGTCGGCCTCGTTGACCGCGACGAGCACCGGCATGGTCAGCGTGGGGAGCAGCGTGCGGGAGTCGTAGGGCGGCCACACCACCGGGCCGGACAGGTCGACGACGGCGTCAGCGCGGGTCGCGGTGGCGGCGGCCAGGGCCACCGTGCCGCCCATCGAGGCTCCGACGAGGGTGATCCGGGTGGCCCCTCGGGCCCGCAGGTGGGCGCCCGCGGCGACGACCTGGGCCACCTGGTCGTCGCGGAAGCCCGAGCTCTGGCACGCCGAGGTCCCGTAGCCGCAGAAGTCGAACGCCAGCACGTGTGAGCCCTGCGCGGCCAGCCGGCGGGCGAAGGGCAGCCAGCCGCAGAGCGCCGGCTGGTCGGTCTGGTGCAGCAGGACGACCCCGTCGGGGCCGGAGCCGAGCTCGACGGCGGACAGGAAGTCGGCGCCGGGCCCCGTGATGTCGAAGGTCGTCACCGGCTCGACCTGCGCAGCGCCGCACCGCGGGGCGAGCGGTGGGCGGGTCGACGCGGCGCCGCTACCCGTCGGGGCCTTCGGCACCGTCGTGGTTCCCGTCGTGGTGGTTCCCGTCCTGACCGCCGTCGCCGCGGTGGCCGAGCCGCCCGCGGGGGTCGCGCCGGGGGTCGCCGACCCGCCCGCCGGGCTACTTCTGGACCGCGAGCCACAGCCAGATCTATCCGGAGCTGGGCCGTCTCGAGGACGCCGGCTGGGTGCGGGGGCGCACGGTCGACGGGCCCGGTCCGCGCGACACCCGGCGCTACACGATCACGGCCCTGGGTCGTTGCGAACTCACCGCGTGGTTCGATGCGCCGCTGGCCACCCGCCCGCTGCGGCACGAACTGCTGCTGCGGGTGCGGTGCCTGCACCTGGTCGAGCCGCAGCGGGCGGTCGCCTTCGTGCGCGAGCGGCGGCGGGACGTGGCCGAGCGGCTCGACGCGCTGGCCGCGGAACTGCCCGGGTTCGACCCGGTGGCGGTCCGGGACCCGCGGTCGGCCGCGTTCGCGGCATACGCGACCCTGCGCTACGGCCAGACGCTGGAGCAGGCCGAGCTCGCCTGGTGCGACTGGCTGCTCGACTCCCTGGTCAACCCGCCGGCCGGCCCGCGCGTCCCACCGGGGTGAGAACCTCCGGTATGCCGCGACCGCACCACCTGCTCGCCGTCCTCGCCGCGTCGGTCCTGGCCGCCGCCTGCTCGGCCGGCACCGCTACGCCGACCGCCGCGCCCCCCGCCGCCACGACGAGCGCGGTGCCGCGGACCACGGCCGTCACGACGACGAGCGCGGTGCCGCGGCCCCCCGCGGCGCCCACGACGACGAGCGCGCTGCCGCGGCCCCCCGCGGCGCCCACGACTAGGCCGGCCACCTCGCCACCCCGGACCACGACGTCCCCGCCCGGAGCACCGGTGCCCCGAGCGCCCGGCATCGTGGCGCGGATCCCCACGGCGGAGCGGGTTGTCGCGCTGACCTTCGACGGTGGCGCCAACTCCGAGGGCGCGGCCAAGGTCGCCGCGACGCTGCGGGCCCAGGGCGTCCCGGCCTCGTTCTTCGTCACCGGACGGTTCGTGCAGAACTACCCGGACCTGGTGGCCGACCTGTCCCGGATCGGTCCGGTCGGCAACCACAGCTGGGATCACCCGCACCTGCCGCAGCTGTCCGACGCCCTCGTCGCGGGCCAGCTCGACCGCACCCGCCAGGCGGTGCTGCAGGCGACCGGCCGGGACCCGGTGCCGTTCTTCCGCTTCCCGTTCGGCGAGTCCGACGCGCGGACCCGGTCGATCGTCGGCGAGCGCGGCTATCTCGCTGTCGGCTGGACCGTCGACAGCCTCGGGTGGCAGGGCACCGCCGGCGGGCAGAGCGTCCAGCGGGTCGCCGACCGGGTCGTCGAGGGCACCCGCCCGGGGGGCATCATCCTCCTGCACCTGGGCAGCCACCCCACCGACCGCACGACGCTCGACGCCGACGCGCTGCCCCGGATCATCGACCGGCTGCGGGCCCAGGGCTACCGCTTCGTCACCCTCGACGCCCTGCGCTGACCCGCCGGCGCCGCGGCTGGGGTGACCAGACGTGGCGCGGGGCTCACCCGTCGGCGTGCGTGCGCACGTCGATCTATCCTGGCGGGCGTGCCCGAGCAGACCGCGACGCCCGGCGGCCGGGATCCCCGGTCGCGCCGGCGACCTACCGGCTCGGGGCGCAGCCGAGGGCTAGGTGAGCCGACTGCGGCCGGCTCGCCCCGACGGCGCCGCGGCCAGGCCACCCCCGAGCAGCGCGAGCAGCACCGGGCGCAGCGGGAGGCGCGCTGGGCCCGGCGGGCCGCGTCGGTGCCGCCGATCGACTACCCGGG
>CAZYHR010000023.1:0-14551 GCA_964647395.1 uncultured Intrasporangiaceae bacterium | reverse complement strand
TCGCCCGCCGGGCCGAGATCGCCGCCACGATCCGCGACCATCAGGTCGTCGTCGTCGCGGGGGAGACCGGGTCGGGCAAGACGACCCAGCTGCCCAAGATCCTGCTCGAGCTGGGCCGCGGCGTCCGCGGCACCATCGGGCACACCCAGCCGCGCCGGATCGCGGCCCGTGCCGTCGCCGAGCGGCTGGCCGAGGAACTCGGCGTCGAGCTCGGCGGAGTGGTCGGCTACCAGGTGCGGTTCACCGACCACAGCAGCCGCGACTCGTTGGTCAAGGTCATGACCGACGGCATCTTGCTGGCCGAGCTGCAGCGCGACCGAGACCTGCGCCGCTACGACACGATCGTCGTCGACGAAGCCCACGAGCGCAGCCTCAACATCGACTTCATCCTCGGCTACCTCAAGCAACTGCTGCCGCGCCGGCCCGACCTCAAGGTCGTCATCACCTCGGCGACCATCGACCCGGAGCGCTTCGCCCGGCACTTCGCCGACGCCGACGGGCGGCCGGCTCCGATCATCGAGGTGTCCGGCCGCACCTATCCGGTCGAGATCCGCTACCGCCCGCTGCTGCGCGACGCCGGCCCCGACGCCCCACCGGTCGAGGTGGACCAGGTCACCGGCATCTGCGAGGCCGTCGAGGAGCTGTGGACCGAGGCCTCCGGTCACGACACGGTCGCCTCTCACGACATCCTCGTCTTCCTCTCCGGGGAACGCGAGATCCGTGACGCCGCAGACGCCCTGACGGCGCTGCGGCTGCCCGACACCGAGATCCTGCCGCTGTTCGGCCGGCTCTCCGCCGCCGAGCAGCACCGGGTCTTCGCCGCGCACGACGGGCGCCGCGTCGTGCTGGCCACCAACGTGGCGGAGACCTCGCTGACCGTGCCCGGCATCCGCTACGTCGTCGACACCGGCACCGCCCGGATCTCCCGCTACAGCCAGCGCACCAAGGTCCAACGGCTGCCCATCGAGCCGATCAGCCGGGCCAGCGCCACCCAGCGCTCCGGCCGCTGCGGCCGGCTCGCCGACGGTGTCGCGATCCGCCTCTACAGCGAGGCCGACCTGGCCTCCCGGACGGAGTTCACCGACCCCGAGATCCTGCGCACCAACCTCGCCTCGGTCATCCTGCAGATGACCTCGCTCGGGCTCGGCGACCTCGCGGCCTTCCCCTTCGTCGAGCCACCCGACTCCCGCAACATCGCCGACGGGGTGCGCCTGCTCGAGGAGCTGCGTGCCTTCGACACTCCCGATCGGTATGCCGCACAGCGCGGTTCGCGACGCGATGACACCTCCGCGCCGGGTGGGGGAGTCGACACGCGCCGGCGGCTCACGGCACTCGGGCGCACCATCGCCGCGCTGCCGATCGACCCCCGCCTGGCCCGGATGGTCATCGAGGCCGACCGGCTCGGCTGCCTGCGCGAGGTGCTCGTCGTCGTCGCGGCGCTGTCGATCCAGGACCCGCGCGAGCGTCCGTTGGAGCAGGGCAGGGAACAGGCCGCCGCCGCCCACCAGCGGTTCGCCGACCCGCACTCGGACTTCGTAGCCCACCTGCGGCTGTGGGACTACCTCGCGCAACAGCAGGAGGCGTTGTCCGGCAGTGCATTCCGGCGGATGTGCAAGGCGGAGTACCTGCACTACCTGCGGATCCGGGAGTGGCAGGACCTCGTCGCTCAGCTGCGGCAGGCCTGTAAACAGGCGGGATTCGAGGTCCCGCGCCGATCCGGAGGGCCGCTGGCCGAGGGCGACCACGACGACCTGCACCGGGCGCTGCTGTCCGGGCTGCTCAGCCACGTCGGGGTGCGCGACGAGATCCGCCGCGACTACCTCGGCGCCCGCGGCGCTCACTTCGCGATCTCGCCGGGATCCGCGCTGTTCCGCAAGCAACCCGACGTCGCCATGGCCGGCGAACTCGTCGAGACGACCCGGCTGTGGGCGCACACCTGCGCCCGCATCGACCCGCGCTGGGCCGAGGAACTCGGCGAGCACCTGGTCAAGCGCCAGCACTCCGAGCCACGCTGGTCCGGCCGACAGGGCCAGGCCGTGGCGACCGAGCGGGTCACGCTCTTCGGGGTGCCGCTGGTCGTCGGACGCACCGTGAGCCTGGCCCGCATCGACCCGGCGCTGGCCCGCGAGCTGTTCGTCCGGCACGCCCTCGTCGAGGGCGACTGGACCACCCGGCACCACTTCTTCCACGACAACCGCGCTCTGCTGCAACGACTCTCCGACCTCGAGGCGCGGACCCGCCGCCGGGACATCGTCGTCGGCGACGAGGTGCTGTTCGCCTTCTACGACGAGCGACTGCCCGAATCGGTCGTGTCCGCACGGCATTTCGACACCTGGTGGAAGGCCGCCCGCCGGGACACGCCCGACCTGCTCACCCTGACCGAGCAGCTGTTGGTCCGCGACGAGGCCGGCGACATCGGCGCCGACGCCTATCCGACGATCTGGACGCAGGGCGACCTCAGCCTGGCGCTGACCTATCACTTCGAGCCCGGGTCGGCCGACGACGGCGTCACCGTGCACATCCCCACGACCGTCCTCAACCGGGTGCGGGCCGACGGATTCGACTGGCAGGTGGCCGGCTTGCGCGAGGACCTGGTCGCCGGGCTGATCCGCACCCTGCCCAAGCCGACCCGCCGGCTGCTCGTCCCGGCGCCCGAGCACGCCGCCTCGACCGTCCGGGTCCTGGCCGAGCGCGGGCTGGGACCCGACGCCGGCCCGCTCACCGAGGTGCTGTCGCGGGTGCTGCGCGAGACCCACGGCGTGGTCGTCGGCCCGCAGGACTGGGACCTCGAGCGGCTGCCCGCGCACCTGCGGATGCGGTTCGCCGTCGAGGACCGGCCCGGGCACGTGGTCGCCACCGGCCGGTCCCTGGCCGCGCTGCAGGAGGCCGCCGCACCCCAGGTGCGTAGCGAGGTCGCCGCGTCCGGCGCGTCGATCGCCCGGCAGGGAATGCGCAGCTGGCAGATCGAGGCGGTGCCGGTGACCCACGAGGCGACCGTCGCCGGCCGCCGGGTCGAGGGCTTCCCCGCCCTCGTCGACGAGGGCGACTCGGTGGCGCTGCGGGTGTTGCCCACCCGCGCCGAGGCCGAGGCCGAGCACCGGCTCGGGGTGCGCCGGCTGGTCCTGCTGCAGACCGTGCCGCCGTGGAAGCAGGTCCTGGCCCGGCTCAGCAACGCCCAGAAGCTCGCGCTCGGGCACAACCCGCACGGCTCGGTGCCGGCCCTGCTCGAGGACACCCTGGCCTGCGCCGTCGACGCGATCACCGCCGAGCGGGTCGAGCACGTCCCACGCACCCGGGCCGAGTTCGACGCGGCCCTCGCCGCGGTGCGCACCCACGCGACCGCTCGGGTGCTGCAGGTCCTCTCGCTCGTCGAGCCGGTCCTCGCGCTGCACCTGCAGGCGGTGACCCGACTCGACCGGCTCGCCGGCCGGGCCGCCCCCGCGGCGGGCGTGGCCGACCTGGTCGCCGACGTCCGCGCCCAACTGCGCGAACTCATCCGGCCCGGCTTCGTCGCCGACGCCGGCCAGGCCCGGCTGCCGCACCTGCAGCGCTACCTGCGGGCCGTCGTGCACCGCCTCGACACCGCGCCGGACGACCTGCGGCGCGACGCGGTCCGCACCGACGAGGTGCTGCGCGCCGAGGCGGCCTACGCGCGGCTGCTCGAGCGGCTGCGCCCCGCCGCCCGGGGCGCCGCTGAGGTGGTCGAGATCGGCTGGATGATCGAGGAACTGCGGGTCAGCCTGTTCGCGCAGCGGCTCGGCACGGTATACCCGGTGTCGGTCAAGCGCATCGAGCGGGCCATCGCGGGCGTGGCGGCCTGACCCGGTCAGCCGTGCCGGACGATCTCCCAGTTGTGTGCGAGCCGCTGTCGGGCGAGCCGCTGTCGGGCGAGCCGCGCAGCAGCACCCAGGTGTCGCCGCCGCCGGGGAAGACCCCGTGGCCGGGCCCGGGCGGAATGTCGCCGCGTCGGACGGTGTTGCTCCGTGCGATGCTCCAGACAGGAAAGGACGAGCACGTGCAGGACCCCAGCACCCTCTTTCGCCTCGAGACCGACACCGAGGTCGCCGACCTGCGCGCCGGCGTGCTCGTCGCGGCCCTGGGTGGCTTCGTCGACGCCGGACAGACCCAGGACCTGCTGGTGCGCCACCTGCTCGGCACCCACGAGTCCACCGTCGTGGCGTCGTTCGACGTCGACCAGCTCATCGACTACCGCGGGCGCCGGCCGGCGATGACCTTCGACCGCGACCGGTGGACCTCCTACGAGGACCCGGCGCTGCTGCTGCACCGGGTCGTCGACCGCGCCGGGACGCCCTTCCTGCTGCTGGCCGGGCCCGAGCCCGACTACCAGTGGGAGCGGATGGCCGCGGCGGTGACCGGTCTGGTCGAGGCCCTCGGGGTCAAGCTCACCGTCAGCGTCCACGGCATCCCCATGGCCGTGCCGCACACCCGCCCCTTGGGCGCAACCCCGCACGCCACGTCCAGCCGGCTGATCGGCGAGGTCGAGCCGGTCTTCGGCAAGGTCCAGGTGCCCGGCAGCTTCACCGGCCTGCTCGAATACCGGCTCGGCGAGCAGGGCCAGGACGCCGTGGGATTCGCCGTCCACGTGCCGCACTACCTGGCCCAGGCCGAGTTCCCCGACGCCGCGCTGACCGGCCTGGACGCCATCCTCGGCGTCACCGGCCTGGACCTGTCCCGGGACGAGCTGGAGACCGCCGCCGCCCTGGTGCGCCAGCAGTTGGCTCGCGAGGTCGAGAACAACGAGGAGATCAAGGGGCTGGTCACCGGGCTGGAGACCCAGTTCGACGCGTATGCCGCCGGCCGGCACCGCCCGAGCCTGCTCGCCCCGGCCGACGAGTTGCCCTCCGCCGACCAGATCGGCGCCGACGTCGAGGCCTTCCTGCGCGACGTCACCGGCCAGAGCTGACCCCGATGGCCACCGAGCAGGTGGCGTCGCCACCCACGCTGACTCGCACCGAGCGGCTCGACCGGCTGCCGTTCACCGGCGCGCACCGGCGGCTGCTGCTCGGCTCCGGCATCGGCTGGGCCCTGGACGCGATGGACGTCGGGCTCATCTCGTTCATCATGGCGGCGCTGGCCAAGCAGTGGGCGCTGTCGGCCGGGGAGTTGTCGCTCATCGGCTCGATCGGCTTCGTCGGCATGGCCGTCGGCGCAGCGGTCGGCGGGCTGCTCGCCGACCGCATCGGCCGGCGCACCGTCTTCGCCGCCACCCTGCTGGTCTACGGACTGGCCTCCGGCGCATCGGCGCTCGTCGGTGGGGTGGCGGCGCTCATGGCGCTGCGCTTCGTCGTCGGGCTCGGCCTCGGCGCCGAGCTACCGGTCGCCTCCACCCTGGTGTCCGAGTTCGCGCCGGCCCGCATCCGGGGCCGCGTCGTCGTCGTTCTCGAAGCCTTCTGGGCGGTCGGCTGGATCCTCGCCGCGCTGGTCGGCTACCTGGTCATCCCCACCTCTGCGGACGGCTGGCGGTGGGCCTTCGTCATCGGACTGGTGCCCGCGGCCTACGCCGTCGTCATCCGGCGCGGGCTGCCCGAGAGCGTGCGCTTCCTCGAGCGCAGGGGCCGCATCGCCGAGGCCGAGGCGGCCGTGCGCCGCTTCGAGCAGGCGGCCGACATCGACCCGACGCCCTCGCCGGACGTGCTCCCCAGCCCGGCCGCGTCGCCGCTGCTGCTGTGGGCCGCCGAGCTGCGCTCCCGCACCGCGGCGCTGTGGATCGTCTGGTTCGGGGTGAACTTCTCCTACTACGGGGCGTTCATCTGGATCCCCACCCTGCTGGTCGGGCAGGGCTTCTCGCTGGTGCGGTCCTTCGAGTTCACCCTCATCATCACGCTGGCCCAGCTGCCCGGGTATGCCGCGGCGGCCTATCTCATCGAGACGCTCGGCCGCCGCTCGACGCTCGCGTTGTTCCTGCTCGGATCGGCGGTCAGCGCGGTGGGCTTCGGCACGGCCGGCACCGACGCGTCGATCATCGCGTGGGGCTGCGCGCTGTCGTTCTGCAACCTCGGCGCGTGGGGCGCGCTTTACGCGGCGACCCCGGAGGTCTATCCGACCGACGTGCGCGGCGCGGGAGCGGGGGCGGCGGCGGCCTTCGGGCGGATCGCCTCGATCCTGGCCCCACTGTCGGTGCCGCTGCTGCGCACTGCCGGCGGTGGCGGCAACCAACTGCTGTTCACCGTCTTCGGCGCGGCCTTCGGGATCGCCGCGCTGGCCGCCCTCGGCCTGCCCGACCGGCGCGGGCGGCAACTGCCGGACTGAGCGTCCGGCACCTCGGGCCCGCGGGGCCCGGCCGGGCGCCGCGGGGCGATGGGGGAGACTGAGCCGATGACGACCTCGACCTCGGCCAACCGGCAACTGCTGCTCGTCATCGGCGTCGTCGCGGTGATCGCCGGGCTGATCGCCCTGACGCTGCGGCTCAGTTCCCCGGCCGCCGGACCGCAGGCGGGACAGCCGGCCGCCACCGGCCCCGGGACCGGCGCGGCCACCGCTGGCGCCACCACCGCGGCGACCACGACCGCGGTGCCGCCGCTGGACGCCCCGGCCGATCTGGCCGCGGTCCGCGCCGCGATCGCCAAGCCGGGCAGCGTCGTCGTCATCCTCGGCGACTCGACCGGGGACGAGCGCCAGGAGTGGCCCGATCTGTGGACCGCCGGGCTCGCCGACCGGCAGACGCGCCTGCACCTGTGGACGCGGGCCCACCGGTACGACCCGCGGCCGGTCGTGCGCGGCTCCGGTCCGGCGCTGGAGGTGTGGAACTGTTCCTATCCCGGCTCGACGACCGACTACCAGCTCGACCGGCTCGCCGAGTGCATCCCGACCCGGCCGGACGCGATCATCCTGTCGCACAGCCACAACCTCGGCGTCCAGACCATCGTCCCCGGGGTGGACGAGCTGCTCCGGGCGGTCTATCGCAGCTTCGGTCCGGTGCCGACGGCGATCACCCTGCAGAACCCGCGGTTCGGTCACGGCGCCGCCAGCCAGGCCCAGACCGTCGGGGCGCTGCGCAGCTGGGCGACGCGCGGCCACTGGCCGGTCATCGACGTGTATGCCGCGTGGGCCAGCGACGGGACCCCGGCCATGGTGCCCGACGGGGTGCACCCCGACGCGGCCGGTCAGGCCCTGTGGGCGCGGGTCGTCGCGCAGACCCTCACCCCCTGACCCGCGCGGCTCAGCCCTTGGCATCGGCCCAGCAGCGCACCACGGCGACGTCGGCGACGAAGCGCACCCGCTCATGCCCGAGCCAGCGCCGGGCCGCGTCCGCCAACGCCTGGTGGACCAGATCCGTTGCGTGCCGGGCCTGCTCGACCGGCACGTGGACCAGCAGCTCGTCGTGCAGACACAGCACGATCTGCCCGCCCAGCGGTCGCACCAGGTGCCGCACGGTCGCCGCCCAGGCTTTGAACAGCTCCGCGGCCGCGCCCTGGATCACCGCGTTGCGCGCGAACCGGCCGCGGGCCGCGTCGAGGGTCTGCGCCGGCACCGGTCCGGGCTCGCCGGCCCAGGTCGTGCCCGGCGGCAGCGACCGGTGCAACGGGATGAGCCGGCCCCCGAAGGTGCGGATGGCCCGGCGGGCCAGCCCCGCGGCATACGCGTCGTCGAGCAGGCGCATGGCGACCGGGTAGGCGCGCTGCAGGTCGGCCAGCGCCGCGCCGGCGGTGCCGGACCGCTGGCCGTACATCGCGGCGAGCACGGCGACCTTGGCGACCGGCCGGTCGACGCCGAGCTTGGCCGACACCGGGGCGTAGAGGTCGTCGGCGCGGGTCGCGTCGGCGAAGGCCGGGTCGCCGGACACCGCGGCCAGCACCCGCGGCTCGATCTGGCCGAGGTCGGCGCGGATCAGGACGTGGCCGTCGTGCGCGACGACGCCCTCGCGCAGCGGCGCGGGCAGGTTGTGCAGGCCGGCCTGGGCGGTCATCCGGCCGGCCGCGCCGTCGCAGGCGGTCCAGGCCCCGCGCAGCCGGTCGTCGGGACCGACGTGCTCGTCCAGCCAGCGGTAGCCGTAGGTCGTCGCGATGCGCTCGTCCTTGCGCCATCGCAACAGCGCGTCGACGACGGGGTGCGTCGCGCGATAGGGCTCCAGGACCCACTTGCGGGTGGTCGCGACGTCCACGCCGCTGGCCGCGAGCAGCGCCTTGACCTGCGCCGGGTTGCGCAGATCGGCGGACCGGCCGGGCGCGTGGACGAGCACTCGGGCGTCCCGCTCGGCGCGGATGCGAGCCGCGTCGGCCTCGTCCCGCGGGCGGGGGCCGGCGGCCTTCGCGACGAGCCGCTCGATGGCGTCGCGGTCGACCGGCAGGCCGTCCCGCTCGAGTTCGAGGCACAGCACCGCCGCCGCTGACTCGGCGTGCGCCGTGGCTAGAGCGCGCGGACCGATCGCCGCCAGCGCTTCGCGCTGCTCGCCGGCCACCCGCTCGAGCAGGTCGAGCGTGCCGGCCAATCGACTTGGGGTGCAGAGCCATTCGTCGGTGAGCGCCTCCGCGCGCAGGTGCCCGTCCGGTCCGATCGGGTCGTCGGGCCGCTCGTCCGGTGCGGCGTGCAGGCTCGCCGCGAGGCCGAGCAGGTCGTCGGCGCGCGGTTGCGGGATCTGCTCGACCGGCAGTCGGCGCAACGTCGCCCACACGACGGCCGGGTCCGCCCGCCACCCACCCACGAGCAGCCGGTGCGCCTCGGCGACGTCCCAGGACCGGGCCACCGGCCCGCCCGCCGCGACGATGGGCAGCAACGCCGCCCGGGCGCTCCAGACGACCCAGCGCGGGCGCCGCCGGTGCTCCAGCGCGATGAGGGCGGGTCGCAGGTCGGTCACCGTCCCGTCGTGGATCACCCCGTCGAGCCGGTATGCCGCCCGCCCGCCCACCACGAGCAGCGGGACCAGGTCGTCGGCGGGCACGTTCCCATCCAACCCCAGTGCCGGCCGACCAGCGCCGATCGATCCCCGGGCCGGCCGACGTGGCCCACCGGCGCCCGGCGCACCGGGGGACGGTTCGCGGGCCGGTTGCCGGGTAGGTTGGAGCAGGCCGCGCGACCGGCGGGCGGCGAACGGGAGGACCACTGGTGGGGATCTTCGGGTTCGGTGACGACAAGCCCGCCCAGGACGTCGCGGAGGCTCGCCGCAGCGCCCTCGAGGAGGCGCAGGTGATGCGGGAGGAGGCCGGCTTCGCCGGTCTGGCCACCGACCTGGTCGAGAAACTGCTCGACGTCGGCATCGACGGCCGCGGCCCGCTCGACTCCGCGCGCCAGGTCGCCGAGGCGGCCCGCCGCTCCACCGGCAGCACCGAGGCCGCCGTCGCCAAGGTCGTGCGCAAGCACGTGGCCGCCGGGGCCGCCGAGGGTTTCGTCACCGGGCTCGGTGGTTTCGTCACGATGGCGGTCGCGTTGCCGGCCAACGTCGTCGCCTTTTACGTCATCGCCACCCGGATGGTCGCCTCGGTGGCGCACCTGCGCGGCTACGACGTCGACGACCCGCACATCCGCACCGCGGTCATGCTCACCCTGGTCGGCGCGGACGCCGACGACGTGCTCAAGCGGGCCGGCGTCGTGGCCGGTGTCGGCATGTCCGGCCGGCTGACCAACCTCGCCACCCAGCGCCTGCCCGGCCCCGCGCTCATGGTCGTCAACAAGGCCATCGGCTTCCGGCTGGCCGCCCAGGCCGGCCGGGCCACCCTCGGCCGGCTCGGCAAGGCCGTGCCCGTCGTCGGCGGCGCGGTCGGGGCCGGTCTGGAGAGCTATCTGCTCAAGCGGATCGCCGACCACGCCCGCCAGGAGTTCCCCCAGCGCACGCCGTGACCCGAGGCGGGTCCGTGCCCAGGCTCCGTCACCAGCCGGACCACTCCGGCCCGGCCTGGCACGGACCCGCCCGATCCGATCCCACCCGCCCGTCCGGCCGCTGCGCCGAGGCTTAGGTGTGGCACGGAGTGACGGGTGGATCACTCCGGGTCACACCTACATCGACCCGGCCCGGCCGAACGGTCGACTTTCCGTGCCGGCTGTCCCGGTCCGGAATCATCGGCGCGACCGGGGCGTTGACCGGACGCGGGGCCGACCGGGCTCCCCGTCGACGAGGAGACCGACACACATGGCCGCTGGCACCACGCGCGCCCGCTGGGCGCTGCTGAGTTCACTCGCGATGGCGCTGCGCGCCGCGATGCGCCCCGGCGCCCCGGCGCTGGGGGAGCGGGCCGCCGCCGTCCCCCGGATGGTCCGGGCCGCTCTGGCCGGGCACTACCAGCAGTTGGGCAAGGGGCGCCTGCTGGGCATGCTCGCCGCCGTGCTCTACATCGCCTCGCCGATCGACCTGGTCCCCGAGGGCCTGCTGACGGTCATCGGCCTGGCCGACGACGCTATGGTCGTCGCCTGGCTCGCCGGGGCCCTGATCAACGACACCGAGGAGTTCCTGGCCTGGGAGCGCGGGGTCGGCCGCGGCCCGCAGGACGCCCCAGCCGCCGGGTATGCCGCCCCCGGCCCCTTCCCGGGTCCGGGCCGGCCGGCCCCCGACACCGTGCAGTCCTACGTCGTGCGCTGACCGCCCCGACCCTCCACCGACCCTCGACCCCGGCCGGCGCCCCTGGGCGCCGGCCGAGGCGTTGGCCGGAGCCGACCCGACGCCGCCGTCCACAGGCGCGCAGCTGCTCGAAAACACGATTCACAGCCCGCTCGGGCGCAGGTGGCCGGGCCGGCCGCCGGTGACCAGGCTGGCCGGCATGACATCGACGATCCGCATCCGCGAGCTGCTCGACCTGGTGGCGGTGATGCCCTACCGGCTCGGCTACCGTCCCTCCCGATCCGTGGTCCTGGTCGCCCTGCACGCCCGACAGCTCGGGATGACCGAGCGGGTCGACCTGCCACCGGCCGACCTGGTCGACCACGTGGCCGACGAGATGCTGCGCCATCTGCGCCGGGAGAGCCCGTCCGCGGCGTTCGTGCTGGCCTACGAGGACGCGCCGGGTGAGGCGGCCGCGCTCGTCGAGGCCCTCTGCGCCCGGCTCGACGCTGCAGACATCCGGCTGCTCGATCGGGTGTTCGTGCGCGGGCGCGTCGCCTTCTGCCTGGAGCACCCCGAGGGGGAACTGCTGCCGGACGACGACCGGGTGCCGGCCGTCGCCGACTTCGTCGCGCTGGGCCACACGGCACTGCCCGACCGGGAGACCCTGGTCGCGCAGGTCGAGCACGAGCCCGGTCCGCGCAGCGACGCGGTGCGCGCCGTCGTGGCAGCGGAGCAGGCGGCCTGGCAGCCGGAGGCGCCCGAGTGGTGGGCGTACGTGCTGGACGGACTGGACGCGTGGCAACGGATCGTCGACGTGTCGGACCCGGCCTGGTTCACCGACGAGATCGCGCCCGCGGACCTGGCCCGGGCGGCGCTGCTGCTGCGGGACCGCAACCTGCGGGACTGCATCATCACCTGGCTGACGCCCCCGTCGGTCTTCGAGGTCCAGGACGTCGTGCCGCAACTGTGGGCCGTGGTCGCGAGCGTCCTCGGCGGCGGTGGGGCGCAGCCGCTGCCGCGGCGGGGTCGGCGCAAGCGACGCCGGGGCGTCGAGCGGCCCGGGTCGACCGGGCCGGCCCGCTCGCCGTTCGAGGACCCGAGCCCGGACGTCGCGGGCCGGCTGCGGCAGCGGCTCGGGCTGCTGGCCCGGCACGTGCCCGAGCCGCTGGCGCCCGCAGTGCTGACCGTGCTCGGCGCGGTGCAGTGGCACGGCAGCAGCGGGCCGCTGGCCACCGCGGCGTTCGAGCGGGCCCTGCGGATCGACCCGGACTACCGGTTGGCCGCGATGATGCTCACCGCCCTGGAGCACGGGCTCCGGCCGGTGCTGCCGGCCGGTGCCCCACCCGGCCGGCCGGGGGTGCGCTCGCTCGCTCCGGACGAGCCGCACCTGCCGTCCGCAGGCTGACCGGGCTTGGCGCAGGTCGAGGGCCCGCCCGTATCATCGGGGCCAGGTCATGAGACCCAGCGCGCAGCCCCGGCTTGCTGGGCGGCAACCCTTCCTCGCGATGGGGTGCCCCGGGTGATGACCCGGCCCGCGCGATCCCGCGCGCCGGGCAATCGCGAGCAGAGGAGTTGCACCCGATGAGCCACGACCAGACCCTGGCCGCGCCGGTGGGTGGCTGGCGGCCCGGTGACGGCGACGGCGACCGGATCTTCCTGGACATCGGCGATCTGCCGCTGGAGCGCGGCGGTGTGCTGCCCGGCGCCCGGATCGCCTACGAGACCTGGGGCCGGCTCAACCCGGCCGGCGACAACGCGGTGCTCGTGCAGCACGCCCTCACCGGCGACAGCCACGTGGTCGGCCAGCAGGGTCCGGGCCACCCCACCCCCGGGTGGTGGGACGGCCTGGTCGGCCCCGGCCGGCCGGTCGACACCGGTCGTTGGTTCGTCGTCGCCGCCAACGTCATCGGGGGCTGTCAGGGCAGCACCGGCCCGTCCAGCCCGGCACCGGACGGCCGGCCGTGGGGCAGCCGCTTCCCGTTCGTCACCATCCGCGACCATGTGCGGGCCGAGGCGATCCTGGCGGACGCCCTGGGCATCGCCCGGTTCGCGCTGGTCGTCGGGGGGTCGATGGGCGGGATGCGGGTGCTGGAGTGGGCGGCCACCCACCCGGACCGGGTCGAGCGAGCGGCCGTGCTGGCCAGCACGGCAGCGGCGAGCGCCGACCAGATCGCCTGGGCGCAGCCGCAGCTGCTGGCCATCCGGCTGGACCCCCAGTTCCACGGGGGCGACTACTACGGGCGCGGTCCCGGGCCGGTGACGGGCCTGGGCATCGCGCGGCGCATCGCGCACACGACCTACCGCAGTGCCCTCGAACTGGACACCCGGTTCGATCGCCTGCCGCAGGACGGGGAGGAGCCGCTGGGCGGCGGCGGGCGCTTCGCCATCGAGAGCTACCTGGACCACCACGCCGGCAAGTTGACCCGGCGCTTCGACGCCAACACCTACCTCGTGCTCACCGAGTCGATGAACTCCCATGACGTCGGCCGCGACCGAGGCGGCATCGCCGCCGCGCTGCGCCGCGTCACCGCCCGCACGACCGTCGTCGCGGTGGACACCGACCGGCTCTACCTGCCCTCCCAGTCCCGGCTGATCGCCGAGACGGTCCCTGGCGCGCGGCTCGAAGTGATCCGCTCCGACGCCGGCCACGACGGCTTTCTCATCGAACTCGAACAGGTCGGTGGCATCATCCGCGAGGCTCTGCAGACCTGAGCCAGCGACCGGCCGGGAGCCCGGACGACCCTCGCCGGCAGCCACGCCCAGTCCGACGCTCGGGTGGTGGGACATCCCCGTCGGTGATCCGGTAACGTCATCGAAGATCGGTCGTCAAGGGAGGTTGGCATGAGCGTCGTCGTGGGCTATGTCGCGACGAAGGAGGGTCGGGCAGCGCTGCGCCGCGCCGCCGAGGAGTGCGAGCTGCGGCATACGAAACTCATTGTCATCAACTCGCATCGGGGCGGCCGGGACTTCGACGCGGACGAGGCGGCCAAGTTCGAGGAGGAGCTGACCCGGGTCCAGGCCAAGCTCTCCGAGCTCGGCGTCGAACACGAGGTCCGCCAGTTGGTGCGCGGCAACGAACCGAGCGAGGACCTCATCGCGGTCGCCGAGGAGGAGCAGGCCACCTGCATCGTCATCGGCCTGCGTCGGCGCACCCCCGTCGGCAAGCTCATCCTCGGCTCCAACGCCCAGCGCATCCTGCTCGACGCGACCTGCCCGGTGCTCGCGGTCAAAGCCAACCCTGACGAGGACTGACCCACGCCGCCCCCGGCGCTGCCGTCGTCACGCGTTCGACCGAGCCGCAGCGTCGTTTTATAATGTTGGGGACGAGCATGCGGGGCAGACGGACACGAGCAAGCATCACGGCGCTAGCCAGCGCATCCAACCTGCGTGATCGCGTTCCCACACCGTCCAGGTCCGACCCCTGGCGCCTTCATCCGGCGCAGCGGTCCGTGAAAGGTAACCGTGCCTGTGTCGCGCACCACCACCAAGGGCGAGCCCGCCCTTCCCGCGGAGTTCTCGCACCCTCAGTTGCAGAAACTGCTGTCCCGGGGCAAGACCCGCGGTTCGCTCACCGGCACCGACGTCAGGGCGGCGCTTGAGGCGGCGCAGGTGCCGCAGCGGCGCATGAAGGCGGTGCTGCGAGCCATCGAGGAGCACGGTGTCGCGGTCACCGTCGAGTCGGACACCCCCGCCAAGAAGGCGGCACCGGCCGCCGGCGCTCGCCGGGCCGGGGCGACCAAGACCGCCGCCACCGGGACCGCGACAGCCGCCAAGCGCGCCCCCGCCAAGGACACCGCCAGCAAGGACACCCCGAGCAAGGACACGGCGACCAAGGCGACGGCCAAGAGCGCGACCCGGTCGACGGTGCAGTCCGCCGCCAAGTCGGCTGCGGCCCCGGCCGCCAAGCAGGCCCCGGCCAAGCGCGCCGCCAAGAGCACGACCGCCAAGAGCACGACCGCTAAGAGCACGACCGCTAAGAGCACGACCGCTAAGAGCACCACCGGCGAGAGCACCACCGGCGAGAGCTTTTTTAATGATACGGCGACCACCGAGAGGGCG
>CAZYHR010000022.1:16948-32563 GCA_964647395.1 uncultured Intrasporangiaceae bacterium | reverse complement strand
CTGGATCGTGCCGGTCAGCTGGTCGCCGCGCACCCCCTGCTCCTCGGCCACCAACTGATAGAGCAGCAGCAGGGTGGAGGCGGGCGCGTTGATCGTCATCGACGTCGAGATCTTGTCCAGCGGCAGCCCGTCGAACAGCACCCGCATGTCGTCGATCGAGTCGATGGCCACGCCGACCTTGCCCACCTCGCCGGAGGCGATCGACTCGTCGCTGTCGTAGCCCATCTGGGTCGGCAGGTCGAAGGCCACCGAGAGGCCACCGGTGCCCGCGTCGACGAGTTGGTGGTAGCGCTGGTTGGACTCCTTGGCGGTGCCGAAGCCGGCATACTGCCGCATCGTCCACGGCCGGCCGGTGTACATCGTCGGATAGACACCCCGGGTGAAGGGGTACTTGCCCGGCGCGCCCACCTGGGTCGCCGGGTCGAAGCCCGCGAGGTCGTTCGCGGCATACACGGGCTTGATCGGGAGGTCGGATTCGCTCGTTGCTGCAGGACGCTCAGCCATGAGCCGAGCCTAACGGCGGCGTCGGCGAGGGGGCAGGACGTCGGTCACGTATGCCGCGCGGACCCCGTGACGAACCAGGTCGGCACCTTGGCCAGGCCGCGCCCGGCGTACGCCGAGTCGAGCTCGGGGGTCGTGAAGCCGGCCCGCTCGATGAGCCCGAGGATGTCCCGGTCCAGGTGGCAGCCGCCGCCGATCAGCCCCCACACCGGCTGCACCCGGCGCTGCAGGCCGGCCACCCAGCGCTCCGGCGCGACCGTGTGCTCGACGAACCGGAACTCACCGCCCGGGCGCAGCACCCGGTGCCCCTCGCCCAGCGCCGACTCGACCTGCGGGATCGTGCACAGCGTCCACTGCGAGACCACGGTGTCGACGCTCGCGTCCGGCAGCGGGATCGTCGCCGCGTCCCGGGCCACCCGCTCGACCGGCCGCCGGTATGCCGCCCGGCGCGGCTCGGACAGCTCCCACGCCTGGTCGCTCGGCTCGACCGCGAGCACCCGCTCGACCCGCTCGCCGTAGTAGGACAGCGACCGTCCGGTGCCGAAGCCGATTTCCAACACCTGGCCGCGGGCGCCCCGGCAGACCCGCGCCCGCCAGGGCCCGGCCAGCCGGTCGGCGAGGATGACATCCATGGCGCGCGGCAGCAGCCACTCGTCCCACCAGGCGGGCATCGCGCGGGGCAGCCTCATCCGGTCAGGCTACGTCGCCCGGGCCCGTCCGGGCGGCGGGCGACTACAGGAACCAGCCGCGCACCATCCCGGCCGGCCGGCCCGACTCGATGTAGTGCTCGGCCGCGAAGAACGCGGCGAAGATCTCGGCCGGCATACCGAGCATCATGCCGACGTCGGAGGTCTGCGAGGCGTGACAGGCCAGCGCCCGCCGACGCTGCTGCAGGTATGCCGTGCAGTCCACCTGCCAGTGCAGTTCCGCCTCCGGCGTGCCGAGGGGGTTGCCGTCCTGCATGGGCGCGTCCGGATCGAAGTCGTCCTCGACCTCGACGCCGGTGGGGTCCGGGGCCGGCTCGGCGTCGGTCGGAGCCTGGGCCACCGCGGCCCGGAACAGCTCGCGGGCACGGTCCCGGTTCATCGTCGCCTCGAGCACCCGGGGACGACGGGCCGCCAGGTCGGCGGCGCGGTGCACCACGCGGTGCACCTGGACGTGGTCGGGGTGGCCGTAGCCGCCGTGCCAGTCGTAGCCGACGACGAGGTCGGCGTCCTCCTCGTCGAGCACCGCCGCGACGGCAGCCGCGGCCTCGTCGAGCGGAGCGCGGGCGAAGGCCTGCTCGTGGTCGTTCTGCGCCCAGCCGGTCATGCCCGAGTCGGCATAGCCCAGCCACTCGACTCGGTGGATGCCCAACACCGCTGCGGAACAGGCCAACTCGCGGCGCCGCGCATCGGCCACGGTGTCGCCGGGCGCCAGGTCGGCCGGCGGCTCGCCGTGCTCGCCGCCGGTGGCGACGACCAGCACGACCCGGTGCCCCTCGGCGACCGCCCGGCACATGGCACCCGCCGTCTGCGACGCCTCGTCGTCGGGATGGGCATGGACGAAGACCAGGGTGCTCACCGGGGCATCCTGCCAGCCCTGTCCAGCAGGTCGCGGGCGGTCCGGTCGGCGGGCGCCCTCGTCACACATCGAGTCCGCCCAGCGCCCGCAAACGTTCCGGGCAACCGCTTTCACCGGCGCACACCCCCGGCAAACGTTCCAGGCAACCGCTTTCACCGGCGCCCAGCGCCGGCAAACGTTCCAGGCAACCGCTTTCACCGGCGCCCAGCGCCGGCAAACGTTCCAGGCAACCGCTTTCACCGGAGGTCGACGACGACACCCGGGCGCCGGCGGCGGGGCTCAGTCCTCGAAGTAGCGGCCCCGGATGCCGGGACGCTGCTGCTCCCACTCGCCGACGAGCCGGTCCAGTTGCGCGGCGACGAAGCGGTAGAAGTCGGCCGAGTAGGCCAGCCGCCGGCCGGCCTCGGTGCCCGCCCCGCCGACCGCGTCGACGCCGCGCTCCAACTGGTCGACGAGGTAGCCGATCATCGCGGCCTTCTGCAGGGTGACGTCGTGCCAGGTGTCCGTGTGCAGGACGTAGAGGTCGCGCCGGCCGCCCCGCTCGCGCTCCTTGGTGACGAAGCCGTAGGTCGTCAGGAAGGTCATCGCGTTCGACACCGCCGCGGCGCTGACGTGCAGGGCGTCGCGCACCTCGGCGGCGGTCATCCGCCCGTCCTCGTCGGCGAGCATGAGCGCGACGACCCGGGCCACGATCCGCTGCATCCCGGCGACCTGCAGGGTCGCCCCGAAGGTCTCGACGAACGCGTCGACGGCGGCGGCGTCGCGGGGCGGCATACCGAGACTTTATAACATTCGCAAATTTCTGAACAGTGCGTAGAGTGGACCTCGTGACCGACACCCAGGCACCCATTGAGATCACCGGGCTGCGCAAGACCTTCGGCTCCACCGTGGCCCTCGACGGACTCGACCTCATCGTCGAGCGCGGCCAGATCCACGGCTTCCTCGGCCCCAACGGGTCGGGCAAGTCGACGACGATCCGCGTCCTGCTCGGCCTGCTGCGCGCCGACTCCGGCACCGCCCGGCTGCTCGGCGGCGACCCGTGGATCGACGCCCCTGCGCTGCACCGCCGCCTGGCGTACGTCCCCGGCGACGTCAGCCTCTGGCCCAACCTCACCGGTGGCGAGGCGATCGACCTGCTCGGCCGGGCCCGGGGCGGCATCGACCCGGCCCGCCGCGACGCGCTGCTCGAGCGCTTCGACCTCGACCCGACGAAGAAGGGCCGCACCTACTCCAAGGGCAACCGGCAGAAGGTCGCCCTGGTCGCCGCCCTCGCCGGCGACGTCGAGCTGCTGCTGCTCGACGAGCCGACCAGCGGCCTCGACCCGCTCATGGAGCGGCAGTTCAGCGAAGTCATCCGCGAGGACCGGCGCGAGGGCCGCAGCGTGCTGTTGTCCAGCCACATCCTGTCCGAGGTCGAGGCGCTGTGCGACCACGTGAGCATCATCAAGGCCGGCCGGGTCGTCGAGTCCGGCACCCTGGCCCAGCTGCGCCACCTGACCCGCACCCAGGTCACCGCCGACCTCGCCACCGCCGCCCCGGCCGACCTCGCCGCGCTGCCCGGCGTCCATGACCTGCACGTCGACGGCTCGCGGGTCACCTGCCAGGTCGACGACGCCGGCCTGTCCGGCCTGCTGACCCGGCTGGGCTCGATCGGGGTGCACGCCCTGACGTCGTCGCCGCCCACCCTCGAGGAGCTGTTCCTGCGGCACTACGACGCCGACGGCGGGGCCACCGCCCCGACGGCCGCCGCCGCATCGGCGGCCGCGCGATGAGTGCCGTCGCCACCGGACAGCCCGGCCGGGTCACCGACGACAGTCCGTATGCCGGCCTCGGCCTGCTCGCCCGACTCGCCTTCCGGCGCAGCCGCCTCTACTACGTCATCTGGGTGCTGGCCCTGTGGGCCACCCTCGCGGCGACCGTCGCCGCATACGAGCGGGTCGTGCCACCGGGCGCGAGCGCCGAGCTGACCATGCGGGCCCTCGGCGGCAACCCGACGATGCGGGCCATGCTCGGGCCACCCTTCGACCTGATGACCCCGGGCGGCTTCACCATGTGGCGGGTCGGCACCTTCGCCGCCGCGGCGCTGGCCTGGATGGCGGCCTTCGGCGTCATCCGGGCGACCCGGGCCGAGGAGGAGGACGGACGCCTCGAACTGCTGCGGGCCGCCGCGGTCGGTCGGCGCGCACCGCTGACCGCCGGGGTCCTCGTCGCCTCGGCCGCCTGCCTGGTCACCGGGCTGCTCATCGCCGTCAGCCTGGTCGGCGCGGCCCCGCCCCCAGCGTCCGCACTGGCCGTCGGGCTGGGCATCGCCCTGGTCGGACTGGTCGGCGCCGGGGTCGGGGCAGTCTCCGCGCAGATCAGTGAATCTGCCCGCGGCGCAAGGGGACTGACTTCCGCCGCGCTGGGGGCGGCATACCTGTTGCGGGCCATGGCCGACGGCTCGGCCGATGCGTCGGCCCTCCGTCCGCTGGCCTGGGCCTCGCCGCTGGAGTGGGCCGCGCTGGCTCGGCCCTATGCCGGGGAGCGCTGGATCGTGCTGCTGCTGCCGCTCGCGCTGGCTGTCCTGCTCGTCGCGCTCGCCTACCGGCTCGAGGCCATCCGCGACCACGGGGCCGGGCTGCGGGCCAGTGGCCGCGGACCGGCGCACGCCCCCGCGTCGCTGTCGTCCGCGGCTGGACTGTCCTGGCGGCTGCACCGGTCGAGCATCGTCAGCTGGACGGCCGGGGTGCTCGTCTTCGCCCTGGCCATGGGGTCGCTGAGCGACGCCTTCGGCACGATGCTCGACGACCTGCCGCAACTGGCCGAGATCTTCCGGCGGATGGGGGCCGGGGCCGACGTCCTGCGCGACGCCTTCTACGTCACGATGCTCTCCCTGGTCGTCATCGTCCTGTCGATGCTCGGGGTGCAGTTGCTGGCCCGGCTGCGCCGCGAGGAGGAGCGCGGTCACGCCGAGGTCCTGCTGGCCACGGCGGTGACCCGGCGCTCGCTGCTGCTCAGCCACCTCGTGCCGGCGCTGGTCGCCCCCACCGTGCTGCTCGTGCTGTGCGGCGGACTGCTCGGCCTCAACCAGGCCGTCGGCGAAGGCTCGCTGGCACCGGTGTGGCGGATCGGCGGTGCCGCGCTCGTGCTCGCGCCGGGCAGCTGGCTGGTCGTCGGGTTCGCCCTGCTGCTGCACGGCTGGTTCCCGCTGCACACCGGCCTGGCCTGGGCCCTGGTCGGCTGGTCGCTGCTGGTCGTGTGGATCGGCGAGATCGTCGGCCTGCCCGAGTGGCTCATCTCGCTGACCCCCTTCTCCCCGTTGCCGGCCCTGCCCGTCGAGCCGCTGACCTGGACCCCGATCGTCGTCGTCACCGGGCTCGCCGTCGGGTTGGGAATGCTGGGGCTGGTCGGCTTCCGGCGCCGCGACATCAGCTGACCGCTGCCGCACCGGGCGGGACGACGTCGCGCTGCCCGATGCGCGGATCGCGGCCCGGGGTCAGCCGACCAGCCGGGTGCGCAGGGCCCGCCGGGCGGCCTGCTCGTCAGGGTCGGGCACCGGCACGGCGGCGAGCAGCCGCTTGGTGTAAGGGTCCTGGGGCGAGCGCAGGATGGCGTCCCGGTCGCCGGTCTCGACGATCCGGCCGCGGCGCATGACACAGATCCGGTCGGCGAGCTGGTCGACGACCGCCAGGTCGTGGGTGACGAAGACGCACGCGAAGCCCATCGACTCCTGCAACCCGCGGAACAGCTCCAGCACCTGGGCCTGCACCGACACGTCGAGCGCCGAGGTCGGCTCGTCGGCGACCAGCAGGGTGGGGCGCAGCGCCAGGGCCCGGGCGATGCCGACCCGCTGCTTCTGGCCGCCGGACAGCTCGTGCGGATAGCGGTTGCGATAGGCCCGCGGCAGCTGGACCTGGTCGAGCAGGCCCTCGATCCGGACCTGCAGCTGCGCCCCCGACGCCTGGCCGGCCAGGAAGATCGGCTCGCCGATCGATTCGCCGATCGGCAGCCGGGGGTTGAGCGACGACGAGGGATCCTGGAACACCATGCCGACCTGGCGGCGCACCTCGGCGAGCGTGCGCCGCGAGGCCCCCCGCAGCTCGGTGCCGTTGACCGTGAGCGAGCCCTCGGCCACCGGCAGCAGCCCGGTCGCCGCCCGGCCGATCGTCGTCTTGCCGCACCCGGACTCGCCGACCAGGCCGAGGATCTCGCCCGCGCCGACCTGCAGATCGGCACCCTCGACGGCCCGGAACGCCGGGGTGCGGCCCTGCTTGGGGTAGTCGACACACACGCCCGCCAGCCGCAGCACGGTCGGGCCCGGCGGCTCCGCCCCGGCGAGGTCGGCGTCGACGACGGCCGTCCCGGCCAGATCGGCGTCGACGACGGCCGTCCCGGCCAGATCGGCGTCGACGACGGCCCTCCCGGCCAGATGGCGTCGACGACGACCGCCCCGTCGGCGCGCTGCCCGAGATGCGGGACCGCGGCCAGCAACTCCCGGGTGTAGGCGTGTTGCGGCTGCCGGAAGACCTGCCGGGACGGGCCCTGCTCGACGATCCGGCCGCGCTGCATGACGAGGATCCGGTCGGCCAGGTCGGCGACGACCCCCATGTCGTGGGTGATGAGGATGATCGCGCTGTCCAGCTGGTCCTTGAGGTGGCGGATCAGCTCGAGGATCTCGGCCTGGACGGTGACGTCCAGCGCGGTCGTCGGCTCGTCCGCGATGAGCACCCGCGGGTCGCAGCTCAACGACTGGGCGATCATGGCCCGCTGCCGCTGCCCGCCGGACAGTTGGTGCGGGAACGATGCGTAGGCCTTGGCCGGGTCGGGCAGTTCGACCAGCTCGAGCATCCGCAGCGCCTCGGTCCGGGCCCGGCCGGGCGAGATGTCCTGGTGCAGGCGCAGCGTCTCGACGATCTGATCGCCCACCTGATAGACGGGGTTGAGCGCCGTCATCGGCTCCTGGAAGATCACCGCGATCTGCGAGCCGCGCACCGACCGCAACGCGGCCGATCCGAGCCCGAGCAGCTCCCGCCCGTCCAGCCGGACGCTGCCGCGCACCCGCGCGTTGGGCGGCAACAGCCCGAGCAACCCCATCGAGCTGGCGCTCTTGCCCGAGCCGGACTCCCCGACGATGGCGAGCACCTCGCCCGCGTCGACGTGATAGTTGAGGTCGATCGCCGCCGGCACCCACTGTCGGTCGACCCCGAAGTCGACCGACAACTCGCGCACCTGCAGCACCGGCTCGCCGCGGCCCGGAGAGGGTCCGGTCGTGGGTCCTGGCGTCGTCATCGGCACTGCCCTCCTGGCTCGGGATGGGACGATGCGCCCATGGCAGGGCGTTGGTTCCCCGGTGACCGGTATGCCGTCCGGCCCGGCTCCGCCTGGTGGTCCACCGGCATCCTCGGCGCCCTGGCGGCGGCGGTGGCCGCCGGGGCACTCACCCCGCCCACGCGGCATACCCCCGCGATCCTGCTCACCGTGGTGACCGTGCTCGTCGCGGGCTGGGAGTGGTTCTGGCGGCCGCAGTTGGTCGTCACCGAGTCGGCGGTGACCGTGGTCAACCCGTGGCGCACGCACGAGGTGCCCTGGGCGGCCCTCGTCGATGTCGAGACCCGCTTCCACCTGACCCTGGTCACCGCGCAGGGCCGGTATGCCGCCCACGCGGCCCCCAGCCCCGGCGGGCTGGCCGCGCTGCGCACCCGGGAGCGCGGCGACCCCGAGGCCACCCGGGCGGCCCGGGCCGCGGGTGGCCGGCTGCGTCCCGGTGACCTGCCCGACACCCCCTCGGGGGCCGCGGCGCGGGTGGTGCGGGGCCACTGGCAGGACCTCGTCGAGGCCGGCGGGCTGCCCCGCCACGGCCCGGCCGCCCGGGTGGTCACCTCGACCCACCGCGCGGTGCTGCTGCTGACCGGCGTCCTGGCGGCCCTGACGGTGGTGGCCTGGGTCGGCACCGCGCTGACCGGGTGAGCGGCCGCACCACGCCGCGTCCGCCGGTTCACGCCGGCCCCTGCGGGCTCGCCTCCCGCGCGGTGCGCGGGTTGAACTTCTTCTGCCGCGGGTCGAAGGCGTCCCGCAGCCCGTCGCCGATGAAGTTGATCGACAGGCAGATCGCGATGATGAACACCCCCGGCCACCAGAACAGCCAGGGCCGGGTGACGAAGGCCTGCTGGTTGTCGCTGATGAGTTTGCCCAACGACCAGTCCGGCGCCTGCACCCCGAAGCCCAGATAGGACAGCGCCGTCTCGAGAAGCACCGCGGAGGCCAGCAGCAGGGTGAGGTTGACGGTGATGACGCCCACCGAGTTGGGCAGGATGTGCCGCAGCACGATCCGCCGGTCGCCGGCGCCGGCGAGTCGGGCGGCGTCGACGAACTCGCGTTCGCGCAGGCTGAGGATCTCGGCGCGGACCAACCGGGCCAGGGCGGTCCAGGCGAACAGCCCGATGAGCACGCCGAGCAGCACCACCTGGCCGACCCCCCGGCCGACCCAGGACTGGGCCATCTTGCCCAGCACGGCGGCGAGCACGAGCAGCGGGACGATGATGACGACGTCGGTGATCCGCATGAGCAGCCCCTCGACCCAGCCCCGGAAGTAGCCCGAGACCGCTCCGACGGCGACGCCGATGACGGCCGTGATCAGGCCCACGAGGGTCATGACGATGAGGGTCATCTGGGTGCCCCGCATGGTCATCGCGAACAGTTCGCGCCCGAGGTTGTCCTGGCCGAACGGGTGGTCGCCGAGCCGGGGTGGCAGCACCGACAGGGTCGGAGCCCCGCCGTTGACCACCGGCGGCTGCTCGGTGAAGCCCCACCTCCACCAGCCCGGCAGCGGACCGAAGCCGATCGAGGTGAAGGCGAGCACGACGATGGCGCAGAACACGACGACCGAGCCGACGGCGGCGGCGTTGTGCGCGAAGCGTCTGCGCACCAACTGCCCCTGGGACAGTCCCTCGGTCCGGTCGGCCGGAGCGTCGGCCGGCTCGGGTCCACCGGCCGGCGGGTGGCTGCTCACCGGGTCGTTGCGGTCGGTCACGTCTGCACCCTCACTCTCGGGTCGAGCACGGCGTAGAGCAGGTCGGCGACGAGGTTGAACACCATGGCGAGCAGGCCGGTGACCAGGAAGAACCCCATGATCGGGTTGAGGTCCACCAGGCGCAGCGCCTGGACGAACAGTTGACCCATGCCGGTGATCGCGAAGACGTTCTCGGTGACCACGGCCCCGCCGATCAGCCCGCCGATGTCGAAGGCGATGAGCGTGGCCAGCGGGATGAGCGCGTTGCGGAAGGCATGCCGCATGACGACGGTCCGCTCCGAGGCACCCTTGGCGCGGGCGGTGCGGATGTAGTCCTGGTTCATGATCTCGAGCATCGACGCGCGCGAGTAACGGCTGTAGCCGGCCAGGGCGATGAGCATGAGCGCGAGGGTCGGCAGCACCAGGTGGGTCGCCGTGTCGATGCCCTGCAGCCAGAATCCCTCGTTGAACCCGGGCGTGGACGAGCCGACGGTGGAGATCGGGCGGCCGCGGACCCGGCCGTGGCTGACGTAGGACGGCCAGAACTGCATGGCGTGGTCGGCGACGACCAGGGCGCCGACGATCAGGGCGGTCAGCGCCGCGGCCCGCGCGCCCTGCCCCCAGTCGTAGCCGCCGAAGGCCCGGCCGAGGGCGATGCCGACGGCGACGCACCCCAGGGCGAGCCCGGCCAGCAGCGGCCAGGTCGCGTGGCCGAGCAACGGTTGCAGGGGGAAGTAGAGGGCGGCGCCGACCGCCACCGCGGTCAGGGCGGCATACAGCGCCCTACGGTTGCGCAGCCCGGCGATGAGGTAGGTACAGCCGAGCGCGGCGAGGCCACCGACGACGACGATGCCGGGGACCCCGAGCGACGGGGCGAGCAGCCAGCCGGACAGGCTCACCGCGGCCAGGACGCCCGCCACCAGGCCGCCGGCGAGGACCCCGACCAGGGCGCGCCGCCGGCGCGGACCGGATGCCGCGACCGCCGCCGCCCCGCCCACGACCAGGGCGGTGAGCAGCACGGACGCGGGCGGGAACCTCGGGTCGGCGAGGAAGTCGTTGAAGCGGATCGCCCCGAACTCCTTGAGCAGCACCGCGACCCAGAAGACCGGCAGGCTGAAGAAGAGGAAGGCCAGGAAGGTGACGCCGTAGTCGAGCACGCTGTACTGCCGCAGCGCGGAGATGATCCCCAGGGCGATGCCGATGACGATGGACAGGACCGTCGCGGCGGTGACGAGCAGGATCGTCTGGGTCATCGCCCGGCCGAGCAGGTCGGTGACCGGGTAGCCCTGCAGGTTGGTGCCGAGGTCGCAGGTCGCCAGGCCCGGAGCGAGGCAGCCGACCGCGCCGCGCAGCCAGAGGAAGTAACGCAGCATCGGCGGGACGTCGAGGTCGAGTTGCTCGATCCGCGCCTGCATGAGGACCTCGCGGTTGTCGTCGCGGGACAGGCGCAGGTCCGCGAGCGGGTCGCCGGCGTGGGCGGCCAGGACGTAGACGAGATAGGACGACGCGAACAGGACCAACACGGCCTGCAGCAGCCGTCGGCTGACATAGGCGAACACCGGGGCCTCCTGGGTCGTGGACGGCCGGTGCCAGCGGGGTGGCAGCCGATCGGCTGCCACCCCGCGACGGGACCGGGCGGAGGGACCGCGTCAGTCGTTGACGGTCCACTCCCAGAAGTTCCACCAGACGCCGGTCTGGTTGGGCATGTGCTTGACGCCACCGACGGTGTCGCGGTGCGCGGTCAGGCCCGGGCCCTGGAAGAGGGTGACCCCGTAACCGTCCTGCCACAGCTGCGCGTCGATCCGGCGCTTGAGCTCCTCGACCCGCTCGGAGCTGGTCTCCACCATGAGCTCGTCGGTCAGGCGGTCGACCTCCGGGTTGCTGTAGTCGTTGTAGTTGCCGCCGCCCTGGGTCCGGAAGATCTGCGGGATGCCGGCGTTGCCGACCCCGGAGCTGATCCAACCGAACAGCGCCGCGTCGTAGCCGCCGCCGCCGAGCTGGTCACCCCAGTCGGCCGAGCCGGCGTCCTCGATCCGGAAGCCCGCCTGGGTCGCCGACTCGCGGATCATCTCGAAGGCGTCGACCCGCACCGGGTTGTCGTTGGCGTAGAGGATCCGCACCGTCGGGGTCCGGCCGGCGAGCAACTGCCGGGCCCCCTCGATGTCGACCTGGGCATAGCCGGACGACCCGTTCTGCTCGGCGCTGCGGCCGTAGTCGGCGCCCTCGGAGGGCAGGTAGAGCTGGGAGTTGACCACCTGGGCGTCGGCGTACATCGGGCGGATGAGCCGGTCGACGATCTGCTCGCGCGGGACGGTCTTGAGGAACGCCTCGCGGACCGACGCGTCGGCGAAGGTCGGGCTGTCGAAGCTCAGGTCCAGGTGGTCGTAGGACAACCGCGGGCCCTCGTGCACGGTGACGTTGGGCAGGGCCTTGGTCTGGGCGACCGTGTCGGTCGACGGCTGCGGGACGATGATGTCGACCTCGCCGTTGCGCAGCGCCGCGATCGAGGCCGCGGCGTCGCCGATGAAGCGGACCGTGATCTCGTCGACCTTGGGCCGCAGGTTGCCGACGTAGTTCGGGTTGCGCTTGAGCGTCACCGACTGGTCGGCCACCATCTCGGAGACGATCATCGGGCCCTTGGACAGATAGAGGGCCGGGTCGTTGGGCAGCGACTTATGGCTGAAGTCCTCGTTCCACACCTTGGCCACGGCCGCGAGCCGGTCGTCGGCCTGGCCGGGGGTGGCGGTCCGGATGAGCTCGACCAGGGCGGCCTCGTCCAGCCCGGCACGGGCCGCGACGACGTGCGCCGGCTGCGCGTTGGCCATCGACATGGCGATCTCCCAGTCGACGTAGGGCCGGGAGTAGGTCAGCGTCATGGTGCGCTCGCCCTCGAAGCTCGGCAGTGCCGTCAGGCCCAGCCCGGTCGTCGTGCCGGCGAACTCGAAGAAGCGCACCGCACCCTCGCCGGTGCCGTTGAAGTGGCCGGACATGACGGCCCACTGCAGCAGCAGGTCGCCCTCGTCGACGGGGTTGCCGTCGGACCAGGCGATGTTGTCGTTGACGGTGTAGCGGACCGTGAGAGGCTCGTCGGACAGCTTCTCGAAGGTGCCGAAGGACGTGTCCTTGACCAGGTTGAGCTCGTTGTCGATGTATTGCCAGTTGGCCCGGGTCGTCCCGACCACCTTGCTGTTGATGTCCATGTTGGAGCGCGAGTGGTTGGGGTTGAACGAGAAGAAGGTGTTCGTCTCGGCTACCCGGATGGCGCCGCCGGTGCCGTCGCCGGTCTGCGGCGCGGCCGGCGTCGTGGGCTGGCTCGAACACCCGGCCACGCCCAGGCCCAGGACGGCCAGGCCCGCGATCCCTGCTCGGATCCGTCTGCTCATTGGTGGTCTCCTTCGTCGGCCACGCCAGACTCGTGATCAGCGCGGTGTGAGGCGGATCGCACCAGCCTGCCCCGGACCGCCCCAGCGGCGGCAGGGGTGGCGTCACCCAAGCGACGGGGGTGGTGACGCTCATTTGAGGCCGGCGGTCAGCCCCCCTCGGCGAGGATCTGCCCGCGCAGGATCTCGGCGTGGCCGCCGTGCTGGTCCGGCTCGCGCAGTCAGCGCAGGTCGTCGCGGCCCAGGTCGGCCAGCCGGTCAACGACGCCCTTGACGTCCTGGGCCCGCGAGCGGGGCAGCACGAGCACCGCGTCGGGGGTGTCGACGACGACGACGTCGTCGAGTCCGACCAGCGCGACCAGGCGGCCGGACCCGGCCGACACCAGCCCGGACGAGCCGACCGACACGACCGAGGCGGCGTCGCCGACCACCCGCAGCCCCTCGGCCGGGCCGGTCGCCCGCGGCTCGAGCAGCCCGGCGAGCGAGGCGAAGTCGCCGATGTCGTCCCAGCCGAAGGGCGCCGGCACCACCGCGAGCCGCCCGTCGGCGGCCGCCGGCTCGGCCACCGCGTGGTCGATGGTGATCCTGGTCAGCGTCGGCCACAGCTCCGCCAGGCGCCCGGGCTCGGCCGCCAGGGCCCGGGCACCTGCGGTCAGTTCCGGGTGCCGGTCGGCCAGCACGTCGAGGAGGGTCTCGGCGCGCACCACGAACATGCCTGCGTTCCAACGGTATTCACCGGTCGCGAGGTAGGCGGCCGCGCGCTCGGCGTCCGGCTTCTCGACGAAGGCCCGGACTGCGCGAGCCGTGGGAGCGTCGGTCCCGCCGAGCGGCATACCCTCCCAGATGTAGCCGAAGCCGGTCGCCGCGAACGTCGGGGTGATGCCGAGGGTGACGACCAGCCCGGTGCGCGCCACCGCCACCGCCTCGGCCACCGCCGCCCGGAAGGCCGGGTCACCGGTGATGACATGGTCGGCGGCGAACGAGCCGATGACCGCGTCCGGGTCGCGTCGCTCGATGACGGCGGCCGCCCAGGCGATCGCGGGCATCGAGTCGCGCGGGCTCGGCTCGGCCAGCAGCCGCTCCCCCAGCGCGGGCAGTTGCTGGGCCACCGCGGCGGCGTGCGTCGCCCCGGTGACGACGACCAGCCGGTCGCCGACCAGCGGTTCGAGGCGGTCGGCAGTGGCCTGCAGCAGGGTGCGGCCCTGACCGGTGAGGTCGAGCAGGAACTTCGGCGCCGAGCGCCGGGACAGCGGCCACAGCCGGGTCCCGGCCCCCCCGGCGGGGACCACCGCCCAGAAACCGTCGAGAGCGCTCACGACCAGCCAGTATGCCGCCCGCCCACCGAGAGAGGCATCTCACCCTCCGTGAGCGCCGCCGCGCGAGCGGGCACGATACGGTGTGGACCGTGGCTACGACGACGCTCCTGCAGGGCGAGAAGTCGGCGACGCGCACCACGATCTTCCTCAAGATCCTCATGGCTGCCTCAGGTGCGCTGTTCGTCTTCTACGTCCTCATGCACATGTACGGCAACCTCAAGATCTTCGCGGGCCAGCAGGCCTTCGACCATTACGCCGCGAGCCTGCGCGAGCTGCTCACGCCGATCCTGCCGCACGGCGGGTTCCTGTGGATCTTCCGCGTCCTGCTCATCCTCGCGCTCATCGTGCACGCCTATGCCGCGCTGACCCTGTGGAGCCGCGCCAACGGGGCGCGCCCGTCGCGCTACGTCGTGCCGATCGCGACCCGGTACGCGATGCGGACCAAGATGATGCGCTGGGGTGGCATCGCGCTGCTGCTGTTCGTCATCCTCCACCTGGTCCAGTTCACCGTGCCCAAGGTCAACTTCAACGGCCAGGTGAGCGCGTCGCGGATCGGCGACTCGCCGTATCAGCTCGTCGTGGCCGGCTTCCAGCTGTGGTGGGTCACGCTCATCTATTTGCTCGCGCTGGCCGCGCTGGCCATGCACCTGTTCCACGGAGTGTGGAGCGCCGCCCAGACCCTCGGGTGGGCCAACTCGCCCCGCGCGCGCGGGGCCGCCAAGGGCCTGGCCCACCTCATCGCCGCGGTGACCGTCATCGGCTTCGCGCTGCCGCCGGTGGCGATCCTGCTCGGCCTCGTCCCGTTGAACTGAAGGACTGAACCATGACCGAGACGATCCCGACCCAGCCCAAGGACAGCACCCTGGTCCAGGGCTTGTATCTCGAGGGCTCGCCCATCGAGGACACCAAGGCTCCCAAGGTGCCGGTCGCGCAGATGTGGACCACCCGCAAGTTCGAGGCCAACCTCGTCAACCCCTCCAACCGGCGCAAGCTGTCGGTCATCATCGTCGGCACCGGCCTGGCCGGTGGCGCGGCCGCCGCGACCCTCGGCGAGGCGGGCTACCACGTCAAGTCCTTCTGCTACCAGGACAGCCCGCGCCGGGCCCACTCGATCGCGGCGCAGGGTGGCATCAACGCCGCGAAGAACTACAACGAGGACGGCGACTCGGTCCACCGGCTGTTCTACGACACGGTCAAGGGCGGTGACTACCGCTCGCGGGAGAGCAACGTCCACCGGCTCGCCGAGGTCAGCACCAACATCATCGACCAGTGCGTCGCGCAGGGGGTGCCGTTCGCCCGGGAGTACGGCGGGCTGCTGGACAACCGCTCGTTCGGCGGCACCCAGGTGGCCCGCACCTTCTACTCCGCCGGCCAGACCGGCCAGCAGCTGCTCATCGGTGCCTATCAGGCGATGGAGCGCCAGGTCGCCAAGGGCACGGTCGAGCAGTACACCCGGCACGAGATGCTCGAGCTCATCGTCGTCGACGGTCGGGCCCGCGGCATCATCGCCCGGGACATGGTCACCGGCGAGATCGAGACCCACCTGGCCGACGCGGTCGTGCTGGCCACCGGCGGCTACGGCAACGTCTTCTTCCTGTCGACCAACGCCATGGGCTGCAACGTGACGGCGACCTGGCGGGCGCATCGCAAGGGCGCCTACTTCGCGAACCCGTGCTACACGCAGATCCACCCGACCTGCATTCCCGTGAGCGGCACGCACCAGAGCAAATTGACGTTGATGAGCGAATCGCTCCGCAACGACGGCCGCATCTGGGTGCCCAAGAACATCGAGGACGCAAAGGCCATCCGCGACGGCAAGAAGAAAGGCAGCGACATCAAGGAGGAGGATCGCGATTACTACCTGGAG
>CAZYHR010000022.1:0-16938 GCA_964647395.1 uncultured Intrasporangiaceae bacterium | reverse complement strand
GTTGCGCAACGACGGCCGCATCTGGGTGCCCAAGCGGGCCGAGGACTGCACCAAGGACCCGCGGGACATCCCCGAGGAGGACCGCGACTACTACCTGGAGCGCATCTATCCGTCGTTCGGCAACCTGGTGCCCCGCGACATCGCCTCCCGGCAGGCCAAGTACCGCTGCGACGAGGGCCGCGGTGTCGGCCCGATGGTCGGCGACTTCCGCCGCGGGGTCTACCTCGACTTCGCCGAGGCGCTGTCCCGGATGACCGAGGAGCAGGTGGCCGAGAAGTACGGCAACCTCTTCGACATGTACGAGCAGATCACCGGCGAGTCGCCGTACAAGGTGCCGATGCGCATCTATCCCGCCGTGCACTACACGATGGGCGGGCTGTGGGTCGACTACGACCTGGAGACGACGATCACCGGCCTGTTCGCCACGGGCGAGGCCAACTTCTCCGACCACGGCGCCAACCGGCTCGGTGCCTCCAGCCTCATGCAGTGCCTGGCCGACGGCTACTTCGTGCTGCCCAACACGCTGCGCGACTACCTCGCGTCCGGGCCGTTCGCCAAGATCGCCGACGACCACCCCGAGGTGGTCGCGGCGCGCGACTCGGTGCAGCAGCGCGTCGACACGCTCATGTCGATCAACGGGTCGCGCTCGGTGGACAGCTTCCACCGCGAGCTCGGCCACATCATGTGGGAGTACTGCGGCATGGAGCGCACCGAGGAGGGGCTGCTCAAGGCCATCGACCTGATCCGCGCGCTGCGCGCCGAGTTCTGGCGCAACGTGCGGGTGCTCGGCGTCGCCGAAGGGCTCAACCAAAGCCTCGAGAAGGCCGGCCGGGTGGCCGACTTCCTCGAACTCGGTGAGCTCATGTGCATCGACGCCCTGCACCGGCGCGAGTCCTGCGGCGGGCACTTCCGCGCCGAGTCGCAGACCGAGGACGGCGAGGCGCTGCGCCACGACGACGAGTTCCTCTACGTCGCGGCCTGGGAGTTCGGTGGCACGTCCGTCGAGGGCGAAGCCGGCACCCCGATCCTGCACAAGGAACCCCTCGTCTACCAGGCCATCGAGCTGAAGCAGCGGAGCTACAAGTGAACTTCACCCTCAAGATCTGGCGGCAGGACGGGCCCAAGGCCCAGGGCCGCATGGAGACCTACCAGATGACCGACGTCTCGCCCGACACGTCGTTCCTGGAGATGCTCGACGTGCTCAACGAGCAGCTCATCGCCAAGGGCGAGGAGCCGATCGCGTTCGACAGCGACTGTCGCGAGGGCATCTGCGGCATGTGCGGGCTGATGATCAACGGCGAGGCGCACGGCCCGACGGTGACGACGACCTGCCAGCTGCACATGCGGGTCTTCAAGGACGGCGAGACGATCAGCATCGAGCCGTGGCGCGCCGAGGCCTTCCCGGTGCTCAAGGACCTGGTCGTCGACCGGTCGGCCTTCGACCGGATCATCCAGGCCGGCGGCTTCATCTCGGTCAACACCGGTGCCGCGCCCGAGGCGCACTCGGTGCCGGTGCCCAAGGTCGAGGCCGACCGCTCCTTCGACGCGGCCAAGTGCATCGGCTGCGGTGCCTGCGTCGCGGCCTGCCCCAACGCCTCGGCGATGCTGTTCATGGGCGCCAAGGTGACCCACCTCGGCGAGCTCCCGCAGGGCCAGCCGGAGCGCTGGGCTCGGGTGGTGTCGATGGTCGAGCAACACGACCACGAGGGCTTCGGTGGCTGCACCAACGTCGGCGCGTGCGCCGACGCGTGCCCCAAGGAGGTCCCGTTCGACGTCATCAGCCAGCTCAACAACGACCTGCGCAACGCGATGCGGCACCGCACCCGCTGAGCAGCATCCGAGCCGCTGCCCCGGCAGCAGCGGCGGCGCTAGGCTCGCGCGCATGAGCACTCTGCGCCGCGGCGACCGGCCCGTCCGGTATGCCGCGGCGGCGGCGTGGTGCGCGGTGCTGACGCTGCTCGCGGTGGCCGCGGGCGGCCTACCGGGGGCCGTCGGCGCGACCAGCCCGCCGCTGCCGACCGCCGGCCTCGGATCGCAGGCCACCCCGTGCCCGGCCGGCTCGACACCCCGCGCGGTGCCCGCGCCGGCCCCCGCCCGGCCGACCAGCCGGCCCGGCGCGGACCCCAACGTCACGACCCTGCCGGACGGCCGGATCGTCCGGCAGTCCTGTGCCCGGATGCCTCCGGAGCCCTTCCCGGGCCCGGCGATCGCCCCCGCCAACACGGTCGGCGGGCCGCTGCTGGCCCGGCCTGGGGTCATCGTCGACCTGCCCGCCGACGTGCCCGCACCGCCGGCGATGCCGCACGTGTCCTACGTGCTGGCCGACCTGACCAGCGGCGAGATCATCGCGGCCAAGGCCCCGCACGCGCTGCTGCGCCCGGCGAGCACCCTCAAGACGCTCACCGCCCAGGTCGCCATGGCCCGGCTGGATCCTTCGCAGGTCGTCGTCGCGACCGCCCAGGAGGCAGCTGTCGAGGGCAGCCGGGCCGGGCTGCTAGCCGGCGCCTCCTACACCGTCGAGGACCTCTACAACGGGCTGATCATGGTCAGCGGCAACGACACCGCCTATGCGCTGGCCCGGGCCTACGGCGGTCGCGAGCGGCTCATCGCCGACATGAACGCGCTGGCCGGACGCCTGGGGGCGTGGGACACGGTCGCGGTCGACCCGTCCGGTCTGGACGCGGAGGGGCAGCGCTCCAGCGCCTACGACCTCGCGCTGATCGGCCGGGCCGCGATGCAGCTGCCGGAGTTCCGGCGGCACGCGGCGCTGCTCACCGCGACCTTCCCCGGCGGGGTCGACCCGCGGGGCAGGATCGTGGCGCCCTACTCGATCCCCAACAAGAACCCGATCATCGACAGCTACACCGGCACCATCGGCATCAAGAGCGGCTACACCTCCAAGGCGGGCAACACCTTCATCGGGGCGGTGACCCGCGACGGACGCACCCTGATCCTGGCCGAGATGGGCAGCCCAGAGCCGCAGACCGAGGCCACCAAGGTCCTGCTCGACTGGGGTTTCGCGTATGCCGCGCAGGCCCGTCCGGTGGGTCGGCTGGTCTCCCCCGGCACGGCCGCCCAGCCGCCCGAGTGGGCCCACGTCGTCGGTGCCCGGCCGGTCGGGACCGCGGCGACGACTGCGCGCGCGACCCCGGACGAGGGGGCGGCCCCGGGCGAGCGAGCGGCCCCGGCCCTGGCCGGCGAGCCGGCCGACACCGCGGCCCCGGCCGAGGCGGAGACCTCGACCGAGCCGCGGACCTCGACCGAGCCGACCGCGCTGGCAGCCGCGCCGGCGGCCCCGAGCGCCGACCGAGGGATGCTGGCCGGGTCCGCGACGGCCTGGTGGTCGGGCCTGCCCGAGCCGGCCCGGTGGGCCGTCGCCGCGCTCGTGGCCCTCGCGTGCTTCTGGCTGGGCTGGGTGCTCTCGCGGAGGCTGCGCCACCGCCCCCGGGGCGCCTTCGAGCGCTGATCGCGGCCGACCCGAGGGTGCGCGGCGGCCGTCAGTTGCGCAGGCTCCGGCGCAGGCCGCGCAGCGCCGCGCCGAGCGAGAGCGCGGCACCGGCCCCGAGCACCGCGCCCGCGGCTACCGACACCCGGTCCTGGTCGCGGCGGGTCAGGGTGGGCAGGCCGGCCCGGGCTCGAGCCAGGTCGTCGGCCGGGTCGACGCCGGCGTCGGGATCGTCGGCGAGCAGGGCGCCGATCCGGGGGCCGGGCGCGCCGGCCGCGGGCGGCATACCAGGCTGGTCGGGCCGGCCGGGCTGGTCGGAAAGCGGCGCCCGCTCCGGCCGCTCGGGGTGATCGGCCTGCAGCCGGGCCAAGCTGTCGTCGATGTCGTTGGCCGCCCACGCCGCGGCCAGCAGGACCAGCCGGCCGATGAGGTTGAGCCAGAACAGCAGTCCGACGACGACGACGATCGAGCCGAAGAGCGGGTTCCTCGTGGCCTGGGCGATGAGCTGGGCCCCCACGAGCTTGAGCAGGGTCAGGCCGGCCGCCCCCAACAGCGCCCCCTGGCGGATGTCCCGCCAGGGCAGCGGCACCCCGGAGAGCACGCGCAGCAGGATGACCATGACCAGGGTGTCGACGAGCAGGGACACCAGCACCCCGGCCAGCCAGATGAGCGAGGCCGACAGCCCGCCGATGGAGAACCGGTCGGCCAGCCAGGCCAGCGCGCCGCCCGAGACGGTGGTCAGACCCGCCGACAACAGCACCGCGCTGCCCAGCAGGGCCAGCACGCCCAGGTCGCGCAGCTTGTCGGTGACCGCGTTGCCCGGCGAGCCCTGCACCCCGAAGACCGCGCGGATACCGTCGCGCAGCGAGCCGATGACCCCGAGACCACTGAGCACCAGGGTGACGGTGGCCACCACGCCGGCCCAGCTCAGCGTCGCGGTCGCCGGCGGTGACAGCCGGAGCAGGCCGTCCGGGTTGGCCGGGGTCTGCACGAAGCCGGGCAGCATGTGGTTGAGGCTCTCGCCGACGGCGTCCAGCAGCTCGGGGCGGCCGGCCAGCACGAACCCGAAGATCACCGCAGCGAGCGCGAGCGCCGGGAACAGCGAGAAGAAGGCGAAGTAGGCGATCCCGGCGGCCAGCAGGTTGCCGCGGGCCTGCCCGAACCGCTGCCAGGACCGCAGCGCCCGCCAGCGCTGAGCCGCCTGCCACGCCGCCTGCAGCCGCTGCACCACCTCAGCCGTCCCGGCCGAGCAGCGGGAAGCCCCGCAGCGGCTCCCACCGGCCGTCCATGCCCTGCTCGTAGAGCCAGATGGCGTCGACCTCGAACACCGCGCGGTAGTCGGCGAGCTCGTCGAAAGCCCGGTCGAGGTCGTGCTCGGCGACGTCGTGGGCGACCGTGACGTGCGGGTGATAGGGGAAGACCAGCTCACGGTAGTAGGCGCCCGAGCGGATCAGCGTCTCGAGCCGTTCGCAGCCGGCGATGCCCCGGGCCAGCTGGACGAAGACCACGGCGGACACCGGCCGGAAGGTGCCGGTGCCGCGCAGCTCCATCCGGAACCCGGTGCTGCGGGCGGCGACCTGCTCCAGGTGCGCCTCCAGGTCCGACAGGCCGTGCCGGCCGATGGCGGTGGGCCCCAGCAGGGTGACGTGGGTCGGGATCGAGTCGGCCAACGGGTCGTTGTACGCCGCCCGCTTGCGCTGCAGCTCCGGACCGTGCGGCTCGGGCACCGGGATGGCGACCCCCACGACACGCCGCAGCGGGCCCGGCACCGGCAGTCCGCGCAAGGTCTGGTCGAGACGGTCCGGGAGGTCGGCGGACATGACGCCACCCTACCGGCGCCGTCCGCGGACGCGATTCCCGGCACCGGGCGGCGCGCGGCCCCGCGCCCGGCTGCGGTCCCGCCGTCCGGCTATCGTGCCGCGCATGGGTCCCAGCGCCGCCGACCGGGCGGCCCGGCTGCACCGGGCCTGCTTCGGCACGCCGGCGCAGGGGGTCTGGGCCGCGCCCGGCCGGGTCAACCTCATCGGCGAGCACACCGACTACAACGGCGGCCTGGCCCTGCCGATCGCCCTGCCCCACCGCACGTATGCCGCGGCCAGCCGCCGGGCGGACCACCGGCTGCGGGTGGTCAGCGAGCTCGCCGCCGGCGAGCTGGTCGAGATCGGCCCGGACGAGATCGGGCCGGGGCGCCCGGGCGGCTGGGCGGCATACGTCGCCGGGGTGCTGTGGGCGCTGCGCGAGGCCGGACACCAGGTGCCCGGACTCGACCTGGCCGTCTGCTCGCAGGTGCCGGCCGGCGCCGGCCTGTCGTCGTCGGCCGCCCTGGAGTGCGCGGTGGGGGCCGCCGCGAGCGACCTGGCCGGTCTCGGCCTGCTCGACGACGACGCCGGCCGGACCCGTCTGGCCGCCGCCTGCGTGCGCGCCGAGAACGTCATCGCCGGCGCGCCCACCGGCGGCCTGGACCAGACCGCGGCGCTGCTCGGCCGGCGCGGGCACGCGCTGCTGCTCGACTGCCGCTCCGGCGCGGTGCTGCCGGTGGCCGTCGACTTCGACGGCTCGGGGCCGGCGCTGCTCGTCATCGACACCGGGGCCCGCCACGCGCTGGTCGACGGGCAGTACGCCGCGCGGCGGCTGACCTGTGAGCGGGCCGCGGCCGCCCTGGGGTTGGCCGGTCTGTGGGAGATCGGCCCGGCGGGGCTCGACGCGGCCCTGCGGCGGCTGGCCGACCCGACGGCCCGGTCCCGGGTGCGGCACGTCGTCACCGAGACCGACCGGGTGGCGCGCTTCGTCGCCGCCGTGGGACGCGGCGACTGGGCGCAGGCCGGCGATCTCATGGTCGCCTCGCACCGGTCGTTGCGCGAGGACTACCAGGTCAGCTGTGCCGAACTGGACGTCGCGGTCGACACCGCGCTGCGGGCCGGGGCGCTGGGGGCCCGGATGACCGGCGGCGGCTTCGGGGGATGCGCGATCGCGCTGGTGCCGGCCCCGCAGGTCGAGCAGGTCCTCGCCGCGGTGCGGCGGGCCTTCGCCGACCGGGGCTGGCCGGCGCCGGCGCCCTGGCGCGTCGTCGCCGCGGACGGTGCTTGTAGGGTCGAGCCGTGACAGATCCGGGCGCCGAGTTCGTCGCCACCGTCCGCGGCGCCGCCCCCTACATCCACGCCCACCACGGCCGCACCTTCGTCATCGCGGTCACCGGGGAGATCTGCGCCCGGCCGGACACCGACCGGCTGCTCGGCGACATCGCCCTGCTGACCAGCCTGGGCGTGCGGGTCGTCCTGGTCCACGGCGCGCGGCCGCAGATCGAGGCGGAGCTGGCGATCCGGGGGATCACGCCGCGACGCCACGGTGATCTGCGGGTCACCGACGGCCCGACCATGCAGGCGGTCAAGGCGGCGGTCGGGGTGCTGCGCATGGACATCGAGGCGCGGCTGGCGTGCAGCCTGGCGGGCACCCCGATGGCCAACAACCGGCTCAAGGTCGTCGGCGGCACGTGGGTGACCGCCCAGCCGGTCGGCGTCCGCGACGGCGTCGACCACCTGCTCACCGGGCTGGTCCGTCGGGTCGACATCGCCGAGCTGCGCCGCTCGCTGGGCACCGACCGGGTCGCGCTGCTGTCCCCGGTCGGCTACTCCCCCACCGGTGAGGCGTTCAACCTGCGCAACGCCGACGTGGCCGAGGCGGTGGCCACCGGGCTGGGCGCCGACAAGCTGATCTTCGTGCTCGAGTCCGAGCCCGGCACCTGGCGGCTGGCCCTCGACGCCGGCGACGCCGGCCAACTCTCGCTCGCCGCCGCCGAGCACGGCCTGCAGACCGAGACCCGCGAGCGCACCCTGTCGACCGAGGACCGCAACTGTGTGCGCGCCGCCCTGTCCGCCTGCCGCAACGGGGTCCGCCGGGTGCATCTCATCGGCACCGACGGGCCGGGCCCGCTGCTGCGCGAGCTCTACACCCGCGACGGGTGCGGGCTGATGATCGCGGCCGACGACGACTACGAGTCGACCCGCACCGCGACCGTCGACGACGTCGCCGGCATCGTCGACCTCATCGGGCCGCTCGAGCGGGCGGGCGCTCTGGTGCCGCGGACCCGCGAGCAGCTCGAGCTCGACATCGACACCTTCTCGGTCATCGTCCGGGACGGGCTGGTCATCGCCTGCAACTCGCTGGTCCCCTATCCCGAGGATCGCGCCGCCGAGTTCGCCTGTGTCGCAGTGCACCCCGACTACCGCGGCCGAGACCTGGCGGCGATCCTGCTGCGCCGGGCGCGCACCCGCGCCCGGGAGCGGGGATCGACGCAGCTGTTCGCGCTGACCACCCAGACCCCGCACTGGTTCCTCGAGCACGGCTTCGTCGTGGCCGGCCCGTCGGATCTGCCGCCGGCCCGACGGGCCAGCTACCACCCGGGACGCAACTCGATCGTGCTGGTCGACACCCTGACCTGACCGGCTGCCCGGGCCGGGCGACCCGGCCGGCCGGCCGGCCGCGCTAGGTTGGGTGGCCGTGACCGATGAAGAGCCCAGGCGAGTTGACCAGGACAGCGCCGACCCGGCCGGCGACCGCGGCACGACCGGCCGGGAGGGCACCGCCCGCGACGGCACCGACGAGGGCGAGCCGCGCCCCGCGGAGCCGGTCGACGCCCTGGTGACCACGCGGCATACGGTCCGGGCCGGGCGGCGCACGCTGCGCTACACGGCCACCGCCGGGCGCATCGTGCTGCGCGAGGAGGTCTACGAGGAGGGGGTCTTCAAGGGCTTCCAGCCCCGGGCCGAGCTGTCCATCACCGCCTACACCCTGGACGGGGCCAAGGCGGCCGAGCGGCCGGTGACCTTCGCCTTCAACGGCGGCCCGGGTTCGGCGTCGGTGTGGCTGCACCTGGGGCTGCTCGGGCCGCGCCGGGTGGTCATGGGCGACGTCGGGGGGTTGCTCCCGCCGCCGTGCTCGCTGGCCGACAACGCGCAGACCCTGCTGTCGGTCAGTGATCTCGTGCTCGTCGACCCGGTCTCGACCGGATGGTCCCGGGCGGTCGAGGGCGGCAGGCCGGAGCGCTACCACGGCTATCAGGGGGACATCGACAGCGTCGGCGAGCTGATCCGGCTGTGGACCTCGCGCAACGGCCGGTGGCTCTCGCCGAAGTTCCTCGTCGGCGAGTCCTACGGCACGCTGCGGGCCGCGGCCCTGGCCGAGCACCTGCAGACCCGCTACGGCATGTATCTCAACGGGCTGATGCTCATCTCGTCGGTGCTCGACCTCGGCTCGCTCGACTTCGACAAGCAGCGCAACGACCGGGCCCATGCGCTCTATCTGCCGTTCTATGCGACGGTCGCCCACCTGCACGGCAAGCATCCCGGGCGCCCGCTCGAGCAGGTCGTCGCCGAGGCGCGCGAGTATGCCGCCCGCGACTATCCGTGGGCCCTGTCCCAGGGTGCCCGGCTCGAGCCGTCGGAGCGAGCGCGGGCGGTGACCACCGTCGCCCGGCTCGCCGGGCTGTCCGAGGACTACGTCGACCGGGCCGAGCTGCGGATCGAGCACTGGCGCTTCTTCGGCGAGTTGCTGCGCGACCAACGGCTCACCGTGGGCCGGCTCGACGCGCGGTTCACCGGCCCGGCGGCCGCACCCAACGCCGAGCTCATGGACGCCGACCCGTCGATGGACGCCATCGTCGGTCCGTATGCCGCCGCCGCGAACCACTACATGCGGGTCGAGCTGGGCGTCGAGCAGGACCTGCACTACGAGCAGATCGCGGCCCGGGTGCACCCGTGGTCCTTCAAGGAGTTCGAGGGCAGACCGGTCGACGTGTCGCCGCTGCTGGAGCGCGCCCTGCGGCAGAACCCGCACCTGCGCGTACACGTCGCCTACGGCGACTATGACGGGGCCACCCCGCCGGCCGCCGCCGAGGAGGTGCTCGCCCGGCTGCGGCTCACGCCGGAGCAGCGCGATCGGTTCGAGCACGCCTACTATCCCGCCGGGCACATGATGTACGTCCACGAGCCGAGCCGGGTGCAGCAGTCCCACGACCTGGCCGACTTCGTGCGCCGGGCGAGCGGGGTTCCGGGCTGACCCGGCCGCCGGGCGTCCGCCGGCGGCCGCCCGGGACTAGGGCACGAACCACCCGGCCAGGTCGGCGGCCACGTCGACCGTGCCGGAGTCGTTGTAGTAGGTCAGGCCACCGCCGGGCCCGGTCTTGGCGACCACGAGGTTGGGCACCACCTGGTTGGCGGTGAAGTTGATCGTGGAGGTGCCGCCGAAACCGGAGCCGGCCGGATAGACCGACAGGTAGCTCGCCGTGCTGCCCAGGACCGTGGTGACGTTGAGGACCGCGCCGGGGCTGTTGGCCGGCAGGCCCGGGATCCTCGAGGTCTTGGTGGCCTGGGGTCCCAGGCGTCCCGGCACCCCTCCGGTGGAGTCCCGGGTGTCGAGCACCCGCACCGGCGGGCGGGCCACGAAGGATGCCCCGCCGGCAGTGTCGTAGTAGCCGACCAGGTCGGCGGCCAGCTCGATCGTCCCCCGGTCGTTGTAGAAGGACACCGTGCCGCCGGGCCCGAGCGCGACGGTGACGGCGTTGGCCCGCACCTGGGTGCCCTCGATGTTGAGGTTGGAGGTCAGCGGCCGGGACCCGCCGCCGGGGTAGGCGGTGACGTAGGTGCCGACCGTCGGCAGGATGCCCGTGACGTTGAGCACCACTGCGGTCGCGGTGGCCGGCAGGCCGGGCACGGTGAGGGTCACCGTACTGTCCGCTCCGATGGGGCCGCGTCGGACACCCGTGCCGGTGCGGGTGTCGAGCACCCGGGCGGGCGTCAACAGGGTGGCCCCCGCCCCGCCGGCCGGGGCGTAGAAACCCTGCAGGTCGGCCAGGACGTTGACGCTGCCGAGCGCGTTGTAGACGCTGACCGTGCGCCCCGGGCCGACCGCGACGGTCACCAGGTTGGGCAGGATCTGGCCGGGAGTGAGGTTGAGGTTCGAGGCAACCGGGGCGAAGGTGCCACCGGGATGGACGGTGAGATAGGTCGAGGCGGTCGGTTGCACCCCGGTGACGTTGAGCACGACGGCGGTCGCGGTGGTCGGCACCGCGGGCGGCAGGGTCAACGTCACGGTGCCGCCGGGGCCCACCGGCCCGGCCGCGCCGCCGACTCCGGACCGGGTGTCGAGGACCCGGGCGGGCGGCAGGGCGGTGTATCTCCCGCGGCACGAGGGCACCGCCGGCGCCACGGTGGCGCGCGCGGCGTCGACGAGGCCGGCCCCCTGGGCGTTGGCGTCGTAGCCGGCGATCGGCCGGGCGGTGGAGCGCAGGGCGGCCAGCACCTGGGCGGGGGTCAGGCAGGACGCGGCCGACTGGACCAGGGCGGCCACCCCCGCTGCGTGCGGTGCCGCGGCCGAGGTGCCGTAGAAGCGGTGCACGGACCCGTCGAACGAGCCGAAGAAGGAGTTGGCGCCCCCGTCGGTGGCCAGCAGGTCGACCGTCGTCACCCGGCAGGGGCTGACCGGCGCCGCCGGGCTCGTGCCACGCACCGGGCCCCAGCAGGTGTGCGCCGGCCCCCGCGACGAGAACTGCTCGATGGTCGCGGCGTTGTGGTAGGGCACCGCTCCGACGGCGATCGCGGCCTCGGACACGTTGTGTCCGTAGGCGGTCGGCCCGACCACGTCGCTGCCCGCGGACTGGGCGTATTCGACACCGGTGAGGTCGGCGTTGGGTGCCACCAGCTTGAACCGCGGGTTGGCGCCGCCGGTGCCGGCCTTGATGACCAGCACCTGCGCGGCCCCGGCCTGATCGATGCCGGCGACCTCGGCCGCCGACCCGGTGCGGATCGAGTCGTCCCAGCCGCAGGAGTAGAGGTCGTCGATGCGCGGGTTGTAGACGCACAGGTCCAGGTCGGTGCTCACCCCGAACTCGGGCTGGCTCCAGCTCAGCGCATAGAGGGCGAGCGGCGGGGCTCCGTCAGCGCGTCCGACGTGGATGTCGTAGGTCGGGTCGACTCCGGTGGTGCTGAAGTTGTGGCAGGTCGTGCCGGCCGGGTAGTAGGCGAAGACGATCGCCGGGCAGGTCGTGGGCCGGAAGGCCATCGTCTCGTAGGAGCCGGCCGAGCGCCCGAAGGGCTCGATGTAGTGGCTGTTGCCGACCGCTGACAGATAGGTGACCCCGCGGGCGGTGACGTCCGCGATGGCGGCGGCGATCGGCCCGTCCTGATACATCGGCTCATCGAGGTAGAGGATGTCGTCGACGATGACCGTGGCACCCTGCGCGGCGAGGTCGCGGATGGCCTGGGCGAAGGCGTTCTGCCCACCGCCGGCGGTGCGGAAGACGATGCGGGCGTCGGGGGCGATGTCATGGACGATCTGCGCCATCGCTCGGCCCTCGTCGTGGGCGTTGACCGGGCCCTCGGCCGGGACGGCCACCGGCTGCCGATGGCCGCACGGGTTGCTCGCGCCGGGCAGCTCGCCGTTGGCGACGTCGGCCGCCGCGCCGCCGAGGCGATCGTAGGAGTCGGAGAGCACGCCCACCGTGACGTGCGTGCCGGTGACCCCGGCCGCCTGCGCCAGGTCGGCCCTGAGCTGGCTCACTCCCTCGGAGCGGATGCCGGTGGGGCAGGCCGCCCACGACATGGGCTGCAGCACCTCGCGGACCGACCGCACCCCCGGCACTGCCGCCAGGGCCGTGAGGCGCCCGGTCGGCAACTGCACGGTGAGCACCGCCCGGTCGCGATCGACGGCCACGACCGACCCGACCCGAGCGACGTCGGCCAGCCGGGCGGCGGCGGCATCGGCGAGCCGGACCTCGACGACGACCTCACCGCGGGGGCCTCGGGTGATGCTGCCGGGCCCGGCGGCGGGCCGGCTGCCGCGCTGCCCGAGGGCCTGGGTCGTCGGCACGCCCGCCAGGCGAGCCAACTCGGGGCTCAGGGTGGTGCCGCCAGCGGCCGGCGCGCCCGCGGCGGCCGGCGGGTGCGCCGGCGCGACCGACAGGGTGACGGCGGCGAGCGCGGCTGCGAGCAGGCGCATGACCGAGCGCCAGGTGGGGTGCATGCGGCGAGGGTAACCGGAGGGGCCGACAGCCGGGCACCCGAGCCCGGCCGGTCCCGGACCGTCCGGAGGCTCCGGACGGTCCGGGAGGCCGGGCCGGCACGCCGCTGCTACGGCACGAACCACCCGGCCAGGTCGGCCACGACGTCGACCGTGCCCAGGGCGTTGTAGTACGTCACGGTCCCGCCGCTGCCCACCTTGGTGGGCACCATGTTCGGCACCACCTGGTTGGCGGAGAAGTTGATCGTCGACGTGTTCGCGAAGGCCGTGCCGCCGGGGTAGACCGACAGGAAACTGCCGGTGGACCCCATGACCGAGGTGACGTTGAGCACGACGCCGGTGCTCGTCGACGGGATCGCCGGGACGCGCCAGGTCCGGGACTGCCGCTCCCCGATCCGGCCGGGCGTCGGACCGCTGAGGTTGCGGGTTTCGACGACCCGGTCCGGGTTACGCGGGACGAAGGATGCTCCGCCGCCGGTGTAGTAGTAGCCGAGCAGGTCGGCCGCGATGTGGACGTTGCCGCTGTCATTGAAGAAGGTGACCGTGTTGCCGGCCCCGACTCGGACGATGGCGGCGTTGGCGCGCACCGTGCCCCCGGAGAGGTTGAGGTTGGACACCTGCGGCAGGGCCGTGCCTGCGGGGTAGACGCTGACGTACGTGCCGACGGTGGGCTGGATACCGGTGACGTTGAGCATCACCGCGGTGGTGCCGGCGGGCAGCCCGGGGATGGTGAAGGTCACCGCCTGCTTCGGGCCGAGCGCCGCTCGCCGGCCGCCCACGCCGTTGCGGGTGTCGATGACCCGGGTAGGCGCGATGAGGGTCGCTCCGGAGGTGCTGCCCGTCGCGTAGTAGCCCTGCAGGTCGGCCACGATGTCGACGTTGCCCTGGGCGTTGAAGATCGTCACGGTGCGGCTGCTCGAGATGCCGACGGTGACCAGGTTGGGCAGCACCTCGAGTGGGTTGAGGTTGACGTTGGAGGCCAGCGGGCGAGCCGTGCCCCCCGGGTGGACGGTGAGGTAGGTGCTCGCCGTGGGCTGCACCCCGGTGACGTTGAGCACCACCGCGGTAGCCGTCGCGGGCACCGAGGCAGGCAGGGTGAAGGTCACCGACTGGCCGGGCCCGATCCGCCGGATGGTGGTGCCGGTCCCGTTCCGGGTGTCGAGCACCCGGACCGGCGACATCGGCGTGTACTTCGCCCGGCAGGAGCGGACGCTGTCGACGGCGGCCTTGGCGTTGACCAGGCCGCGGCCCTGCGCATCGGTGGGATAGCCGGCCAACGGAGTCGCGGTGCTGGTCAGCGCGGCCAGCACCTGCGCGCTGGTCGCGCAGGACGCCTTCTCCAGCACCAGCGCCGCCACCGCTGCGGCGTGCGGTGCCGCTGCCGAGGTGCCGTAGAACCGGTACACCCCGCCGACGTAGGAGCCGAAGAACGAGTTGCGGGTCCCGTCGGTGCCCAGCAGGTCGATGGTGCTGGAGACGCACGGGATCGAGGCGGCCGGGGTGCTGCCGACGACCGGACCCCAGCAGGTCAGCGCCGGGCCACGCGCCGAGAACGACTCGATCGCCGCGGCGTTGTTGTAGGGGACCGCGCCGACCGAGATCGCCGAGCGGGAGACGTTGTGGGCATAGCCGGTGGGCCCGACGATGTCGCCGCCCGAGCTGAGGTCGTACTCGGCGTCGGTGATGTCGGAGCCGAGGCTGATCAGCCGGAAGCGCGGGTTGGCGCTCGTCGTGTTGGCCTTGATGACGACCAGGTCGAACTGCCGGAAGGCGCTGCCCGAGGTGTAGTCGAAGGCGGTCTGATAGGCGATCGCGTCGTCGTCACCGCAGGTGTACACCGTGCCGGTCGCCTGGTCGAGCAAGCAGAAGTCCAGATCGGTCCGGACGCCGTAGGACGGCTCGTTCCAGCCCAGCACGTAGGTGTAGCCACCGTCGATCCGCAGGCCGTAGGTCACGTCGACGCCGGCCCCCGGGTTGAAGTCGTGACAGGTGATGTTGGGGTTCCACGAGGCGTAGCGGGTGCGGATCACGGTCGGGCAGTTGGTGGGCCGGAACGCCGGCGCCTCGTAGGAGCCGACCGAGCGGTTGGTGCCCGGCTCGAAGGCGTTGTAGTTGCCGGCCGCGGAGAAGTACAGCACCCCGGCCGCGGTGACGTCGGTGATCGCCTTGGCGATGACGCCGTCCTGGTACATCGGCTCGTTGGGGTAGAGGATGTCGTCGACGATGATGGTCGCGCCGTTGGCGGCCAGGTTGCGGATCTGCTGGGCCATGGCGACCTGACCGCCGCTGGCGGTGGAGAACAGGATCTTGGCCCCCGGCGCGATGTCGTGGACGATCTGGGCCATCGCGCGGCCCTCGTCCGTGCGCGACTGGGTGCCCTCCTGGAGCACCCCGACCGGCGAGGTGTAGCCGCACGGGTTGGTCGTACCGGGCAGTTCTGCGTTGCTGACGTCGGTCGGCGCCGTCGGGGCGGTGCCCCGGGCGTTGTACGAGTCGGAGATGACCCCGATGGTGACGGTCGCCCCGGTGTAGCCGCTGGCGTGCGCGAGGTTGGCGCGCAGCTGGGTGACGCCCTCGGACACCACCCCCGTCGGGCAGGCCGCGAGCGAGGCCGGCTGCAGGATCTCGCGCAGCGTCAGCACCGAGCCGAGCCCGGCCAGGTCGTCGATGCGGTCGACCGGCACCAGCAGGCTGGCCAGGGCCTGCTCGTCGTCGACGGCGACCAGTTGTGCCCCCGCGCGGTTGAGCGCGGCCAGGGTCGCTCCGGCGGTGTCCCGTAGCTGTGCCTCGACCGCCACCTCGCCGTTGGGGCCCCGCTCGACGCTGCCCACCCCGGAGGTGGGCCGCGACGCGGCGCCCTGCGGCAGCGGTCGATTGGGCGTCAGGTTGGCCAGCCGGGCCAACTCGTTGGAGACGACGGCCCGACCGGGCGCCGCTGGGGCACCCGGTTGGGCTTGGACGCTGGGCATGGCCAGCACGAGGCTGGCTGCGGCAGCGGAGACGGTGATGGCACGACTGATGAGCCGCCGACGGGCGGACTTGATCCCCTGCATGTGTCGCATGCTAGGGCCAACGGCTTCCCCGGCGCGATCGGGCGTCCGGGTGATGCCGCGGGGGGTACCGAGCGTCAGCCGGCCAGCGCGTCGATGATCGCGTTGAAGGTGGCGCTCGGCCGCATCGCGCCGCCGGTCAGGTCGTCGTCGGGCCGGTAGTAACCGCCCATGTCGACGGGTCGGCCCTGCACCGAGATGAGCTCGTCGTTGATCTGGGCCTCGTTGTCCCGCAAGGCTTGGGCCACCGGCGCGAACCGCGCGGCCAGTTGGGCGTCGGCGGTCTGGGCGGCCAGTTCCTCGGCCCAGTAGAGCGCGAGGTAGAAGTGCGAGCCGCGGTTGTCGATCTGGCCGACCTTGCGCGCCGGCGACTTGTTCTCGTCGAGGAACGTCGCGATGGCCCGGTCGAGGGCGTCGGCCAGCACCTGCGCCTTGGCGTTGCCCTGGGTCTGGGCGAGGTGCTCGAGCGAGGCGCCGAGCGCGGAGAACTCGCCGAGCGAGTCCCAGCGCAGGTAGTTCTCGGCGACGAACTGCTGGACGTGTTTGGGCGCGGAGCCGCCCGCCCCGGTCTCGAACAGCCCGCCCCCGGCCAGCAGCGGCACGACCGAGAGCATCTTGGCCGAGGTGCCCAGCTCGAGGATGGGGAACAGGTCGGTCAGGTAGTCACGCAGCACGTTGCCGGTGCACGAGATGGTGTCCTGACCCTGGCGGATCCGTTCGAGGCACCACTGGATCGCCTGGACCGGCGCCAGGATCCGGTACTCGATGCCGGTCAGGTCGTGGTCGTCGAGGTAGCGCTGCACCTTGGCGATGACGTTGCGATCGTGCGCGCGGCCCTCGTCGAGGTAGAAGCACGCCGGCGCCCCGGTGACCCGGGCCCGGGTCACCGCGAGCTTGACCCAGTCCTGGATCGGGATGTCGCGCACCCGGGACATCCGCCAGACGTCGCCCTGCTGCACGTGGTGGCTCATGAGCACCGCGCCGTCCGGCCCGACGACACGCACCTCGCCGTCGTGCGGGATGACGAACGTCGTTGGGTGCGAACCGTATTCCTCGGCCTTCTGGGCCATCAGCCCGACGTTGGGCACCGAACCCATGGTCGCCGGGTCGAGCGCGCCGTTGACCCGGCAGTCCTGCATGACCGCGGCATACATCGGGCCGTAACACCGGTCCGGGATCATCGCGAGGGTCGGCTGCAACTCGCCCTGGGCGTTCCACATCTGGCCACCGTCGCGGATGACGACCGGCATCGACGCGTCGATGATGACGTCGCTCGGCACGTGGAGGTTCGTGATGCCCTTGTCGCTGTTGACGTAGCTGAGGCGGGGGCCCGCCTCGAGGTCCTGCGCGATGCGCGCCGAGATGGCCTCGCCGCCTTCGACCTCGCCGAGGCCGGAGAGGATCGCGCCGAGGCCGTTGTTGCCGTTCAGG
>CAZYHR010000021.1:0-33803 GCA_964647395.1 uncultured Intrasporangiaceae bacterium | reverse complement strand
TGCTCGGTCCGAACGGCGCGGGCAAGACGACCCTGCTGCGGGCCGTCGCCGGGCTGACCCCGCTCTCGCACGGCCGGCTACGCCTGGGTGGACGGACCCTCGACGACCCCGGTGCCGGGGTTTTCGTGGCGCCCCGGCACCGGCGGCTGGGGGTGGTCTTCCAGGACTACCGGCTGCTCACCCACCGCTCGGTCCTCGACAACGTCGGTTACGGGCTGGTGGCCCGCGGCGCCGGGCGCCCGGCGGCGCGGGCCACGGCCGCGAGCTGGTTGGACCGGCTCGGGCTGGCCGAGCTCGCGCACCGTCGGCCGGGGCAGCTGTCCGGGGGGCAGCAGCAGCGGGTCGCGCTGGCCCGGGCGCTGGCCGGCGACCCGGCGGCGCTGCTGCTCGACGAGCCGCTGGCCGCCCTCGACGCGCAGACCACGGCGGGCCTGCGCGGGTGGCTGCGCGAGCACGTGCGGACCTTCGCCGGCCCGTCGATCCTGGTCACCCACGACCCGGTCGATGCCATGGTCATGGCCGACCGCCTGGTCGTCGTCGAGGACGGGCGGGTGGTGCAGACCGGCACCCCGGCCGAGGTCGCGCGCCGGCCGGCCACCGCCTATGTCGCGCGGCTCATGGGTCTCAACCTGTATGCCGGCCGGCTCGCCGCCGGCGGGTCGGTCGCCCTCGACGGTGGCGGCACCTTGGTCGGCGCGCTGGACGACTCCCCGGGCCAGGACCGGCTCAGCGCCGGCGGGCGGGTGTTCGTCGCGGTGCGCCCCGCCGCGCTGGCCGTCCATCTGGCCCGGCCGGGGCACGCCAGCGCCCGCAACGTGTGGGCCGGTGAGATCGTCGGCCTCGAGGGCCTGGCCGACCGGGTGCGGCTGCAGGTCGACGGTCCTCCCGACGCCCTGGTCGACGTCACCCCGGCCGCGGTCGCCGAGCTCGAGCTGCGCCCCGGCGCGCGGGTCTGGCTGTCCGCCAAGGCGACCGAGGTCGACGTCTACCCGGCCTGAGGCCGGCGTGGCAGGCTGGCCGGATGGCCACGACGTCCGGCAGGTCAGCCCCGACACCAGAGCACGCCCGGCTGGCCGAGTCGCCGGACGACGACGACCCGTGGCGGGCCTGGGGACCCTATGTCAGCGCGCGCCAGTGGGGCACCGTCCGCGAGGACTACTCCGCCGACGGAGATGCCTGGGGGCACGTCCCGTTCGACCACGCGCACCTGCGCGCCTATCGCTGGGGCGAGGACGGGCTGGCCGGGATCTGCGACCGGTTCGGCTTCCTCAACCTCGCGGTCGCGCTGTGGAACCACCAGGACGACCGGCTCAAGGAGCGCCTGTTCGGGCTGACCAACCACCAGGGCAACCACGGCGAGGACGTCAAGGAGTACTGGTGGCCGATCGACGCCACCCCGACCCACTCCTACGGTGCGTGGCTCTACCGCTATCCGCACGCGGCATACCCCTATGCCCTTCTGCTGGAAGAGAACTCGCGTCGCAGCCGGGAGGAGCCCGAGTTCGAGCTGACCGACACCGGGGTGCTGGCTCAGGACCGCTTCTTCGACGTCGACGTGGTCCACGCGAAGTCCGGGCCGCAGGACATCTGCATGCTGGTGCGCGCCACCAACCACGGCCCCGACCCGGCGCCGCTGGACCTCGTGCCGCAGTTGTGGTTCCGCAACACCTGGAGTTGGGGGCGGGACGACCGACGGCCGACGCTGCGCCGGCTGGCCGGGCCGGACGCCGACGACCCGCTCGTGGTCATCGAGGCGCAGCACGATCACCTGGGCACCTACCGGCTGCTGGCCGAGGGTGACCCCGAGGTGCTCGCCTGCGACAACGAGACCAACACCGAGCGGCTCTGGGGCCGGCCCAACGCGTCGCCGCACCCCAAGGACGCGGTGGACCGCGCCGTCGTGCACGACGACCGGTCCCTGATCAACCCGCAGCAGCAGGGCACCAAGATCGCGCTGCTCTATCGCTTCGCCGAGATCCCGGCCGGCCACCGCGTCGAGGTGCGGCTGCGGCTGCGCGCCGGCGCGCTGCCGGACCGGCCGTTCGGCACGGCCTTCTCGGTCATCATGCGGGAGCGGCGCGCGGAGGCGGACGCCTTCTACGACACCGTGATTCCCGCAGGAGTGCCGGACCCCGACCGGCACGTCGCCCGGCGCGCCTTCGCCGGGCTGCTGTGGGGCCGGCAGCTCTACCGCTACGACGTCGCCCAATGGCTGGACGGCGACCCCGGCCAGCCGGAGCCGCCGCCGCAGCGCCGTCAGCCCGAGCCGCTGGGCCGCAACACGGCCTGGCGGCATCTGGCGCTGGCCGACGTGCTGTCGATGCCCGACGAGTGGGAGTACCCGTGGTTCGCCTCGTGGGACCTGGCCTTCCACTGCGTGGCGCTGGCCCACGTCGACCCGGCGCTGGCCAAGGAGCAGCTGCGGCTGATCTGCCGCGAGTGGGCCCAGCACCCGTCCGGGCAGTTGCCGGCCTACGAGTGGGCCTTCTCCGACGTCAACCCGCCGGTGCACGCCTGGGCCGCCTGGCGGGTCTACCTGCTCGACGGCGGGTGGGACCGCGACTTCCTGCTGCGGATCACCGCCAAGCTCCTGCTCAACTTCGGCTGGTGGGTCAACCGCAAGGACGTCGACGACTCCAACCTCTTCGACGGCGGCTTCCTGGGCATGGACAACATCGGTCTGTTCGACCGGTCGCACGCCGTGCCGGAGGGCTGGCGGCTGGAGCAGTCCGACGCGACGAGTTGGATCGCCTTCCACTGCCTCACCCTGCTGCGGATGTCCCTGGAGTTGGCCCGCGAGGAGCCGGCCTGGGACGACGTGGCCACGACGTTCCTCGAGCGGTTCCTGGCCATCTCCACGGCGATCGAGAGCTTCGGCACCCACGGGCTGTCGCTGTGGGACGACGAGGACGGGTTCTGCTACGACGTGCTCACCCCGGTCGGGCGCGGCGACCGGGCCGACAGCCGGCCGCTCAAGGTGCGCTCGCTGGTCGGGCTGCTGCCGCTGCTGGCCGTCGCGGTCCTGCCCGACTGGGTGGCAGCCGAGGTGCCCGACTTCGTCGAGCGGCTGCGCTGGCTGCAGCGCCACCACCCGGAGCAGACCGAGGCGATCCTGCAGACCGGGGGCGGGCAGGGCGGGCAGTCCACCCTCATGCTGCTCGACCCGGGCCGGCACGGCCGGCTGCTGACCCGGCTGCTGGACGAGGGGGAGTTCCTCTCGCCGTTCGGGATCCGCTCGCTGTCGGCCGCCTATCGGGTCCCGGCCCGCGTCGAACTGCTCGGCCAGGACCTCGAGATCGCTTATCTGCCAGGGGAGTCCACCTCGGCGATGTTCGGCGGCAACTCCAACTGGCGCGGTCCGGTGTGGATGCCGGTCAACGTGCTGCTCGCCGACGCGCTGCGCGAGTATGCCGCGGGCGCCGGCACCGAGGTCGGCGTCGAGTTGCCCACCGGCTCGGGGCGATCGATGCCGGTCGGCGACGCGGCCGACGACCTGGAGCAGCGGCTCGTCGCGCTGTTCCGGCCAGGCGCGGACGGCCGCCGGCCGAGCACCCCGCGAGACGTGCCGAGCGGGCCGCTGTGGGACCCCCACCCGGTCTTCTCCGAGTACTTCCACGGCGACACCGGCATCGGGCTGGGAGCCAGCCACCAGACCGGCTGGACGGCCCTCGTCGCGCACTTGGTGTGTGCCGCGGCCCGGCGCGCACCGGCTTCGGCCCCGGACCACGGGGGTATAGTGACGCGGGTCACGCCGACATAGGAGGTCGCATGGCCAGCTCCGCTGCACGGACGTTCCTGGGCTGGCCGGTGCTACGCCAGTTGCAGACCGGCGACTTCCTCGGACGTGGCCCGGCGGTGACCAGCCGGGCCACCCGCGAACGCCGGGCGCGCACCGCCACGGCGGACCGGGTGGTCAAGTCGGTGTGCCCCTACTGCGCGGTCGGCTGCGGGCAGAACATCTTCGTCAAGGACGAGCGCATCGTCCACATCGAGGGCGACCCGGACTCGCCGATCTCGCGAGGGCGGTTGTGCCCCAAGGGATCAGCCAGCGAGCAGCTGGTCAACAGCCCGACCCGGGCCAGGTCGGTGCTGTACCGCGCGCCCTATGCGACCGAGTGGACCACGCTCTCGCTCGAGCAGGCCAGCGACATGATCGCCGACCGCGTCATCGAGACCCGGCGGGCCACCTGGCAGGACCTCGACGACCAGGGCCGCCGGCTCAACCGCACCATGGGCATCGCGTCGCTCGGTGGGGCAGCTCTCGACAACGAAGAGAACTACCTCATGAAGAAGCTCTACACCGCCATGGGGGCGATCCAGATCGAGAACCAGGCGCGGATTTGACACTCCTCCACGGTTCCCAGTCTGGGAGCCTCGTTCGGGCGCGGCGGCGCGACCCAGTTCGTCCAGGACTTCGCCAACGCTGACTGCATCCTCATCCAGGGCTCCAACATGGCCGAGTGCCATCCGGTCGCCTATCAGTGGGTCACCGAGGCCAAGCTGCGCGGTGCCACGGTCATCCACGTCGACCCGCGCTTCACCCGCACCTCAGCGGTGGCCGACAAGCACGTGCCCATCCGGGCCGGCACCGACATCGTCTTCCTCGGTGCGCTGATCAACCACGTGCTGTCGACCGAGACGTACTTCCGCGACTACGTGCTGGCCTACACCAACGCGGCGACGATCATCAGCGACGACTACCGCGACCCGGAGGAACTCGACGGCGTCTTCTCCGGCTACGACCCGCAGACCGGCGGCTACGACCTGACGTCGTGGTCCTACGCGACCAGCGACGGCGGCGAGGCGACGACCGGGCAGGAGGACGACGACAAGGTCGAGGGCACCGAGATGGGCGAGGGCCACACGGCCGCCCCGTTCGCCATCGACTCGATCCAGCGGGACGAGACGCTGGAGCACCCGCACTGCGTCTTCCAGATCCTCAAGCGGCACTTCGCCCGCTACACCCCCGAGTTGGTCGAGCGGCTCTGCGGGGTCAGCGTCGACGACTTCGGCTACGTCGCCGACGCCCTGACCCGCAACAGCGGCCGGGAGCGCACGACGATGTTCGCGTATGCCGTCGGCTGGACCCAGCACAGCCTCGGGGCGCAGTTCATCCGCACCTCCGCGATCCTGCAGCTGCTGCTGGGCAACGTCGGGCGGCCCGGTGGCGGCATCATGGCGCTGCGCGGACACGCCTCGATCCAGGGTGCCTCCGACATCCCGACCCTCTACAACCTGCTGCCGGGTTATCTGCCGATGCCGGTCGCCGGGCGGCACGACACGCTGGAAGAGTTCATCGGCAGTGTGGCCAGCCCCGCCCAGAAGGGCTTCTGGACCAAGGCCGACACCTACACGGTCAGCCTGCTCAAGGCCTGGTGGGGCCAGACGGCCACCGCCGAGAACGACTACTGCTACGACTACCTGCCCCGGCTGACCGGCAACCACAACACCTACCAGTCGGTCATGGACATGATCGAGGGCACCGTCAAGGGCTACTTCCTGCTCGGCCAGAACCCCGCGGTCGGGTCGGCCAACGGCCGGATGCAGCGCTTCGGCATGGCCAACCTCGACTGGCTGGTGGTGCGCGACCTCAACCTCATCGAGTCGGCGACCTTCTGGCAGGACGGTCCGGAGATCGCCTCGGGCGAACTGGAGACCGCGAAGATCCCCACCGAGGTGTTCTTCCTGCCGGCCGCCGCGCACGCCGAGAAGGACGGCAGCTTCACCCAGACCCAGCGGCTGCTGCAGTGGCACGGCAAGGCCGTCGACCCGCCCGGCGACTGCCGCTCCGACCTGCACTTCTACTACGACCTGGGCAAGCGCATCCGCGCCAAGCTGGCCGACTCCACCGACCCCCGGGACCGGCCGCTGCTCGACCTCACCTGGGACTATCCCGAGGACGAGCACGGGGAGCCTTCCGCCGCAGCGGTGCTCGAGGAGATCAACGGCCACCACCTGACCGGAGACCAGGCCGGCCAGCCGGTCTCGAGCTTCGTCGAGTTGCGCGCCGACGGGTCCACGGCCAGCGGCTGCTGGATCTACGCCGGCGTCTTCGCCGGCGGGGTCAACCGGGCCGCCAGCAAGAAGCCGGACGCCGAGCAGGGCTGGGTCGCGCCGGACTGGGGCTGGGCCTGGCCGCTCAACCGGCGCATCCTCTACAACCGGGCCTCGGCCGACCCGCAGGGCCGCCCGTGGAGCGAGCGCAAGGCCTACGTCTGGTGGGACGAGCAGCAGGGCCGCTGGGTGGGTCACGACGTCCCCGACTTCCCGCTGACCAAGCCGCCGACCTACCGGCCGGAGCCGGGCAGCACCGGGCCCGAAGGGCTGGCCGGCGACGACCCGTTCATCATGCAGCCCGACGGCAAGGGCTGGCTGTTCACTCCCAAGGGCCTGGTCGACGGGCCGCTGCCGACCCACTACGAGGCGCAGGAGAGCCCGGTCGTCAACCCGCTCTACGGCCAGCAGCGCAACCCGGCTCGGCTGCTCTATCCGCGCAAGGACAACCTCACCGCCCCCTCGGCCGGCGAACCGGGTGCCGACGTCTATCCCTACATGTTCACGACCTACCGGCTCACCGAGCACCACACCGCCGGCAGCATGAGCCGCTGGCTGCCCTACCTGTCCGAGCTGCAACCGGAGTTCTTCTGCGAGGTCTCGCCCGAACTGGCCGCCGAGCGCGGCCTGGTCAACGGCGGCTGGGCCACCATCGTCAGCCCCCGGGCCGCCATCGAGGCGCGGGTGCTGGTCACCGAGCGGATGACCCCGCTGGTCGTCGAGGGGCGCACCGTGCACCAGGTCGGCCTGCCCTATCACTGGGGCGTCGGTGGCCGCGGTGCCGTCGTCGACGGTGACAGCGCCAACGACCTCATCGGCGTCACGCTCGACCCCAACGTGTCGATCCAGGACTCCAAGGTGACGATGTGCGACATCCGCCCCGGACGTCGCCCGCGCGGCCCCGAGGTGATCCGGCTCGTCGAGGAGTATCGATCCCGGGCCGGCGTCACCGTCGAGACCGGCAACACCCAACGGGACGAGCCGCCCGTCGACGGCCCCGCCGGGCCCCCCGGCGGCTCAGGGAGGACGGACCGGTGAGCTTCTGGCGCAACCAGCTGTGGGGACCGACCGATCCGTCCCGCGACGCCGGGTGGGTCGACCCGCCACCCCGCAAGGGCTTCTTCACCGACACCTCCATCTGCATCGGCTGCAAGGCCTGCGAGGTGGCCTGCAAGGAGTGGAACCAGCTGCCGATGGACGTGCTCGGTTTGACCGGCCGGTCCTACGACAACACCAGCGCTCTCGGGGCCAACACCTGGCGGCACGTCGCCTTCGTCGAGCAGAGTGCCGACCAGGTCGTCGCAGCCCGCCGCTCCGGCCGGCTCGTCGACCTGGGTATGCCGGGTATGCCCGGCGCCGACCCGCGCTCGGTGACCAGCAAACCGGAGCGCCCCGAGCACGAGTTGCGCCGTGCCACAGCCATGCTCACCGGCCGGGCCCCCGCGACCGGGCTGCCCCTCGACGGGCCCGGCACCGCGGCGTCGCTGCCCGCGCAGGCGCCGCCGCCGGGGTCCGTCGGGGACGGCGGCATACCGGTGGGTCCGGGGACCACCGACCTGGCTGCGGCCGAGTCGGCCGCGCGCGAGGCCCTCGACGCCGGGACGGTGCCGGACTTCCGCTGGCTCATCGCCAGTGACGTCTGCAAGCACTGCACCCATGCCGGCTGTCTGGACGTGTGCCCGACCGGGGCGCTGTTCCGCACCGAGTTCGGCACCGTCGTGGTGCAGGACGACGTCTGCAACGGCTGCGGCTACTGTGTCGCGGCCTGCCCGTTCGGCGTCATCGGCAAGCGCACCGACACGAACATGACCGGGGTCAGCCCGACCGCCGCCGCCAAGACCGTGGGCATCGCCCAGAAGTGCACGCTGTGCTACGACCGGCTCGAGATCGGTGCCACACCGGCCTGCGCGCAGACCTGCCCGACGACCTCGATCCAGTTCGGCGACCTCGACGAGATGCGCGCCAGGGCCCAGCAACGCATCGAGCGGCTGCACGAGCAGGGCTATCCGGAGGCGCGCCTGTACGGCGCCAACCCCGAGGACGGCGTCGGGGGCACCGGCTCGATCTTCCTGCTGCTGGACGAGCCGGAGGTCTACGGCCTGCCGCCCGACCCGGTGGTCACCACCGCCGACCTGCCGGACATCTTCCGCAAGGCGGGTATCGCGGCGACGGCGATGCTCGTCGGAGCGGCGCTGAGCTTCCTGGGGAGGCGGCCGGTATGACCACAGTGGCCGAGGAGCGCACCGGGCGGCGGCCGCGTCGCCGCCGCCGTCGCGATGACGTCATGGTGCCGGAGATGGAGTTCTCGTCCTACTACGACCGGCCCATCGTCAAGCCGGCGCCGTGGGACTACAAGATCCCCACCTATCTCTACACCGGTGGCCTGGCCGCCGCCGCCGCACTGCTCGCAGCCGGCGGCGAGATGACGGGCCGGGTTGAGCTGCAACGTAATTCGCGACTCGTCGCGCTCAGCGCGCTGGGTGTGTCGACGGCGGCGCTGATCGCCGACCTGGGTCGGCCCGAGCGTTTCCTCAACATGATGCGCACGGTCAAGCTGACCTCGCCGATGAGCGTCGGGTCATGGATCCTGGCCGGCTTCGGGGCCTTCACCGGGGTGGCGGCCGCGTCCGAGGTCGGCAAGCTGACGCTGCCGCACGTGGCGCCGGCCAGCCTGCGCGGGGCGCGGACGACCGCGACGGTCCACCGGTGGCTGCCGGTGCTCGACCGGGGCGCCAGCCTGGGGGCGGGGGCGTTCGCCGCGCCGCTGGCGGCATACACCGCCGTGCTGCTGGCCGACACCGCCACCCCGACCTGGCACGGCATCTACCGCGAACTGCCGTTCGTCTTCGTCGGCTCGGCGCTCGCCGCCGGTGGCGGGGCCGCGATGCTCACCACCTCGGTCGAGCAGTGCGCACCCGCCCGGCGGATGGCCGTCGGCGGAGCGACCCTCGAACTGGCCGCGTTCGCGCTGCTGGAGCGCAACGCCGGCCTGGTCGGCGAGCCGTTGCACACCGGTGCCGCCGGGCGACTGCTGCGGGCCAGCAAGGCCCTGACCGTCGGTGGGGCTGCGCTGACCGTGCTCGGTGGCCGGCGCCGGAGCCTGGCGGCGCTCGGCGGGCTGGCCCTCAACGTCGGCTCGGCGCTGACCCGGTTCGGCGTGTTCCACGCCGGCATCGAGTCGGCCAAGGACCCCAAGTACGTCGTCGTCCCGCAACGCGAGCGCATGACCGCGCGCCTGTCCGGCGCCCAGGAGGCCACCCGCCAGGACGCCACGACCCAGGCCCCACGGGGCTGAAGCCGCGCACCCGTCCCCGGCAAGAAGGAGACCCCATGAGCACGGCTCCCACGACCTCGGTCGGCGCCCGGATGCCCAACCGGTGGCTCATCCTGGCCGGCGGCGTGCTCGTGCAGTTGGCGATCGGCGCCGTCTATGCCTGGAGCGTCTTCGCCAAGGCGCTGCAGGCACCCGAGGCGACCATGCGGCTCACCCCGGTCGAGGCGTCGCTGCCCTTCCAGATCGCCATCGGCATGATCTTCGTGGGCTCCTTCGTGGGCGGCAAGATCCAGGACAAGCGGGGCCCGCGGCTGGTGGCCATCGTCGGGGTGGTCATCTATGCCATCGGCATCTGCATGAGCGCGCTGGCCCGCGAACCGGGGGAGTTCTGGCTGCTGCTGCTCGGCTACGGCGTGCTGTCCGGCTTCGGCCTCGGGCTGGCCTACATCGTGCCGATCGCCATGCTGCAGAAGTGGTTTCCCGACAAGGTGGGCCTGGTCACCGGTCTGGCGGTCGGGGGCTTCGGGTTCGGCGCGGTGATCACCTCGCCGTTGGCGAGCAACCTCATCGGCAACAACCCCACCCATCCGACGGCACCCTTCCTGCCGCTCGGGCTGGCCTACCTGGTCGCCGGCCTGCTGGGGGCCGCGGTGTTCGCCAATCCGCCGGCCGGCTACACGGTGGCGGGCGCCCCGGCCAAGGCTGCCGCTGCCGCCCCCGGCGCGGCGGGTCCGGTGGCGACCCGGGACTTCACCCAGCGCGAGGCGCTGTCGACCCCGCAGTGGTATCTGCTGACCCTCATCCTCACCCTGTCGGTCACCGCCGGCATCTCGTTGATCTCGGTCGCGGCCGGGGCCGCCTCGTCGGTGGCGGGTTTCGACACCGCCGCCGCCGCCGGGCTGGTCGGCATCCTCGGGCTGTTCAACGGCGGCGGACGCATCCTGTGGGCCTGGGTGTCGGACAAGATCGGCAAGATGCGCTCCTTCGTGGGCATCCTCGGCATCCAGGGACTGGCCCTGCTCGCGCTGCCGCACGCATCCTCGGCAGCGTTGTTCGTCGTGCTCGCCGCCGTGATCTACACCTGCTACGGCGGGGGGTTCGGCACCATGCCGTCGACGGCCGGCCGGTTCTTCGGGGTCAAGGAGGCCGGCGGCATCTACGGCCTGATGCTGGTCGGCTGGTCGATCGGCGGCATCGTCGGGCCGCTCACGGTCGCCGCGTTGGCCGGGTCGGGCGAGCCGAAGAACTACACCTTCGCCTTCACCGTGGTCGGCATCATCGCCCTCGTCGGGGCGCTCATCCCGCTGTTCACCAGGCAGCCGGCGCGGCCGACGGCGTGAGCCGGCAGCGACCGGCGGCGCGCGCCGCGGTGCTCAGTGCACCTCGACGACGGCACCGCGCGGACCGGCCGCCGGTGCGGTGTGGCCGATGACCGGCGCGCCCGGGATCTCGCCGACCAGCAGCAGGCCCCCGCTGGTCTGCGCGTCCGCGAGCAGCAGCAGGTCAGTCTCGCTCACGCCGTCCCGCACGCCCAGGTGCGGTCGCACCCAGTCGAGGTTGCGCCGGCTGCCGCCGGGCAGGTAGCCCCGGTCGAGCGACTCCCGCACCTCGTCGAGCACCGGCACCGCCTGGCTGTCGATGACGGCGGACACCCCCGAGGCGCGGCACATCTTGAACAGGTGGCCCAGCAGCCCGAAGCCGGTGACGTCGGTGCAGGCGCGCACCCCGGCCGCCAGGGCCGCCTCGGCGGCTGCGGCGTTGAGCGTCGTCATCGACGCCACCGCCTCGGCGAAGACCTCGCCGGTCTGCTTGTGCCGGTTGTTGAGCACGCCGACGCCCAACGGCTTGGTCAGGCTGATCGGCAGGCCGGGCTCGGCGGCGTCGTTGCGCAGCAAGCGATCCGGGTCCGCCACCCCGGTCACCGCCATGCCGTAGACCGGCTCGGGCCCGGTGATGCTGTGCCCGCCGACGACCGGGCAGCCGGCCTGGGCGCCGATGTCGAGCCCGCCGCGCAGGACCTCGCGCGCCTGCTCCGGATCGAGGGTGGCCGGCCAGGCGAGCAGGTTGATCGCCATGACCGGCCGGCCGCCCATGGCATAGACGTCGGACAGGGCGTTCGCGGCGGCGATGCGGCCCCAGTCGTAGGCGGAGTCGACGACGGGGGTGAAGAAGTCGGCGGTCGACAGGATCGCGCGGTCGCCGTCGAGCCGGACGGCGGCGGCGTCGTCGCCGGCATCGAGGCCGACCAGCACGTGCGGGTGGGCCGGCCCGACCAGGCCGGCGACGAGTTCCTCGAGCTGCCCGGCGGGGATCTTGCAGGCGCAGCCGCCGCCCGCGGCCAGCTGGGTCAGGCGAGGTCCGGCGTGGTCGTCCATGTCCGGCGACCCTAGCCCGCTTTCGGGCCGGTGACCTCGGGACGGCCGCAGAAACCGCCGATCGTGCAGGGGGAGGCCGCCCCGGGTCGGTTAGGGTGACCGCGGAGGCGTCCGGGTTCCTGGTGGTCCCCCCGGTCTTCAACACCGGTGTGCGGCGGCATCCGTCGCAGGCGGGTTCGATTCCCGTCCGTCTCCGCCAGACGTTCGGCGACCAGGAGGTCCGGCGATGCCCGGTGGCGCGGCTGGGGACCCCCGGCGGACCATCCCGCGCACCGATGTGCTGCTCGCCGAGCTGGGCGAGCAGATCGCCCGCCTCGGCCCCGACCGGGTCGCCGCCGCGGTGCGCGCGGCCCAGCGGCGGGCCCGCTCCGGCCAGATCGAGCCGCACCAGGTGCGGGCCGCCGCGCTGGCCCAGTTGGCGGCGCCGGCGACGAGCCTGCTGCCGCTGCTCAACGCGACCGGCGTCGTCGTGCACACCAACATCGGCCGGGCCCCGCTGAGCGAGGCGGCCGTGGACGCGATGGTGCGCGCCGCGGCATACGTCGACGTGGAACTCGACGTGACCACCGGCGCCCGGTCGGCCCGCGGCCGGGGGACGCTGGCCGCGCTGCGCGCCGCGGTGCCGGCCGCGCAGAGCGCCCTGGTCGTCAACAACGGGGCCGCCGCATTGGTGCTTGCGACCACGGCGCTGGCCGGCGGGCGTGAGGTCGTGGTGAGCCGCGGCGAGCTGGTCGAGATCGGCGACGGCTTCCGGTTGCCCGACCTCATCGCCTCGACCGGGGCGCGGCTGCGCGAGGTGGGCACGACCAACCGGACCCATCTCGCCGACTACCTCGACGCGCTCGGGCCGCAGACCGGCGCGGTGCTCAAGGTGCATCCGAGCAACTTCCGGATGTCCGGCTTCACCCGGTCGGTCGAGGTGGCCGATCTGGCAACTGCTCTGCGGGACAAGCAGATCCCGCTCATCGTCGACATCGGCAGCGGGCTGCTCGGAGCTGATCCGGTGCTGCCCGACGAGCCCGACGCGGCCTCGGTGCTGGCCGCCGGGGCCACCGTCGTCACCGCCAGCGGCGACAAGTTGCTCGGCGGCACGCAGGCCGGCATCGTGCTCGGGACCAGCGGGGCAGTGGAGCGGATGCGACGGCACCCGCTGGCCCGCGCGCTGCGGGTCGACAAGACCACCCTCGCCGCCCTGGAGGCGACCCTGCTCGGCGGCCCCCCGCCGGTGCGGCAGGCGTTGCACGCCGATCCGCTGGTGCTGCGCCGGCGGGCGCTGGACCTGGCCCGCCGGCTCGGGCTGCCCGACGAGCGGGTGGTCGCGGTCGAGGGCCGGGTCGGTGGCGGCGGGGCGCCCGGCGTGCCGCTGCCCGGCTGGGCGCTCACCCTGCCCGAGTCGTATGCCGCCCGGCTGCGGTCGGCCGGTCCGGCCGGCGAGCCGGGCGTCTCGCGCGGGTCGAGCGCGGCAGGTGCCTGGTCGACCTGCGCTGCGTGCCGGCGGCGGCCGATGGCGTGGTGCTGGCCCGGATCCGGGGGGTCGCCGACGAGCCGGCCGGAACGGCTGCGGGTGACCCGGCCGACGGCGCCGGCGCTGCGGAGAGCCAGTAGTGCACGTCGTCGCGACCGCCGGACACGTCGACCACGGCAAGTCGACGCTGGTGCGGGCGCTGACCGGGATGGAGCCGGACCGGTGGGCCGAGGAGCGCTGGCGGGGGCTGACCATCGACCTCGGGTTCGCCTGGACGACCCTGGACGGCGCCGGGCAACTGGCCTTCGTCGACGTGCCCGGGCATCGTCGCTTCATCGGCAACATGCTGGCCGGGCTCGGGCCCAGCCCGGCGGTGCTGTTCGTCGTCGCCGCCGACTCCGGCTGGATGCCGCAGTCGCAGGAGCACCTGCGCGCTGTCGACGCGCTGGGGCTGCGGCACGGGCTGATCGCGGTGACCCGATGCGACCTGGTCGGTGCCGACCGGAGCCGCGAGGTGGCCGAGGACGTCGTGGCCCGTCTCGGGGCGTCGTCGCTCGGCCCGACGCCGTCGGTGTGCGTCTCGGCGGTCACCGGGGAGGGGCTGCCCGACCTGCGAGCCGGGCTCGCCCAGGTGTGTGCGCGACTGCCCGCGCCCCGCCCGGACGGACGGGTGCGGCTGTGGATCGACCGGGCCTTCAGCGTGCGGGGCAGCGGCACGGTGGTCACCGGCACGCTGACGGCCGGGTCCCTGCGGGTCGGCGACCAGGTCTCGGTGGGCGGTCGGGTGGTGGGCGTCCGGGGCCTGCAGGCACTGGGTGCCCGCCGGGAGGTGGTCGGTGCCGTCGCCCGGGTCGCGGTCAACCTGCGTGGCGTCGCGGTCGCCGAGATCCACCGTGGCACAGCGCTGCTCACCCCCGCCGCCTGGCCGGCGACGACGACCGTGGACGTGCTCGTGGGCGAGCCGGCGGGGTTCGGATCCGACGCCACGGGTGGCTCCGGCGCGGGGCGCCCGCCGTGGCCTACGTGGCTCACGGTGCACGTGGGCACCGCCGCCGTCGAGGCCCGGGTGCGCCCGCTGGGCCGCGAGGCGCTGCGCCTGGCCCTGATTCAGCCGCTGCCGCTCACCCTCGGCGACCGGTTGATCCTGCGGGACCCGGGTGGGGTGGGTGTGCTGTCCGGGGCCGTGGTCGCCGACATCGCGCCGCCGTCGCTGCACCGCCGCGGGGCCGGGGCGCGCCGCGCCGTCGAACTGGGCGGGCGGCGCAGCGCGGCCGACCTCGGTGGGTCCTCGGGTGCGGCCGGGCCGGCCGCGGGGCGCGCCGGCTCCGAAGCCGACCTCGCAGCCGCGGGGACGGATGCCGTGCTCGACCTGGTCGCCCGGGACGTTCGCAGCCGCGGCTGGCTGGGCATCGACCAGGCACGTCGCCTGGGCCACGACGTCGACGCGCTGGACGAGAGGCAGCTGTCGGCCGCCGGGGTGCTGCGGATCGGCGACCAGCTGGTCAGCCGCGAGCAGGCGTCCCGGTGGCAGCAGGCGGTGACCGACGCGGTGCTGCGTCAGGAGCAGACCGACCCGCTGGACCCGTGGCTCTCGGCACCGGCCGCTCGGACGGCCGCGTCGATCCCGGATACCGCTGTGCTGCAGCATGTCTCGCAGGCGGCCGGGCTCGTCCTGCAGGGGGGGAGGCTGCACCGGCCCGGCGTTGCGCCCACCCTCGGTCCGGCCGAAGCGGGACTGGCCGAGATCCTGGCCCGGCTCGACGCAGACCCCTGCGCCGCACCGGAGGCCGACACGCTCACCGCACTGGGCCTGGGGGAGCGCCAGTTGGCGGCCGCCGAGGCCACCGGCCGGGTGCTGCGGCTGCGCGACGGCATCGTCGTCGCGCCGACCTCCCCGGCCCGGGTCATGCGGGTGCTGGCCGGCCTGCCCCAGCCGTTCACCACGAGCCAGGCCCGCGCCGCCCTGGGCTCCACCCGCCGAGTGGTCATCCCGCTGCTGGAACACCTCGACGCCCGCGGCTGGACCCGCCGGGTCGACGGCGCCCACCGCGAGGTCGTCCGCCCCGCCCAGTGAGTGCGGGGGCCCGAGGTCGAGTGCGTCGCCGCCGGGGTGACCGACGGTGATCCCTGGCTCACGCCGTGTCACAGCGACACGGGGTGGGGTGGCGGTCAGGCCGGCGCAGGCTCGGGGTCGTGGGCGATATGTCCGAGCTGTCGCCAGATCAGCGCGAGCAGCACCGCCGACCCGACGAACGCGAACCAGAACGGCGCGACGATGCCCCAACCCTGCGCGAGCACCCCGCCGACGGCCTGCCCGGCGACCAGCCCGCCGAAGATCGCCAGCGTGTAGACCGACCCGACCCGCCCCTGCAGCACGTCCGGCACGGCCCGTTGGCGCACCGTGCGGGCCAGGGTGCCCCACACGAACGCCTCCGCGCCGAAGGCGACCATGAGGCCGAGCGCGACCGCGGGCACGGTGGTCAGCGCGAGCCCGAGGTGGACCAGGGTCTCGGTGACCAGGCAGGCCCGCATGAGGTCGGCCAGCGCGACCCGCCGCTCCAACCAGTCGTATGCCGCGATGCTCGCCAGGCCGCCCACCGCCGAGGCCGTCGTCAGCAGGCCGAAGCCCACCGGGCCCAGGCCGAGCCGCTGCTGGGCGAGCAGCACGAGCACCGACCAGGCCGCGCCCCAGGTGACGTTGAAGACGAGGATGGTCAACGCCAGGGTGCGCAGGGCCGGGTGCCCCCACAGCCAGCGGAAGCCCTGGGCGATGTCGCGGCGCAGGTGGCTCGGCGCGTCCCGAGGCGGCAGCGCGGGCACCCGCATCCGCGAGATGAGCAGCGCGGCCAGGGCCGTGGACAGCGCCTGCGCGGCGAACGGGACGGCGGTGCCGGCGGCATACAGGGCGGCGCCGATCGGTGGACCGGCGAGTTGGTTGATGAGGATGTGCGAGCCCATGAGTCGCGAGTTCGCCACGCCGAGATCGGGTTTGGCCACGACCATCGGCAGGATCGTCGGACTGGCCGTGTCCGAGAAGGTCTCGCACGTCCCGTGCACGAACATCGTCACCAGGATCAGCCAGATGCTGATCCGCCCGCCGAGGATCGCCACCGCCAGCACCCCGACGACCAGCGCCCGGGCCAGGTCGACGAGCACGACGAGGCGCTTGCGGTCCAGCCGGTCGGCCAGCACCCCGGCATACAGGCCGAAGAGCAGCCAGGGCAGTCGTTGCAGCAGGGCGGCGGCGGCGACCAGGCCGGGATCGGAGGTCTGGGCCGCGACGAGCAGCGGTCCGGCAGCGAGCGCGATGCCGTCGCCGACCTGGGCGACCCAGACCGACGACAGCAGCCAGCTGAAGTCCGGGCCCAGTCGGCGCGGCAGCACGCGCTCCCGGAGGCGACCCACAAACCGGGCAGCCTACCCCGCGCAGCCGGCAGCCGGCCCGAGCGGCGGTGCGCCGGGCCGACCGGCCCGGGTGGGCTGCGCACGACGCGGACGGGCCGGGCCGGGCCGCATACAGTGGCGCGGTGACCTCACTCGGCGACCTGCTCACCGCCGCCGTCCACGGCGTCGGCGGGTCGACGCGACCGGGCCAGGTGCAGATGGCGCAGGCCGTGCAGGAGGCCATCGGGCGTCGCGAACACCTGCTCGTGCAGGCCGGCACCGGCACCGGCAAGTCGCTGGCCTATCTCGTGCCCGCGGTGCAGCACACCCTGCGCACCGGTCGGCCGGCCGTGATCGCGACCGCGACGATCGCCCTGCAGGCGCAGATCGTCGACCGGGACCTGCCGCGGCTGGCGCGGTCGCTGGCCCCGCTGCTGGGCCGGGCGCCGACGTTCGCGATGGTCAAGGGACGGCGCAACTACCTGTGCCTGCACAAGCTCGACGGCGGCTTCCCCGACGAGGACGACACCCTGCTGGCGGTAGCAGAGGTCGATTCGTCCGCCGGCCGGCTCGGGCAGGAGGTGGTGCGGCTGCGCGAGTGGGCCGAGCAGACCCGCAGCGGCGACCGCGACGAGTTGGTGCCCGGGGTGTCCGAGCGGGCCTGGCGACAGGTGTCGGTGTCGGCGCAGGAGTGCCTGGGCGGGAGGTGTCCCTTGGTCGCCCAGTGCTTCGTCGAGCGCTCGCGGGCGGCCGCGGCCGACGTCGACATCGTCGTGACCAACCACTCGTTCATGGCCATCGACTCCTTCGAGGGCCGGCAGATGCTGCCCGAGCACGACCTGCTCGTCGTCGACGAGGCGCACGAGCTCGTCGAGCGGGTCACCTCGACGATCACCGACGAGCTGACGCCGGGCCTGCTCACCCGCGCGGCCCGCCGGGCGGCCAAGCGCACCGAGCGTGGCGAGGAGGCCCAACAGGTCGCCGATGCCCTGTCCCAGGTGCTCGCCGGTCTGCCCGAGGGGCGGCTGCTCGCGCTGCCCGACCCGCTGGTCGTCGCGCTCACCCGGGTGCGTGACGTGGCCCGCGCGATGGCGAGCGAGCTCAAGCCCGAGCCGGGGGGCGAGCCGAACGGGGCGCTCAAGGTCGCGCAGGCCGCGGTCGACGAGGTCTTCGACAACGCGGCGCGGATCCTCGAGCAGCGCGACCTCGACGTCATCTGGCTCACCGACGAGGCCCGCCGCGGGCCGGTGCTGCGGGTTGCGCCGATGAGTGTCGCGCAGCTGGTGCGGGACAAGGTGCTGGCCGACCGGACCGTCGTGCTGACCTCGGCGACCCTGGAGCTGGGCGGCAGCTTCGACGCGGTGGCCGGCACCCTCGGGCTGCGCGGTGAGGGTGCGCCGCCCTGGCAGGGCCTGGACGTCGGCAGCCCCTTCGACTACCGCCGGCAGGCGATCGCCTACGTCGCGGCGCACCTGCCTGCGCCGGGCCGCGACGGCACCGCGCCCGAGGTGGTCGACGAGCTCGAGGCTCTGGTGCGCGCCGCGGGGGGACGCACGCTGGGGCTCTTCTCCTCGATGCGGGCGGCGCAGGCGGCGACCGAGCGGCTGCGGGAGCGGTTCGCGGCGGACGGCACCGACATCGACATCCTCTGCCAGGGCGAGGACCAGTTGCCGACGCTGGTGCGCCAGTTCGCGCGGGAGGCGCGGACCTGCCTGTTCGGCACCCTGTCGCTGTGGCAGGGAGTGGACGTGCCCGGCTCCTCCTGCCAGCTCGTCGTCGTCGACCGCATCCCCTTCCCCCGGCCGGACGACCCGCTGGCCTCGGCCCGCACCCAGGCGATCGTCAAGATGGGGGGCAACGGCTTCATGGCGGTGTCGGCGACGCACGCGGCGCTGCGCCTGGCCCAGGGCTCGGGCCGGCTGGTGCGGCGGGCCGACGACCGCGGGGTCGTCGCGTTCCTCGACCCGCGCATGGTCACGGCCCGGTATGCCGGCTTCCTGCAACGCTCGCTGCCGCCCTTCTGGCCGACCACCGAGCGGGACAAGGTGCTCGCGGCGCTGCGCCGGCTCGACGAGGTCGCGCCCGAGCCGCTGCCGGTGGCCGAGCCGGCCCTGCGCGGGCTGGGCGGCGCGCCGATCGCCGCGTCCGACCTCACCGGCGAGGTCGAGCACGACGCCGAGCCGGCCGCCGCCGACCCGCGCCCGGTCGCCCCCCCGCCGCCGACCCCGGCGTCGACGCGCACGGCGGTCACCGGCGGGCACGCCTGGACGGCCGCCCAGGACACCGAACTGCGCGACGCCGCCGAGGCGGGCATCGACATCGACGAACTCGTCGATCACTTCGACCTGCCGGCCGAGATCATCAGCACCCGACTGAGCCAGCTCGGTCTGCAGATCGGTGAGCCGCAGCTGGGCTTCGACTAGCTAGGGCCCCGGGCGCCGCCCGCAACCGCAGTCCGGCCTCGATACCGCAGCGGGCCTCAACACCGCAGCGGACCTCAATACCGCAGCAGGGCAACGGATCCGCTCGGCGCACAGCCAGCGGGCAGCTGGTCGACGGCGCCGCTGGTGCCCAGCGTCGCCAGGATCGCGGCGTCGACCGGGTCGTCCACCGGCCGGTAGCCGTCCCAGGCCCGGCCCGCGTCGACGAACAGCGTGTCGACCCGGCCCTGCTCGGCGGCGTGCTTGATGTCGACCGGGTCGATCAGGGCGCGGCCGGCCGCCAGGGCGGCCCCGACCCGCTCGGCCACCTGCGCGGCGTCCGCGGCCTCGTGCTCGGCGACCAGCGGCCAGGCCAGCTCCTGCAGGTCGGCGACGCTGTGCTGCTCCGGGCTGCCGAGCACCGGCCCGAGCACGCCCGGGCGGCGGCACACGGCGCGGAACGCGGCATACGTCGACTCGACCGCGGCGACCACGAGCGGACGCACCGTCGCGCGACCGAGGACCGCGTCGATCCCGTCCGCGACCCGACGGCAGAACCGCTCCAGGCGGACCCGGTCGGCCGAGCCGTCCGCGGCGTGGCCGTGGTAGTTGGGGGTGCTCGCCCCGCCCTGGCTGGAGAACTGCAGGTGCTGCTGGTGGTCCCGGTCGGGATCGACGTCGTCGATCCGCGCGGGGATCGATCCCAGCTCCAGCTCGTAGGCCGCGTGCCGGGTCGCCGCGACCAGCCGCACCTGCCCCGCGCTCAGCGCCAGCACATGGTAGGTATCGTGACCGGCGAGCAACGGCACGAGCGGACGGACCCGCGCGGTGCCCACGGCGAGGTGCTCGGCCACGTGGATCGGCAGCCGCCGGGTCAGCAGCCGATCCTCGCCGGCGAACACCGCGAGCGAGTCCCCCTGGTGCTGCCAGAAGTCTCGGTCGTCGATGAGCTCGCGCAGCGCCTCGCGGGCCGGCTCGCCGAGCAGGTCGGGGACGGGGCCCTGCTCGGCGTGCCGGGCCAGGTTGCGCAGCCTTATCGGCCCGGCGACGGTGCCGGGGCCGGTGCGATCGGTGGGCAGGTAGATGCTCAGCCAGGGCTCCGGCCGGCCCAGCAGCCGGCGCAGCCACTCGGCGTCGACGGGATCCACGGGTGCCACGGTCGTGCCGAGCGGGTCGGCTGAGCCGGACGGGTTCGATGAGAAGGCCTGGTGCACGGGTCGTTTCCTTCGGACGGTCGATGCTGCGGGCGCGCCCGCGGGTAGTTTGCTCGCGGCCGCTCACGCCGCCCGGACGATGGCGACCGGGCAGGTCGCGGTGCGCAGCACGGTGCGCGACGTGGAGCCCAGCAGCAGCCCGGCCAGACCGCCCCGGCCCCGGCTGCCGACGACGAGCAACGAGGCGTCGCGAGCCAGGTCGGTCAGCGCCGGACCGGCCGGCCCCGGCACGGTGACCGTGCGGACCGGCAGGTCGGCGCTGTCGGCCAGCAGCGGGTGCAGCGACCGGTCGACGACCCGCTCGGCCTCGGCCATCGAGTCCTCGTCGACCAGCCGGACCGGCATCGTCCCCACCGGGCTGCCGGTGGCCGGCAACGGTGGCTCGGTCGCGCACGCCGCGACCAGCTCGGCCCGGGCGACGCCCGCGAAGTCGACGGCGAAGGCGGCGGCCTCCAGGGACTCGGGGGAGCCGTCCACCCCGACGACGACCTCACCCGTCCCGTTCCAGTCGGCTTGACCCGGCGGCACGACGACGAGCGGACAGCGGCTGCTGGCGGACAGGTCCGCCGACGTCGAGCCGAGCAGCAACTCGGCCCCGACCCCGCGCCCGCGCGAGCCGATCACCACGGCATGGGCGGTGCGGCTGGCCTCGGTCAGCGCGTCCGCCGGTCGCTCGACCTCGACCTGCACCTCGACCCGCTGGTCGGGGAACTGGGCCGCGACCGAGTTGGCCAGCCCGTCGAGCAGCAGTTCGGCCTGCTCGATCGGGTCGACGTAGCCGGCCTCGGAGACCGCATCGGGGATCGACGGGCGGGTGCTGGTGAGCAGCCGCAGCGGCAACTCGCTGCGGTGCGCCCACGAGGCGGCCCACCGCAGCGCGTCCAGCGACTCGGGGGAGCCGTCGACCCCGACGACGATGGGCTTGTGGTCGGTCAGGTGCTCGGTCATGGAACTTTTCCTTTCCCTCGGTGTGTTCCAGCCTGACCTGGACGGGAAAACCTGAGAAGGGGTGGCGACACCCATGACCCAGGCGTCGGACATGCAGGTCCGGCCCGGAGCGCGCCGGAGGAGCCCATGACGCTGTTGACCCGCTTGGTGCTGGCCAACGCCCTGACCCTCGGTGCGGTGATGGCCCTGCTCGTGCTCACCCCGGTGACGGTCATCCCGGAAGCCACCCTGTGGGAGTTCGTCATGCTGATCGGCGCCGTCGCGGTGCTGTGGGCCGCGAACTGGGCGCTGCTGCACCGCGCGCTGGCCCCGCTCGGGCGGCTGCGCTCGGCCCTGGACCGGCTGGAGGAGCCCGGCCTGCACGCCCGGGTGCCCGCCGACGGTGACCCGGAGGTGCGCGCCATCATCGCGGCCTACAACGACATGCTGGAACGCCTGGACGCCGAGCGCGCGGAAACCACCCGGCAGGCCCTCGCCGCGCAGGAGGACGAGCGGGCCCGCGTCTCGAGCGACCTGCACGACGAGGTGGGCCAGCGGCTCACCGCGCTGCTGCTGCGGCTGCGGCCCATCGCCGACGCCGTGCCGCCGGAGGACCGGGCCGACCTGGACGCCCTGTCCGACGAGGTGCGCTCGGTGCTCGACGAGGTCCGCCGGATCTCGGCCCGGCTGCGCCCCGGGGTGCTGCGCGAACTCGGGCTGGGCCCCGCGCTGCAGTCGCTGGTCCGGGAGATGACCGCCGGCGACGGGCCGCGGGCCGAGCTGTCCCTGACCGTCGAGGACGCCGACCCCGACGCGCGCCTGGCCGCCCTCGGCGCCGACGGTGCCCTGGTCGTCTACCGGGTCGCGCAGGAGGCCCTGACCAACGTCGTCCGGCACGCCGGCGCAACGCGGGTGCAGGTCTCGTTGCGGGCGGGTCCGCGGGGCACCGTGCTGCGGATCGCCGACGACGGGCGCGGCACCGTGGGCCGGCCGGGCACCGGGATCACCGGCATGCGGGAGCGGGCCCGGCTGGTGCGCGGCCGGCTGACCGTCGAGGCGGTCCCCGGGCGAGGAACTACCGTGGTGCTGGAACTGCCTCCGGGCCTCGACGAGCGGGCGAAGGAGACGCCATGAGGGGTCAGCCGCGCATCCACCGGGTGTTGCTGGCCGACGACCATGCCCTGGTCCGCCAGGGCGTGCGCCGGATCATCGACGCCGAGCCGGACCTCACCGTCGTCGCCGAGGTCGCCGACGGGTCCGAGGCCGTCGAGCGCGTCGTCGCCGGTGGCATCGATCTGGCCATCCTCGACGTGTCGATGCCGCGGATGACCGGGCTGCAGGCCGCGCGGGAGATCTCCCGGCGGGACCTGCCGGTGCAGCTGCTCATGCTGTCGATGCACGACAACGAGCAGTACCTCTTCGAGGCGCTCAAGCTCGGGGCCGCCGGGTACGTCCACAAGTCGGTCGCCGACCGTGACCTCATCTCGGCCTGCCGGGCCGCGCTGCGCGGGGAGCCCTTCCTCTATCCCGGGGCGGTGGCGACGCTGATCCGCGACTACGTCTCGCGCGGCGGCGGCGGGGACACCGACTCGCTGCTCACCCCCCGGGAGAGCGAGGTGCTCAAGCTCATCGCCGAGGGCTACACCGGCAAGGAGATCGCCGAGGCGCTGGTGGTCAGCCCCAAGACGGTGGAGCGGCACCGGGCCAACCTGCTGCAGAAGCTCGGCATGCGCGACCGGCTCGAGCTGACCCGGTATGCCATCCGCACCGGACTCATCGAACCCTGAGGACCCGGATGTTCCAGGAGATCGGTGACCGCGTGTTCGTCGCCCGCTACCGGGCCTGGGACGTCAACGTCGGCCTGGTCCTCGGCCGGGGCCGGGCGGCGCTCATCGACAGCCGCGGAGGCGTCCGGCAGGCCCGGCAGGTCCTCGACGATGTGCGCCGGCTGGCCCCCGGGGTGCGGGTCAGCCATGTCGTCAACACCCACGTCCACTTCGACCACGCGCTCGGCAACGCCGCCTTCGTCGGCGCGCTCGTGCTGGCCCACGAGCAGGTCCGGCTCGGGCTGGCCGGGGCCACCGCGCGGGTCCGCGCCGAGATCCGCGCGGACTACGCCGACTGTCCCGAACACGGTTACACGACAGCCGATCTCGACGATGTGCTCGGGTCGCCGGTGCGCGGCCCCGACCTGGCCGTGACCGAGGTGGGCACCCTGGCGCTGGGCGGCCGCGAGGTGGTGGTGCGGCATACCGGCCGAGGGCACACCGACGGGGACCTCGCGGTCGCGGTGCCCGACGCCGACGTCGTCTTCCTCGGCGACCTGGTCGAGCAGTCCGGTCCGCCGTCGGCCGGCCCGGACGCCTTCCCCGCGCAGTGGCCCGACACCCTCGACCGGCACCTCGCGCACATCGGCCCGCAGACGGTCGTCGTGCCCGGCCACGGGACCCCGGTCGACCGCGCCTTCGTCGTCGCGCAGCGGGACCTGCTGCGTCGTCGGCTGGGGTGACCCGGCTGTCGGTCGCGCGTGGCAGGCTGGCCGGTATGCCGCCCGTCCCCCCCTTCGTGCTCGTCACCGGTCCCGAGGGCCTGCTCGCCGAGCGTGCGGTGTCGGCGCTCGTCGCGCAGCTGCGCGAGACCGACCCGCAGGTCGAGGTCGTCAAGGTGCCGGCCGCGGCATACCAGCCGGGCACGCTGACCCAGCACGCCAGCCCGTCGCTGTTCGGCGGGTCGACGGCGCTCGTCGTCGAGGATCTCGACGACGGCTCCGACGAGTTGTTCGACGAGGTCCGCGAACTGGTCGCCGCACCGGCACCCGAGGTCACTCTCATCGTCGCGCACCGGGGCGGGCAGCGCGGCCGCAAGGTGCTCGACGCGCTCAAGGCGGCCGGGGCCCGGGTGGTCGCGTGCCCGGCCGTCAAGTCCGACGGCGACAAGCGCGACTTCGTGCTGGACGAGTTCCGGCGGGCCGGGCGCAAGGTGACCGGCGAGGCAGCGGTCGCGCTCGTCGAGGCGCTCGGCAAGGAACTGCGCGAGCTCGCCGCCGGGTGCAGCCAGCTCATCGCCGACACCGAGGGCACCGTCGACGACCGGGCCGTGGAGACCTATCACGGCGGCCGGGTCGAGGCCACCGGCTTCAAGGTCGCCGACGCGGCGGTGGCCGGGCAGACCGGGGAGGCGCTGCGGCTGCTGCGCCACGCCATCGCCACCGGGGTCGACCCGGTGCCGATCGTCGCGGTCATCGCCGCCCAACTGCGCCAACTGGTCCGGGTCGGCGCGGCCGGCCGGGGCTCGAAGGAGGCCGTGGCCAAGGCGCTCGGGCTGGCCCCGTGGCAGGTCGAGCGGGCCCGCCGGGCGGTGTCGCACTGGGACCCGGCGGCGCTCGGCGTCGCGATCCGGGCCGCGGCCGCCGCCGACGTCGAGGTCAAGGGCGGCGGCCGGGACCAGGTCTACGCCGTGGAGCGGCTCATCCTGGCGCTGGCGAGCGCCCGGTCCCACGCGCAGCGGGGCTGAGCGGGGGCGGCCGTGCGCCGGGCCGGCCGGCCCACGGGTCGGCGCGACGGTGGGCGGATCGAGGGCCGTCAGCGTTGGCGGGTCAGCGTTGTCGGGTCAGCGTTGGCGGGTCAGCGTGGTCGGGTCAGCGCCGTCGGTCAGGCCCGACGGGTCAGTGGGACAGCCCCGCGAGCCAGCGGTTCACCAGCCAGTAGAACGTCGTCGGCTGGGTGCGCCGCACGCAGTGGTCGGCTCCGGCGACCACCTCGGCGTGCACCTGGGGAGCGACCTCGCGCAGCCGGCGCAGTTCGCCCACCGACCAGATGACGTCGTCGGTGCCGGTGAGCAGCAGCGTCGGCACGGTCAGCCCGGCCACCTGCTCCGGCCAGGGGCGCCGGCTGGTGATCCGGCCGCCCGCCGCCAGGTAGAGGTCGGTCTCCAGCTTGGCCGCCGCCCACGGCGCGAACTCCGATTCCGGCCAGGTCGGGTGGTCGCGCAAGCCGATGTCGACGATGCCGTCGGGGTCGTCCCGGTAGGCGCGCAACTGGGCGACCTCACCGGCGGCCCAGTCCTGGCGCTGCTCGTCGGTCGCGCCGGTGGCCTGCCCGAGCGCGGGATCCTCCAGGACCAGCCCCCGGACCAGGTCGGGCCGGGCCAGCGCCACCCCCAGGGCGATGCCCCCACCCATCGAGTGCCCGACGATCACGACCGGTGTCGCGCCCTGCCGGCCCAGGTGCTTGAGCACCCCGATGGTGTCCTCGACCATGAGGTCGGCCGGCCAGCCGGACAGCTCGGGCGGGGTGAACCGGTCCGACCGACCGTGCCCCCGGGCGTCGATGGTGACCAGCCGATGGGTGCCGCCCCACTGCTCCACCGCGTCCGGCCAGCAGCGGCCCGAGTCGGTGAAACCGTGCAGCAGCACCAGGGTGTCCGCGCCGGCCGGCCCACCCCAGTCGTCGACGTGGACCGGGCCGACGCGATAGGAGGCCGAGGGGATGCGGGTCGGGTGCGGCATACCCCCAGCCTAAGAGCGTGCCGACGGCCGGCGTCCCGAACGGGACGCCCGATCGCGTCCCGGCCGGGGCGCGAGGCGCCGGGCCGGGCGGCGCGGGGTCAGCGGCCGAGCAGGCGGGCCGCCTCGGCCATCATCGTCTCGACCACCTCGGCGGCCGGCCGGATGTCGCGGACCCGTCCGACGCCCTGGCCCATGAGCCAGGCCATCTCCTCGAAATCGCCGGTGGTGTGCTCGGTGGGCAACAGGACGTCGAACTTGCGCTTGACGTGCGGACCGCCGAGGAACACGGTCTCGCCGATGACCGGCTCGGCGCTGCGGTCGGTGGGCACCTCGGCGAGCCGGTCGGTCCAGTCCGCGACGACCCGGTTGCGCTGTAGCCGCATCGGGTTGAAGTCGGGCATCTCCGGGCCGAAGACCCCGCTGCGGACCGTGTCGGTGCCGGTCGACTCCAGCAGCCGCCGGTGGTGCTCCGGGTGCACGTAGGCCTCGGGGGTCGCCAGCAGCCGGGTGCCGACCCACACCCCGTCGGCCCCGAGGCACAGTGCCGCCGCGGCGGCCCGGCCGTCCACGACGCCACCGCTGGCCAGCAGCAGCACCTCGTCGCCGAGGGCGTCGCGCAACTCGGGGACCAGGACGAAGGTCGGCAGGCCGCCGTAGTTGTGCCCGCCGGCCTCCCAGCCCTGGGCGACGATGCCCTCGAAGCCGTCGTCCACCGCGCGGCGCGCGGCCTCGGTGGTGCCCACCTGCTCCCATTGGGCGATGCCGGCCTCGCGCAGCAGGCCGACGTTGCGCTCGGAGGGGTGCCCCCAGTGCCAGGACACGATCGGCACCTGCTCCTCGACGCAGACCGGCACGAGCGCCTCGTTGTCGAAGCAGGTGATGAAGTTGACGTGGAAGGGCCGGTCGCCGACCCCGGCCCGGACCGCTTGGATCGTCTCGCGCAGCACCTCAGGGGTGCTGAACCCGACCCCGATCGGGCCGATCCCCCCGGCGTTGCTCACCGCGATGGCCAGGTCGGGGGTCTGGCTGGCGAAGGCCATGCCGGCCCCGACGAAGGGGTGCGGCACGCCGTAGCGCCGGGTCAGGGGCGTGTCCAGGCTCACTGGGACTCCTCGGGCAGGGTGGCGGGCCGGTCCGGCGGTGCCGGGGTGCGGGGCAGCAGCGCCTCGAGTGCGGCTGCGAGACCGAGCAGTTCGCGGTCGGCGCCGACCCGGCCGTCGAGCTCGATGCCGACCGGCAGACCCGCCGAGGTGACTCCGGCGGGCACCGACACCCCGGGATGCCCGGCGACCCCGGCGAGGTTGGCGTGCCGGATGACGATGGGGAAGGTCGGCAGCCGCTCACCGAGCAGCTCGGTCGTCTCGTCGTCCCCGATCGGCGGGGGCGGCAGCGGCGTGGTCGGGAACACCAGCGCGTCGAGGCGGTGCTCGTCCAGCAGCCCCGCGTAGCCGTCCCGCAACTGCTGCCGGCCGGCCAGTAACCGCTGGTATGCCGCCTCGCCCCCGTCCCAGCCCACCGCCGCCGCGACGATCGGGGCGACGTCGGGGGAGGCGACCTGGCCGGCGACCTGCTCGACGGTCAGCCCGTCGGGCACCCGGGTCAGGTAGTCGGCCAGATCCGGGGCCAGCTCGGCCAGGCACAGCGGCACGGCGATCTCGTCCTCGATCCGCCGCAGCGGCGCCACCGACACCTCGACCACCTGCGCGCCGGCGCCTTCGAGCGCGGCCCGGGCCGCGCGGCATACCTGTTCGACCTCGGGGTGCAGCCCGGTCCAGTATTCGACCGGCGCGCCGAGGCGCACCCCGGCCAGCGGGCTCGGCGTGAGCTGCGCCGACGGCTCGGCGGCGAGCACCGCGTCGACGAGCGCGACCTCGGCGACCGTGCGGGCGATCAGGCCGGCGGTGTCGCGGGTGTGCGAGATCGGCACCGCCCCCTCGCCGGGGTAGCGGCCGTGGGTGGGCCGCAGCCCGACCAGCCCGCAGTAGGCCGCGGGGATGCGGGAGGAGCCGCCGGTGTCGGCGGCCAGGCCGATCGGGGCGATGCCCATGGCCACGGCCACGGCGGTGCCGCCGCTGGACCCGCCCGGGATGCGGGTGGGGTCGTAAGGGTTGCGGGCCGGGCCGCTGAAGGCGTTGTTGGTGGTGATGCCGAAGGACAGTTCGTGCAGGGTGTTCTTGGCCGCGACGAACGCGCCCGCCGCGCGCAGCCGGGCGACCGCGGCGGAGTCGGCCGTGGCGAGCCGGTCGGCCAGCGCCCGGGTGCCGCCGCTCGTGGTCAGGCCCGCGACGTCGAAGATGTCCTTGACGACGACCGGCAGCCCGTGCAGCGGGCCCGGGCCGGCCGCCGCCGCCCGGTCGGCCAGGCCCTCGCGCCAGCCGTCGACCAGGGCGTTGAGCGGGGCGGCCCGCTCGGCCGCCGCCGTGATCGCCGCGGCGACCTCAGCCGGGGTGGTCGCCCCGTCGGCCACCTGGGCCAGCAGGGTCGTGGTCGAGTCCAGCCGCACCGTCATCAGTCCTCCCGGGTCCATCGGTGCGGTCCATCCTGCCCCGGAAGTGACCGGCGCCACAGCCCTGGGTCGCGGTTTGGGCGCGGTGTGTTGTCGCTGGTAGATTCGTTGGTTGCGTGCGCGCCTGGTCGTGCGCGCACGAGCACCACCCTCAGCGCGGCTCAACCACGGGTGCCCCACGCCCGGTCCCGAGCCGCGTCTGCCGCCCTCTACGGCATACCCCACCGACCGAAAGACGAAGCACACCAGTGGCGAACATCAAGTCCCAGCTCAAGCGGATCAAGACCAACGCCAAGCGCACCGACCGCAACAAGGCGGTCAAGTCCGAGTTGCGCACCTTCATCCGCAAGTTCCGCGAGGCCGCCGACACCGGCGACCAGAGCGCCGCCCAGGACGCCCTGCGCGTCGCGTCGACCAAACTCGACAAGGCCGTCGCCAAGGGCGTCATCCACGCCAACCAGGCCGCCAACAAGAAGTCGGCCATGGCCAGGCGAGCCGCCGGCCTCTAGGCACTGGCAGATCACCCGCACCAGCCGCCCGTCCGGGGCCGGCTGGTGCGGGTTTCGTCGTTCCGGGTGGCCGACGTGGGCGCCGGCGGCTACCGGTGCGCCCGGATCGCGTCGGCCACCCGCTGGAAGACCGCCCGGTCGAGCACCGCGCCCTCCCGACGGATCGCCGCCGCGTCGACCCGGATGATCCGGTCGACCCGGGCCTCGCTCGGCCGGCCCTGCCGGTCCCACGGACCCGAGCCGACATCGACCCAGTGCCGCCCGGCCCGCCGCTCCTGGGCCCGGTCGCGATCGTGGTCGAGGCTGGTCAGCGGCACGCCGAGCAGCCAGTCGCCGTCCACCCCGACGAGCAGCACCGGCCGGTCCTTGCCCCGGTCGTGGTCCTCCTCGAACGGCACCCAGGTCCACACCACCTCGCCGGGGTCCGGGTTGCCGTCCGGCCGCGGCGCCCACCGCATCGCCGGGACCGCGCGGTAGTCGCCGGGGTAGCGCCGGGGGCGGCCCACCGGCGCCGTCGATCCCCCGTCGGCCGGCCGGGCGCCCGACCCGCCACCAGCCGGTATGCCGCCCCCGGCCACCGCGGGCAGGTCCGGTCCGCGGCGGCCGGCGGAACCGCCGGACGGTCGGCCCAGGGCCCGGCGCATCGTGTCGAGGATCCCCACGGCGCCACCCTAGCTGGGGGGATCGTGGCGGTTCGGTGACCAGAGCGGGGGATGGTGGCGGTTCAACGACCGGATCGGGGGGTTCAACCGCCACGATGATCCGGCGGCGGCTCGCGACCGCCCGAACCTCGCCCGCCTGAGCCCACCCGGCGACCACACCGGCCGGCGCCGGGCCGATGTGACGTCGATCTCACCCCCCGGCCCTTAAGTTAGGTAAGCCTTACCTCATAGGGTGGGTCTGCCCGGATCGTCTACCTCGGAGACCACCTGATGCCTAGTCGCCCCACCCAGCTGTTCACCGCGGCAGCCGTCGCCGCGCTGCTGGCCGCGTGCAGCACGACCACCCCGGCGCCCACCGCGACCCAGGGCACCGCGGCGGCGGCCGGCTCCACCACGGTGACGATCTACAGCGGCCGCAGCGAGAAGCTCGTCAAGCCGCTGCTGGACCGGATCGCCGGCAAGACCGGGACCAAGGTCGAGGTCCGCTACGGCGACTCCAGCGAGTTGGCCGCCCAGCTGCTCGAGGAGGGCACCCGGACCCAGGCCGACCTGTTCTTCAGCCAGGACGCCGGGGCCCTCGGCGCGCTCGCGCTCGAGGACCGCCTGGAGCCGCTCCCGCAGACCATCACCTCGCTGGTCCAGCCCGGCTACGCCGACGCCCAGTCCCGCTGGGTCGCCACGTCGGCCCGCGCCCGGGTCGTGGCCTACGACCCCCGTCAGGCCCCCGAGGTCGAGCAGATGACCAGCATCGACGCCGTGCTCGACCCGAAGTACCGGGGCAAGATCGGCTTCGCGCCGACCAACGCGTCCTTCCACGCCTTCGTCACCGCGCTGCGGGTCGCCAAGGGTGACGCGGCCGCCAAGGACTGGCTGCAGCGCTTCAAGGCCAACGAGCCCAAGGCGTTCGGCAACAACAACGCCGTCCTCGACGCGGTCAACGCCGGCCAGACCAGCATCGGCCTGATCAACCACTACTACTGGCACGCGCAGGTGGCCGCCAAGGGTGCCGCCAACGTGCCCAGCCGGATCCGCTTCCTGGGCACCGACGACCCCGGCGCGCTGGTCAACGTCGCCGGCATCGCCGTACTCAAGGGCTCGGCCGAGCGGACCCAGGCGACCCAGATCGTCGCCGAACTGCTGAGCCAGGACAGCCAGCAGTACTTCGCCGACGAGACCGCCGAATACCCGGTCGTGGCCGGCGTGACGTCGACCAAGCACCAGTTGCCGCCGCTGACCCAGCTCAGTGGGGCCAAGATCGACCTCAACAAGCTCGACTCGCTCAAGCAGACCCTCGCGATGCTGCAGGAGGTGGGCCTGACCTGAGCTCCGTCCTGACCACCGAGCCGGCCGACCGGGTCCGCAGCCCGCGCACCCGGCCGGGCGCACCGGCATACCTGCTGGTCCCTGCCCTCGCGGCAGCGGGCCTGGCGCTGCTGCCCCTGGGCTACCTGGTGGTGCGCACCGTCGAAGCCGGTATGCCGCGCGTGGTCGAGATCGCCACCCAGGACCGGACCGCGGCGCTGGTCGCCCGCAGCCTGGTCATGGCCGCCCTGGTGACCCTGGCGGCCACGGTCGTCGGGGTGGCCCTCGCGGTGCTGGTGGCCCGCACCACCATGCCCGGCCGCCGGGTCGTCGGGGTGCTGGCCGGGCTGCCGCTCGCGGTGCCGAGCTATGTCGCGGCCTACACCTGGGTGTCCGCGTTCCCGGCGCTCGAAGGCGTCGGCGCGGCGGTCCTCGTGCTGGCCGCCTGCACCTATCCCTACGTCTACCTGCCGACCCTCGCCGCCCTGCGACGGGTCGACTCGTCGACCGAGCAGGTGGCCCGCAGCCTGGGCCGCTCGGCGTGGCAGGCGTTCGCGGGGGTCACCCTGCGGCAGATCCGCCCCGCGGTCGCGTCCGGCGCGCTGTTGGTCGCCCTCTACGCGCTGTCCGACTTCGGGGCCGTGTCGATCCTGCGCTACGACGTGTTCACCCGGGTCATCTACACGTCCTACCGGGCCAGCTTCGACCGCACCCCGGCCGCCGTGCTGTCGATCGTGCTGGTCGTCGTCACCGTGCTCATCGCGGTCGGCGAGGCCCGCACCCGCGGACGCGAGCGGACCCGGGTGGGCGCGGCGGCCCCCCTGCCGCCGACCCCCATGCGGCTGCGCCACTGGACCCCGCTGGCGCTGGGCGGCTCGGTCCTGGTGCTGGTCGTCGCGCTCGGCGTGCCGCTGGCCTCGCTCGGCTACTGGTTCACCACCGAACTGTCGGCCGGGGTCGACTGGGGCCGGCTGGCGGCGAGCACCTGGTGGACCGCGTGGTTCTCGGTGCTCGGCGGGCTGGCCTGCCTGCTGCTGGCGGTGCCGGTCGGCATCCTGGCCGCGCGACACCGGGGACGGCTGACGACGCTCGTCGAGCAGGCGACCTGGGCCGGCCACGCCCTGCCCGGCATCGTCGTGGCGCTGGCGCTGGTCTTCTTCGGTATCCGCGTGGTGCCGGCGCTCTATCAGCAGACCCCGATGCTCGTCGTCGCCTATGTCGTCCTGCTGCTGCCGGCGGCGGTGGCCTCGGTGCGCGCCAACGTTGCGATGAGCGCCCCTGAGATCGAGGAGGTGGCCCGGTCGCTGGGCCGCACGCCGGGGCAGGTGCTGCGCTCGATCACCCTGCCGCTGGCCATGCCGGGCATCGCCGCGGGGGGCGCGCTGGTCGTGCTGACCTGCATGAAGGAGTTGCCCGCCACCCTGCTGCTGCGGCCCACCGGTGCCGACACGCTCGCGACGAGCCTGTGGACGGAGGCGGGTGTCGCGGCCTACGGCTCCGCCGCCCCGTATGCCGCGGCGCTCGTCCTGCTCGCCGTGGCGCCTACGCTGTGGCTCATGCACGCTCAGGGACGGATCGGATCATGACCGCCGTCGACGCGCGCCGGCCGAGCCCGCCGGTCAACCGCCCGGCCGAGGCCGGCCCGGTGGGCAGCGACGTCGTGCTGCACGACGTCGTCGTGCGGTTCGGCCCGGTCCGGGCGCTGGCCGGTGCCTCGGTGCACGTGCCGGCGGGGCGGCTGGTCAGCGTCCTCGGGCCGAGCGGCTGCGGCAAGTCCACCCTGTTGCGGGTCGTGGCCGGCTTCGTGCGGCCCGATACCGGCACCGTGTCGATCGGTGGCGTCGAGGTCACCGGGCCGGGCCGGCCGGTGCCACCGGAGCGGCGCGGCGTCGGCATCGTGCCCCAGGACGCCGCGTTGTTCCCCCATCTCACGGTGGCCGGCAACATCGCCTACGGCCTGCGGCGGGGCACCGACCGCACCGCCCGGGTCGGCGAACTGCTCGACCTCGTCGGCCTGACCGGGCTGGCCGCGCGCCGACCCGACGAACTCTCCGGCGGGCAGCAGCACCGGGTGGCGCTGGCCCGGGCGCTGGCGCCGCGGCCGCGGGTCGTGCTGCTCGACGAGCCGTTCTCGGCGCTCGACGCCGGGCTGCGCGCCGCGGTCCGGACCGAGGTGCGCGAGGTGCTGCAGCACGAGGGGGCCACCGCGGTGCTGGTCACCCACGACCAGGACGAGGCGCTGGCGATGAGCGACCTCGTCGCGGTCATGCGCGAGGGCCGGATCGAGGAGGTCGGCACGCCGGAGGAGGTCTACCACCGGCCGGGGTCGCTGCCGACCGCCCGGTTCGTCGGCGACCTGGTCGAGCTCGCGGGGGTGCTCGGCCCTGGGAGGGTGCGCACCGTGCTGGGCGAGCACGACCTGCACGACGACCCACCCGGGGTGCCCGGCGACCAGGTCGTCGTCGGCATCCGCCCCGAGCAGCTGCGGCTGGAGCCGGCCGGGCCGGCCGGCCCGAGCGGGTCGGGCGGGTCGGGCGGGTCGGGCGGGGACCGGCACGGGTTGTCCGCGCGGGTCGAGGCCGTCGAGTTCTACGGTCACGACGCCTACGTCACCCTGGGCACCCGGCCGGATGCCGCCGCCGCCCGGCCGCAGCGGCTGCTGGCTCGCACCGACACGAGCTGGGCGGTCGGCACGGAGGTCACCGTGACCGTGCAGGGCCGGGTGCTCACCTTCCGCGGCTAGCTGGCACCGCTGGGCACGGGGCGCCACCCGGCCACCACGCGGCCGTGCCACCCGATCGCGTCGGCAGCCCGGCGCGGTCGTGGGAGACTGTGCCGAGTCCGTCCGCCCTGTCCCACCGCACCCCGAAGGTCCTCCACACGTGTCACCGATGGCCCGCACCGGGCTCCCGCCCCACGCGACCCCACCGGAGCGCATCCGCAACTTCTGCATCATCGCCCACATCGACCACGGCAAGTCCACCCTCGCCGACCGGATGCTCCAGCTCACCGGGATCGTCGAGGCCCGCCAGATGCGCGCGCAGTACCTCGACCGGATGGACATCGAGCGCGAGCGCGGCATCACCATCAAGAGCCAGGCCGTGCGGATGCCGTGGGACGTCATCGACGAGGCGGGCGCGCGGCATACCTATGCCATCAACATGATCGACACCCCCGGCCACGTCGACTTCACCTACGAGGTGA
>CAZYHR010000020.1:0-34039 GCA_964647395.1 uncultured Intrasporangiaceae bacterium | reverse complement strand
TGTTGTCGCGCAGATAGTCGAAGCCGAACTCGTTGTTGGTGCCGTAGGTGATGTCCTTGCCGTATTCGACCCGGCGCTGGTCCGGGGTCATCGAGGCGAGGATGCACCCGGTCTCCAGCCCGAGCATGCGGTGCACCCGGCCCATGAGCTCGGACTGGTACTGCGCGAGGTAGTCGTTGACCGTGATGATGTGCACGCCCCGGCCGGTGAGCGCGTTGAGGTAGGACGGCAGGGTCGCCACGAGCGTCTTGCCCTCGCCGGTGCGCATCTCGGCGACGTCGCCCTGGTGCAACGCCGCCCCGCCCATGAGTTGCACGTCGAAATGCCGCTTGCCCAAGGTCCGCTTGCTCGCCTCGCGCACCGCCGCGAAGGCCTCGGGCAGCAGCGCGTCCAGCGCCTCACCGTTGTCCAGGCGCTCGCGGAAGTGGGCGGTCTCGCCGCGCAGCTCCTCGTCGGAGAGCTTCTCGAAGTCGGCCTCGAGCACGTTGACCTGCGTGGCGATGGCCTCGAGCCGCTTGAGGGCCCGGCCCTCGCCCGCCCGCATGAGCTTCTCGAACACCTTCGTCGCCACTGGGACTCCTCACCCGATCGTCGCCCGCCCGCGCAACGGGGCCACCGGTCAGGGTAGTCGCTCGCGGCATACCTCACCCAACGGTCCCGCAGCGCTGCGGGGTTCCGCCGGCGCACCGGCCGGTCCGGCCACCACCGGTATGCCGCGGGGCGGCCGCGGGCGGGTGGCTGACCGGTTGCGGTCATGTCCGCTTGCAGACAATCCGATCCGTCGACCGGCAGCTGCCGCTCGGGCGACCATCGGAGCACTGGAGAAGGAGGGACGATGCTCGATCACCGACTGTTGCAGGCCTTCGTCACCGTCGCCCGCACCGGGTCGATGAGCCGGGCCGCGGCAGAGCTCGGCTACTCGCAGCCGGCCGTCTCGATGCAGGTGCAGCGGATCGAGCAGCTGCTCGGCACCCAACTGCTCGTGCGCGATCCCGGCCGGCTGCGCCTGACCCCCGCCGGCCGGCAGTGCTTCGCCCTGGCCGAGGTCATCCTGCTGCTCGGTGAGCGCCTGGTGGACCCGGTCCCCGAATCGCCCACCGGCGCTGCGTCCCGGCCGCTGCCGGTGGGCGCCGGGCCACGCAGGTCCGGCCGATGAGCGCGGCGCGCAGCGGCCGGCAGGTCTGGGCGCTGACCACCGCCCTGCTCACCGCCTGGGCGAACCGCCGCCTGGCCGAGCTCTCCCTGCCGGCCGTGTCCCGGCGGACAGCCCTGGCCGGGACCGGGGCGGTCGTGGCGCTGGGGGTGGTCGTCGTCCTGGCCGCGGCCGTGCTCGTGGCCGGGGTGTTGCCCGCCTTGCCGGGCACGGTGAGCCGGTGGCTGCTCGCGGCGGCGGCGATCGCGCCGTGGCTGGTGGGTTCGCTCTCGCAGCGGTCGGTCGGGGCGACGCTCGGCGACCCGAACCACAGCCTGGTCCGGCCGGCCCTCGTCAACGACGCGGTGCTCGTGGTGGCCCGCGTGGTGCTGCCGTGCCTCGCGACGGTGCTGGGCTGGGGCCTGGGCATCGGGGCTGCGGCCGCGGTCGCCCTCGGCGCCGGCCCGCTCGAGATCGGTGCCGCCGCGGTGGCCTGGCTCGGCTACGCCCTGGTCGTCCTCGCCGCCCGGATCGCCCTGCTCGCGTGGCGGCTGCGGCTGGTCGCCGCCGTCCGCCGGGGCCGGGTCGGGATCGGCGTCCTGGTGGCCGCGGCCGTCGCCCAGGCGCTGGCGGCCTTCGCCCTCCCGCACGCGATCGTGCGGGTCGGGGTGGACCGGGTCGGCGGGGTGGCCGGTGCCGCGGCCGAGGCGCTGGGTCGCCACGGCGGGGCGTTGGTCGTCGCCGGGCTGGTCGCGGCGCTGGCTGCCCCGGTGCTGGCCTGGCTGGCCACCCGCGCGCTCGACCGCGGGATCCGCGGGGTCGAGGCCGAACTGCGGGCCGCGCAGTTCGCCCTGAGCGGCTCGACCGCGGCGACCGGACCGCTGCCGGCCGATCCGGTCCGGGCCCTGCTGCACAAGGACCTGCGCCGGATCCGCCGGCTCGGGGGACCGTTGATCTCCCCCGCGCTCGGCACGGTGTCCTTCGGCACGACGACGGCAGCCTTCGTGCTCGGCTGTCTCGGCTCGGGGCTGGTCGCCTCGGGCAGCCGGCTCGGTGACGCGCTCTGGTTGGGATTGACGGCGATCTTCGCCATGGAGGTGACCAGCGCCGGCGTGCGGCCGATCACCTCCCCGGACGCCGACGGATCGGCGGGGACGCTGGTGACCATGGTGCCCGGCGGGTTGCGGGCGCTGGTCCGGGCCAAGACCCGGCTGCACGCGGTCTTCGTGGCGGCGGCGCTCGGGTCGGTCCTGGTGCTGCTCGTGCTCGGGCCGACCGTGGCCTCGATCCCGGCCGTCTCGGGCGCCGCGCTGCTGGCCGGCGGCATCGTCATCAGCGTCGTCGAGCACATCACCGGCCCGGCTCGGTATCCCCGCCGCGACTGGACCAACGTCGAGCAGATCGGCGGCAACGCCAAGGCGCTGACCTTCGGCTTCACCGTGTCCGCGGTGGGCTGTGCCGTGGTCATGCCCATGGTGCTCATGGCCGGTCAGACGCTGGATCCCGCGGTGACCAGCCCCGCCCTGGCGGCCGTCATCGTCGCGAGCGCCTGCGGCCTCGCCCTGTGGATCTCACCCCGCGTGTCAACCCTGCTGATCGGACGGAACTCATGAACGACAACCTGCCCGCCTTCGACCCGGATGCCCAGCGCCGGCCGGCCGGCCCGGACCGGGTGGACATCACCCTGACCGATGTGTCCCTGCGGCTCACCGGACGCGAGGTCCTCTCCAGCATCGGGGCCCGGCTGCGCGGGGGCGACGTCATCGCGGTGACCGGTCCCAACGGGGCCGGCAAGTCGACCCTGCTCGGCGTGCTCGCCGGACTGCACCCGGGCTATCTCGGCGAGGTGTCCATCGACGGGGCCCGGCCGGGCACCGACCCGGCCCGGCGGCGGACCGGCCTGCTGCCGACGCCGCCGCCGCTCTACGACTACCTGTCGGTCGCCGAGCACCTCGAACTGCTCGCCCGGTTGTGGCAGGTCCCGCCGGACCTGCCGGACCGGCTCGAGCGGGCTCGGCTCACCGAGCTGGCCGCCCGGCCGGCCGGCCAGTTGTCGCTGGGACAGCGCCAGCGGCTGGCGCTGGCGTTGGTGACCTTCCACGAGCCGCGCCTGCTGCTGCTCGACGAACCGTTCAACGGACTGGATCGCGACAGTGCGCAGTCGCTGGCCGCGGCGATCCGCCGGCACTCCGTCGGCGGTGGTGTCACGGTCGTGGCCACCCATCTGCTGGAGTCGTTGGAGGGTGTCGCGACCCGACTGCTCTATCTGCACGAGGGCCGGCTGCTGCATGACCTCCCGGTCGCCGCAGGACGTCTGGCCGCCTTGGTGGACCGGGTCCGGGTCGAACTCGCCGAGGACGACGAACCCGTCCCGGAAGCGCGTCTGGCGACAGCCGGCCAATGAATCCGAGTATCACGGAAATTAATACCTGATAGGCCCTGGAAGCCCGATGTTGCGAGAATGGAGATAACGGCAGACGCCGTTGATTGAAAAGCACATCGGACGAAAGGAAAGGCATGATGTCCAACACCAAGAAGGGCGTTCGCTCCTCGCTCACCCTCGGTGGCCTGGGTGCCGCCCTGGTGCTGCAGGTGGCCGTCGTCGGAGTCGTCGCGGGACTGAGCCTGGCCGCTCAGGGCGCCGGCCTGGCAACGCAGCTCGGCGTCAGCGCGGTCATGGCCGAGCGCCTGATGAACGTGCTCAACTCGTGGTACTTCACCATCCTCATCGGCATCGCCACGGGCGGCTGGGGTGCTGCCCTGGTGCGCGCGGCGGTCGCCATGGCCACTCGCTGGGGCAAGCGCTACGCGATCGCCTGGTGATCCGGCGGACCGGAGAACGGTCCCCGGGCGCTCGGCCCTGAATAGGCATTCCCCAGCAGTTCTGTTCGCCTCCGCTGGCCACCTGACCTTATCCGATGGAAAGGGACGACCATGACGTTCACGACATACGACGGCAATGACCGGACCCCGTATGCCGCGAACGACGGTCGCAGCGGGGCGGCCCCGGACCAGTTCCGGACGGCAGGCCACCACACCGTTGCCCGGTCGCGGCCTGCTGGCACCCCGCGGCCCGGCCGGGGAGTCTCGCACCTGACGAGCTCCCCGGCCGGCCCCGGCACCCCGGCGCCCGGGCCGAGTCATCCGGCCGCGGCCGGCCTGCGCGGCATACTGCAGCGTCGTCGCGGCGACCTGCTCGCCGCGGCCGCCCTCGTGCTGCTGCCCCTGGCGCTCGGGGCCGTCGTCGGCGGCGCCGGCCTCGGGCAGGCCGATCCCACCGCCGCGCCGGTGACCGAGCTGAGCACCCTGCTCGGCCACAACCTGGTCATGGCTGCGGTCGCCGCCAGCGGGCTGCTGACCTTCGGAGTCGGCACCGTCCTGGCGGTCGTGCCGAGCTGGTTCCTGGTCGGCACCCAGGTCGGCGCCGCATGGAGCCTGCGCGGGGCCGCCGGCACCATCTCCGGCCTGGCCCACGCGCCCGTCGAACTGGCCGGCTTCGTCGTCGCCACCGCCCTGGGGCTGCTGCCCGCATCGCGGATCGTCGGGCAACTGCGCCGCGGCGCCGCCGAGCCGCTGTCCCGCGTGGCCCGGGACGCCCTGGGGCTGCTGGTGCTGGCCGTCGCGCTGGTCAGCCTGGCGGCCGTGCTCGAGACGAGCCTGACCCCCGTCCTCATCACGCCATGACCCGCCGAACCGACCCCCAGGAGGACCCCATGACCAGCAACTCCGACCTGGCTCGCCAGCAGCGGGCCCCCGCGCTGCCGATCCTCGCGGCGATCGGCTGCGGCGTGGCGCTCGTCCTGCACCTGCTGTTCGGCTCGGCGACGGCTCAGCGCACCACCCTCGCGGTCGTGTGCGGCGTGGTCAGCCTCGCCGCGCCGCTGCTCGGTGCCTCGCGGGCGCGCTCGGCCCAGCGGCTCGGGCTGGCCCTGGGCGTCGTCGGGCTGGGCTGCGCAGCGCTGCTCGGGGTGAGCTACCGATGAGCACCCTGACCCCCTCGATCGGCCCCGGCGGGCTGCTGCTGCGGCCCACCGACGCCTTCGACGTCGTCGCCGAACGACCGCTGATCCGCCTGCCCGTGCTGGTGCACCTGGCCGGTTCGATGGCGCTGGTCGCAGCGACGACCGTGCGTTCCCACGACTCGCTGACCCGGGCGCTGAGCGACCTGGGTGTCGGCAACGTGGCCGCCGCGAGCTGGGCCGTCTCCGTGCTGCTGGTGCTGCTCGCGCTGACCACCGCGGTGGTCACCCTGCTCGCCGGTGGCCTGCTCACCCACGTGCTCGCCCGCGCCGCCGGCGGGCGGGCCGGGCTGGCCCAAGGGGTCAGCACCTATCTCGTGGCGATGGCCGTGCTCGCGGTCCGCAACGTCCTGCTGGCCGCCGCCATGCTCTCGCCGTGGCAGCTCGATCCCGCCCGGCTGGGCGCCATCTCGTTCGGCGACCCGTTCCTCGTCTTCGGCGGCTTCCTGCTGTTCACCGGGCTGCGGCGCGTTTACGGACTGAGCACCGGGCGGGCCGCGCTCGTCGCCGGGATCACGACGGCCAGCGGAGCCGTGCTGACCCTGCTCACGGCGGTCGGGTCGTGACGGCCGTCCTGACCGAGCCGGCGACGGCGCTCGGGACGGCTCCGCTGACCGTGCGCGGGTTGCGGGTCCGGATCGCCGGCCGGGACATCGTCGACCGGGTCGACCTCGAGGTCCGCTCCGGCGAGGTCGTCGGCCTCATCGGCCGCAACGGGGCGGGCAAGACGACGACGTTGCGCGCCACCCTCGGGCTGATCCGGCCCACGGCCGGGCAGGTCCGGCTCGGCGTCCCGCGGTCTCGGTGCGGTACCGCCTTCGACACGGTGTCCGCGCTGCGGGAGCGCTCCGCGGTGGACAACCTGCGGTTGCTCGCCGACTACCTGGGCGTGCCGGCCCAGCCGGCCGCCCTGCTCGACGAGGTCGGCCTGCCGGCCGAGGCGTGGACCCGGGCCGTGCGGACCTACTCGCACGGCATGAAGCAGAAGGTCAGCCTCGCCGGCGCGCTGCTCGGCGACCCGGCCCTGATCGTCCTCGACGAACCGCACAACGGGCTGGATCCCATCGCGGTCGAGGAGGTGGGCACGGCGCTGCGTCGCCGCGCGGCCCAGGGTGCCGCAGTCCTGGTGTCCAGCCACCTGGTCGACGAACTGGACCGGCTCTGCGACCGGGTCGTCGTCATCGACGGCGGGCGGGTCGTGCTCACCGGCCCGGTCGACGAGCTCACCCGGGCGCGGTTCGTCGACGTGGCTACGCCGCAGCCGCAGGCCGCGATCCGGGCGCTCGCCGAGGCGGGCCTGCCGGCCGGCGAGCAGCCCGACGGCATCCGGGTGCCCGGCGGGCCCGACCGAGCGGGCGAGATCGCCCGGACCCTGGTCCGGGCCGGGGTCGAGATCCGGGCCCTGCTGCCGCACACCCGCACCCTGACCGATGTGGTGCGGGCGACGATCACCGGGGGCGGTCATGACTGACGTGCTGCGGCTGGCCCGCATCGAGGTGCGCCGACTGGCCCGCCTGCCGCGGACCTGGATCCTGCTCGGCCTGTTCGCGCTCGCCTTGGTGCTCTTCGGCTACCTGGCGGTCCGGGCGGTGCTGTCCGTGCTGGCCACCGACGCGGCGGCCGATCCGGCGCTGCTGGCCGAGAGCTCCGAGCGGGCCGCGCTGCTCGCCCCGGCGCGTTTGGTCGACAACGTCGCCGCCCAGATCGGCTCGCTGCTGCCGGTGCTGGCCGTGCTGCTCGGCGCGGCGTCGGTGCGCAGCGACCACCGCGACCACCTGCTGCGGCTGCTCGTCGCGCGTGGCGTGCCCCGTCATCAGCTGGCGCTGTCCCGACTGCTGGCCCAGGCGGTGTTCGCTGTCGTCGCCGCCCTGGTCGGGTTCGGCGCCGCGCTGCTGGGCGCGATCGTCGTGCACGGGACCGCGGGTGGCCTGCCCCAGCCGGCCCAGGTCGCCGGGTTGGTCGCGATCGTCGCGGTCGCGTGGCTGGGCTGGGCGGCGCTGGGCCTGGCCGTCGCCACCGCCGCCCGGTCGACCCACGCGGCGACGGCGCTGGCCGTCAGCTGGCTGCTGGTCAGCGGCTGGCTCCCCTCGGCCGCTCAGGCGTCCGGCCTGGTCGGCCAGATCGCCCGCCGGCTGCCCACCGAGCTCGCCGCGACCGCTCTGCAAGCCCTCGCCGCCGGGGCCACGGCGCCCGCCGCCTGGGCGCTGCTCATCGGCTTCGTCGGCACCGGTGCCGGGCTGACGCTCTGGCGCGCCGTGCGCCAGCCGCTGGCCTGACCCGGCCGGCCGCGGCGAACCCGGTTGCCCGGGCACCGGCCGGATTGACACGCTTGCGGGGTGAGCGACTCCAGCACCCGCCAGACGGGTTGGCCGGACTGCGTGCCGACCCTGACCGACGGGGTCGTCGTCCTGCGTGCCCACGCCGACGAGGACCGGCCGCGCATCGTCGAGGCGTCGGTCGACCCACTGACCAGCCACAACGTCGTGACGATCCCGCAGCCCTACGGCCTCGAGCAGGCCCGCGAGTTCGTCGAGCACGTCGCCACCGAGTGGGAGCGGCCGGACGGCGCCCACGAGTGGGCGGTCAGCGACGCCCACGGCAGCTATCTGGGCAGCGTCAACCTGCACGCCCGTTCGGCGGCCCGGGCCGAGATCGGCTTCGCGCTGCACCCGGACGCGCGCGGTCGGGGAGTGGCCGCGCGTGCGGTGCGCCTGCTGCTGACGCGGGCCTTCGACGCGGGGGTCGAGGTCGTCCGTTGGCGCGCGCGGGCGGGCAACTGGGGGTCGCGACGGGTGGCCTGGGCCTGCGGCTTCACCGACCCGGTGACCGTCACCGCCGCCGAACTCGACCGTGACGGACGGCCGATCGACGTGTGGCACAGCGTGATCCGTCGGGGCGAGCCCTTCGCGCCACGGCACTGGTGGCCCGCGGTCCCGGTGCTGGACGGCCAGCGGGTGCGCCTGCGACCGATGCGCGAGCAGGACGCCGACGGTTTCCCGGTCGAGCCGGTCGCCGACCTGTGGCGCTATCTGCGCGCGAGCTTCCCGCACCGCGCCTCGTACGCCGCGTGGCTGGCTCTGCGGCGCGAGCGCCAGGCCCGAGGGGAGAGCCTGCAGTGGTGCGTGGCAGACCCGGCGACCGACCGGCCGATGGGCACCGTGCAGTTGTTCGACCTCGGTCACCCGGGCACCGAGGGCACCGCGCTGATCGGCTACGGCCAGTTGCCCGAGCACCGGGGCCGAGGGCTGGGTGGTGAGGCGGTGGACCTGGTGGTCCGGCACGCGCTGGCCCCGGTGCCGGCCGGCGGGCTGGGACTCGAGTCGGTCAAGGCCTACTGCGACATCACCAACCTCGCCTCGGCCAGGCTGCTGCGCGCCGCAGGTTTCCGGCAGGTGGGCCAGGAGCCGGCGGCCTACCCCCAGGCGGACGAACCGCCCACGGACGCACTGGTCTTCGTGCTGACCCGCACCGACGACCGGACCGTCACCCGGATCCGGCCGCTGGCGATCCCGGTCGTCGAGACCGCCCGGTTCCGGCTCCGCCCGTTCCGCGAGTCGGACGCTCCCGACCAGGATCCGGACGAGGTGGCGCGCCGCTTCGTGCCGGCCCGGGGCCTGCCGACGACGGCCGACTGGCCGCAGTGGTTCGCCCGGCGGCAGCGCTTCGCGGACGAGGGGGTGGCGGTCAACTGGTGCATCGCCGACCGGGCGACGGACCGGTGCCTCGGCAACGTCCTGCTGTTCCACCTCGACCCGGCCGATCGTTTCCAGGCCGAGCTCGGCTATTGGCTGCACCCGTCGGCCCGGGGTCGCGCCACGATGACCGAGGTGCTCCCCCCCGTGCTCGACCACGCCTTCGACCCGGTGGCCGCGGGCGGTCTGGGGCTGACCCGGGTGCACGCCGGCACCGACTCGGACAACACCGCCTCGCAGCGGGTGCTGCTGCGGGCCGGGCTGCGCGAGTGGGGACGGGACCGGCAGGCCTTCCGACGCCAGGACGGCAGCCTGTCCGACGGCACCTACTTCGAGATCCTCGCCACCGACCCGCGCCCCCCGGCCGGCGAGCCGGTCACACCGGGTTAAGGTCGGGCCGTGCAGACCGACGCCGTCCTGGCCCTGATCCAGCAGGTCGCGGCCGAGGTCATCCTCCCCCGCTTCCGGGCGCTGGCCGACCACGAGGTCATGGAGAAGAGCCTCGGCGACCTGGTGACGGTCGCCGACCGCGAGGCCGAGGTCGTGCTGACCCGGGAGTTGCTCGCGGCCTACCCCGAGGCCCTGGTCGTCGGCGAGGAGGCCACCAGCGCCGACCCGCGACTGCTGCGGGCGCTGCCCGCAGCGGCGCACGCCTTCACCGTGGACCCGGTGGACGGCACCAAGAACTTCGTCCACGGCCGGCCCGACTTCGGGATCATGGTCGCGCAACTGCGCTCGGGCCGACCGGTGCGCTCGTGGATCTGGCAGCCCGTCCACGAGCGCGCCTACCTGGCCGAGCAGGGCGCGGGGGCCTGGTGCGGGCCGCGCCGGCTGACCACCCGCCCGGCCCCGGCCGACGAGTCGCGGTGGCGCGTCGCCACCAGCGCGTGGGGCCTGCGCGGACGATCGTTCGCCGCGCTGCCGCCGCTGGTGGGCACCTGGGTCAGCTGTGCCGTCGACTACCCCCACCTCGTCGAGGGCGATGCGGACGCGCTGCTCTACTCCTCGAGCCTGCCCTGGGACCACCTGCCGGGACAGTTGCTGCTGCTCGAGGCGGGCGGCAGTCTGCAGACGCTCGCGGGTCGGGACTACACGGTGTCGCACACCACCGGTGGTCTGCTCGCGGTCGCGGATCACGCTGTCCGACAACGGATCCGGCAGGCGCTGGCGGGCGCCCTGTCCGGCTAGGCGGGCTCCGCCGGGCGCCGCGGCGGCCGGTCAGCCGGCCGCCGCGCTCGGCTCGTCGCGGCGCGGGATGGCCAGGCACGCGAAACCGGCGACCAGGCACAGCGCCCCCGCGGTGAGCCAGGCCTGGCCGTAGTCGCCGTGCGACTGGCGCACCCAGCCGGCGTACGAGGCGGCGATGCCGGCCCCGACCATGTGCGAGGCGAACACCCAGCCGAACACGACGCTCGAACGCGCCAGCCCGAAATGCCTGCGGCACAACGCCATCGTCGGCGGCACGGTGGCCACCCAGTCCAGGCCGTAGAAGACGATGAACAGGAACAACGGGGGCTCCACCGACGGGCCGAGCACGACCGGGACGATGAGCAGCGACAGCCCGCGCAGCACGTAGTAGGCCAGCAGCAACAACCGCGGGTCGACCCGGTCGGTGAGCCAGCCGGACGCGATGGTGCCGGCGATGTCGAAGATGCCGATCAGCGCCAGCAGCCAGGCGGCGGTCGTCGGCGGCATGCCGTGATCGTGCGCCGCCGGGATGAAGTGGGTGCCGATGAGCCCGTTGGTCGACCAGCCGCAGACGAAGAAGGTCGCCATGAGCACCCAGAAGGCCAGCGACGGCGAGGCCAGACGCAGCTCGCTCAGGGCGACCGCAGCAGGCGAGCGGCGTTGCGGTGCAGCGCTGTCAACGCCGGATCGCACTGCGGTATGCGGCCCGGCCGGGACCACCGCCCCGGCGGCCGGCGTCGGTGGCTGCGCAGCCGACGGCGCCGGCTCGGGCGCGCCGTAGGGCTGGGCGCCGACGTCGGCGGGGTGGTCGGCGACCGCCAGCAGCACCAGCGGGACGATCGCCAGGGCGGCCCCCGCGATCAACAGGGCCGCCACCCGCCAGCCCGGGTGATGGGCCAGGGCGGCGATGGCCGGCAGGAAGACGAGCTGGCCGGTGGAGCTCGCCGCGGAGAACAACCCGGTCACCAGACCGCGACGGGTGGCGAACCAGCGGTTGGCCACGACCGAGCCGAGCACCAGCGCCATCGCGCCGGTGCCCAGCCCGACGAAGCCGCCCCAGAGCACCCACAGCTGCCACGGGGCGGTCATCACCGTGGTCAGGCCGCTGCCCAGGGCGACCAGCACGAGCGCCACGGTCAGGACGCGCCGGATGCCGAAACGGTCCATCAGCGCCGCCGCAAAGGGCGCGGTGAGCCCGAAGATCACGAGGTTGGCGGTGACCGCCCCCGAGGTCGTCGTGCGCGACCAGCCGAACTCCGCCTCCAGCGACTCCAGCAGCGCGCCGGTCGAGGAGCGGAAGCCGGCGGCACTGACCAGCGCCAGCAGCACGGCCGCCGCGACCCACCAGGCGCGGTGGAGGGTGCGCCGGCCGGAGACCGTCGTCGTCATGGCGCCACGGTAGACCTTGTCCGGACCGCCCTCGACCACGCGAAACCGGGCCTGATAGCACGACACGCCGCCAAGAGCCCACCGACACGCCGCAGGACTGCCCGAATGCTGTGACAGAAGTGGCGGCAGCCGACACGAGTGACCTATGGTGGTCGACCGTTGGATGCGTGACCCGGTCGGGGCGGGGCGTGTCCGGTCAACCCCGCGGGGGCGGGGCCATATCGCGAATAGCCCACCGACCATCCGGGCCTCTCCCGGTCCCGCATCCCTTGGAGCACCCTCCCCCATGCATCGCGTCACGACACGGCTCAGCGCTGCCCTCGCGCTCTCGCTCGGCGTCCTGTTGGTCCCGGTCACCGATCTCGCCCAGGCCGCGCCGCGGCCGGTCGCCCCGCGCACCACGGTCGTCCCGCTCGGCGGCGTCGACCGGGTCGCGCTGGGAGCCGCCCCGGCGGCATACCTGCCGCAGGCGGTGCGGGGCCAGGCCCCCACTCCCGGCACCCCCCGGGTGTCGGCCGGCACGACCCCGGCCGTGTTCACCGGCGAACTGGCGCTGCCCGCCTCCTCGACCATCGGGGTGACCTGGGCGGCGCCGGCCGCTCGCGGCACCGGGCCGGGAACCGGTCCGGTCGTGCAACTCCGGCTGCGCGCGGGCGGCGCGTGGGGCGACTGGCAGCCGCTCGGGCTGACCGACTCGGCCCCCGACCCGGGCTCGGCCGAGGCCAAGCGCCCGCAGGCCGCCCGGGCCGGCACCGAGCCGGTCTTCGTGCCGGCGGGCGCCGACGGCGCTCAGGTGCGCATCGACGGCGACCCGGGCGTGCTCAAGGACCTGCGGTTGGTCGCGATCGACCCGGGCAGCAGCCCCGCCGACGCGCGCACCGGGCGCGGCGGCACGACCCAGGCGCACGCCGGCAGCATCGCCCCCCGGATCGTCAGCCGCGCCGATTGGGGCGCGGACGAGTCGCTGCGCTCCTGCGCGCCCACCTACGCGCCGACCATCAAGTCGGCCATCGTGCACCACAGCGCCTCGACCAACGCCTACACGGCCGCCCAGAGCGCCGCGCAACTGCGCGGAATCTACGCCTATCACACGAAGGCCAACGGGTGGTGCGACCTCGGCTACAACTACGTCGTGGACCGCTTCGGCACGATCTTCGAGGGCCGGGCCGGCGGCCTGGACCGGGCCGTCATCGGGGCGCACACCGGCGGCTTCAACTACCTGACCTTCGGCGTCGCCGGCATGGGCGACTTCTCCACCGCCACCCCGCCACCGGCGATGGTCGCCTCGATCGGCCAGGTGGTCGGCTACAAGCTCGGGCTCTACGGCCGGGCCGCGACCGGCCAGGTCACCCTGACCTCGGCCGGGTCGATCTACACCCGCTACGCCGAGGGCACCCCGGTCACCCTCAACGTCGTCTCCGGCCACCGCGACCCGGGCCTGACCGCCTGCCCCGGCAACGCCCTCTACGCCCAGTTGGGCACCATCCGCACCATCGCCACGCAGTATGCCGCGGCCAACCGGACCGCCGACATCGACCTGGTCGGGGTGCTCACCCAGCGCACCGGCTCCGGCCAGGTCGAGGTGCACACCCAGTCCGCGTCGTCCAACTACCGGGAGCGCCTGTCCAGCACATGGACGCCGCTGCCGACGCTGGACCCCAGCGAGTGGCGGGTGTTCGTCGGCCCCTCGGGCGGCGACACGCGGCCCGACCTGGTGGCCGTGCACACCCGCAACACGCGCAGCGGCAAGGTCGAGGTGGCGATGCTCACCTGGGCCAGCGGCTACCAGCGGATGTACACCGCCACCACGCCGATGTGGACCTTCACGCCGGAGCGCAAGGTGCAGATGGCGCTGGGCGGCCCGAGCGGCGGCGACCTGTCCTTCATCCTCACCGACGACACCGGCAGCGGCCGGGTCGAGGTGCACACCCTGTCCGGCGCGAGCGATTACACCAGGTGGACGCGGCACACCGCCCTGCCGATCGGCCAGGGCGTCGACCCGGCCGCCTGGCGGTTCCTCACCCCGGACGGCACCGACGACCTCTACGCCGTGCTGCACGGCGGCCGCACCGGCTCGGGCCGCTCGGAGGTGCACAGCCTGACCGGCGCGTCCAACCTGCAGCAGTGGGACGTCCACGCGGCGCTGCCGATCGGCTACGTCCCCGACTCCGGGGTGCAGTGGGCGCTGCGCGCCCGCGAGTCCGGCCGCCCGGACCTGGTCGTCCTGCAGACCGAGGCCACCGGATCGGGCCTGGTCGAGGTGCACACGCTCGCGGCCGAGTCGACCTATCAGCAGTGGTCGATGCACGCCGCGACCAACCTGCCGGCCTACGGCTCGCCGCGCTGGCAGCTCGACCTGGGCTGAGCAGCCACCGGCCGGCCGGGGCTGCGGCCCCGGTCAGCCGGTGGTCGGCGGGTTGATGAGGTTCTGCCGCACGGCATACATCGCCGCCTCCATGCGGGTGTTCAGCTGCAGCTTCTCCAGGATGTTGCGCACGTGGTTCTTCACGGTGTTCTCCGAGATGAACAGCTCCTTGCCGATCTCGCGGTTGCCCAGGCCCCGGGCCACCAGGCCGAGCACCTCGATCTCGCGCTCGGTGAGCTTGGGCAGATGCGTCACGGCGTCGTCGGCATCGCGCCGGCGCAGTTGGGCGAACTCGGCCAGCAGCTTGGAGGCCATCGACGGCGAGATCAGCGAGTCGCCGCCCATGACGGCGCGGATGCCGGCGGCGATCTCCTCGCCCGGCACGTCCTTGAGGACATAGCCGTTGGCACCGGCGCGGACCGCGTCGAACAGGTCGGACTCCTCGTCGGACATCGTCAGCATGACGATGCGGGTCGAGGGCACCCGGTCCTTGATCAGCTGGCACGCCTCGATGCCGGTGCGCCGCGGCATCCGCACGTCCATGAGCACGACATCGGGCACGCAGGCCTCGGCGCGCTCGACGGCGGCGATGCCGTCACCGGCCTCGTCGACGACGACGATGTCGCCGTCGAGCTCCAGGACCGTGCGCAGACCCCGCCGGAACAGGGCGTGATCGTCGGCGATGAGGACCCGGATCGGCGGCTGCTCGGAGGAGGACGGCTGGGTCACCCGAGCATGATCCCATGCAGGGCCAGGCCGCTCGCGCGACGCGCGGCATCTGGGACGACCCGGGCCGGGCACCCCGCGGCCGGGCCGGACAAAACGGCCCGAAGCGCGCCCGGCGACCGGCGCGGCTCAACTGCCACGCCGATCAGTCCTGCAGCGCCGGCGCCGGGTCGAGGTGGATGACCCCGTAGGACCAGCCGCGCCGGCGGTAGACCACGCTGGCCCGGCCGGTGTCGGCGTCGTTGAATAGATAGAAGTCGTGGCCGACCAGTTCCATCCGGTTGACCGCCTCGGCCAGGGTCATCGGCTCGCCGGAATGCACCTTCTCGCGGACCTCGATCGGCGAGTCGCCCACCGCGCCGAACGGGCCGGTGCCCTGCTGCGAGCCGTTGTCCGAGGGCGGCGGCAACGCGGGCTCGAACTGCTCCGCCGCCGGGTCCGGGCGGTTGGACCGGATCGTGGCGCGGCGCTTGCCGCTGGCCCGGCGCAGCCGCTCGAGCAGTTTCTCGACGGCCAGGTCGACCGCCGCGTACTTGTCCTGGTTGGTGGCCTCGGCGCGCACCACGTTGCCCCGCTCGCGGCAGGTCAACTCGACCGACTCGGAGTCGCGGGTGGTGCTGCGCTCGTGCTTGACGACGACGTCGATGCGGGTCACCTTCGGAGCGATCTGCTCCACCTTGGCCAGCCGGTCGCTGAGATAGTCGCGCAGGCGGTCGGAGACCTGGATGTGGCGGCCGGTGACGACGATGTCCACGGAATCCTCCTAGCGATGGACCTGACGAGAACCGGGCCGGGCAGACCCACGGGACCGGTCCACCACCTCCCCTCCGGTCCAGATGGTGTAGCCCACGTTAGCCCGCCGCTGCGTCGTCTGCCACCCCGGCCGGTGATCCGCGCCCCGGGTATGCCGCCCGGCCGGCCGCCGGTCCGAGCGCACCGCGGAGCCCGAGCGGGCCGCGACGCTCGGTCGCCGCGACCACCGCCGCCCCGACGACCACGGCCCCGGCCGCGGTCACCGCGCGGGCGGCCTCGACGAGGGTGGCGCCGGTGGTCAGCACGTCGTCGGCGAGCACCACCGGCCGCCCGGCCAGCCACGACCGCCAGCCGGCCGGCACCTGGTGCGCCCCGGTGAGGTTGGCGTGCCGCTGCCCGGCCCGCAGGCCGGCCTGGTCGGCGACCCGCCGGGTGACCCGCAGCGCGGCCCGCACCGGCACCGGGCGGTCCAGGCCGGCCACGGCCTGCTCGACGAGCAGGTGCACCGGCCGCTCGCCCCGGTCCCGACGGGCCCGCCCCGAGGAGGGCACCGGCACGACGATCACCCCCGGCTCGACCAGCGGGGCCAGCGCCTCGGCGAGCACCGGGGCGAGCACCGGGCGCAGTTCCCCTCGTCCGCCGTCCTTGAGCGCGACGATCGCCGCCCGCAGCGCCCCCGCGTAGCGGCCCGCGGCCAGGACTGGCGGCAAGCCGCAGGGGCAGGGGTCCGGGCGAGCCGGCCGCGCGGCATACCGTTGGGTCTGCAGGTCGGCGGCGCAGTCGGGGCACCACGGCACGTCCTCGCGGCCGCACCCGGCACAGCGCACCGGCAGCACGAGGGCGACCACGGCCGACCACAGCATCGCCACGGAGCCACCCTGGCAGCGCACCGCACGACCCCGCCAGGACCGGTGTCCAGCTGTGGACAACAATTCACAGTGCAGGTGTGAAAAACCGCGGACGTCCATCTGCCGGATAGTCGCCCTAACGGGTGTCATGAATCTCATCCGAACGTGTCATCCTTGTGTCCGGTGAAGCTCTCTCGGGGGAGAGAGAATGGTTTGGAGTAGTGCGTGAGGTCTTCTCGACCGCGACCCGCCTGAGGGTCGGGCTCGCAGCAGTCGTCCTTTTCGTCAACGCCGTGCAGGGCCACGGGATCGCCGTGCTGCCCTGGGCGTTGCTCGTCGTCGCGTGTGACATCGTCGCCGGCTTCCTGCTGGCCAACGAGGACGTCCTGCTGCCGCACCGCACCCGGCGGGCCGCCCTCGGCGCCACCGTGCTGTCCGGCTTCGCCGCCGGTCTGGCCTTCCTCGCCGGGCCCGGCGCGCTCCCCCTCGTGCTCATCCCCTTCTTCCGCGCTGGCGAGCGGCGCAAGATCGGCGTCGTGCTGACCTTCGCCGCGGTCGCCATGGGCGCCGCGGTGGCCCTGCTCGTCGACCCCACCCACGCGCTGAGCATGGACCAGTTCCTCGTCTGGGGCCTGCTGGCCGTCGTCATCGGCGTCCTCGCCGCGTGGGAGGACCGGGTCGTGCGCCCCGAGCCCGCCGACCCGGTCGCCGGCGAGGCGGCCAAGCTGGTGGCCCGGCTGGCCGAGATCTCGGCCAACCTTGACGGCGGGCTCGACCCGGCCATGCTCGCCGAGACCGTCATCGACGGCCTGCCGGAGGACCCCACCCGGCGCAGCGCCGTGCTCATCGGCCAGCCCGGCGGACACGCCATGCCGCTGACCCTGCGCGGTGCCGTGCGCGTGCCGTGGGCCCAGCCGAGCAGCGACCCGGCCGGCATCATCGGCTCGGCCTGGTGCGAGGGCGAGGTCTCCTACGGCTTCGCCGGTGGCCGCGCCCTGGTCGCCTGCCCCATCGTCGACACCCAGGGCACCCAGGTGGGTGTGCTCGTCACCGACCGGATCGCCGACGTGGGCCCGGACCGCACGGAGGTCGAGGCGGTCCGCGCCGCCGTCGGCGTGCACAGCCCCGGCCTGACCGTGGCCCTGGCCTATGCCGCGCTGCGCGAGGACGCCGGCCTGGAGGAGCGGCGCGAGCTGGCCCGCACGCTGCACGACGGCGTCGCCCAGGAGGTGGCCGCCCTCGGCTTCCAGCTGGACATGATCCGCTTCGCCGCGCAGGCCAAGGGCGACTCGTGCGCCGCCGACCTGGCCGAGTTGCGCGGTGAGGTGGCCCGCATCCTCGGCGACGTCCGCAGCAACATCACCGACCTGCGGGTGGGGCTGCGCCCCGAGACCGGGCTCGGCTCGGCGATCTCCAACCGCCTGCAGCAGTTCGGCACGACCACCGGCGCGGTGGTCCGCGTGTCGCTCAACGAGTCGGGCTTCCGGCTGCCCCCGCAGACCGAGATCCGCCTCTACCGGCTGCTGCTCGACGTGCTCACCGACGCCCACCGGCACGGGGCTGCGCACGTCGACGTCGAACTGTCCGTCGCGGCGCCGCACTTCGCGCTGTCGGTGCGGCACGACGGCCGCAAGACCACCCTCCGGGAGAACCGTCTCCTGGAGCGTCTCGAGGGCGAGCCGTCGGCCCGCCTCGACTTCAGCACCGACCCCGCCGGGACCACGGTCGACGTGACCGCCCAGCCCGTCGAGGTCACCCGTCCCCCGAAGAACCACGAGCGTCCCCGACTGCGGGTCGCCTCGTGAACCCCATCTCCCCTGGAGGAAGAAGAATGACCCAGTCCCCCGCCATCGCTCCCCCGATCCGGGTGGTCCTCGTCGACGACCACGACCTGGTGCGTCAGGGCGTCGCCTCGTTGCTGCAACTCGACGGCACCGTCGAGGTGATCGCCCAGGGCTCGTCGGTGGCCGAGGGCATGGTCCTGTCCCGCTCCGTCGAGGCCGACGTGCTGGTCGTCGACGTGTCGCTGGGTGACGGCACCGGACTGGAACTGGTGCGCGAGTTCCGCCGCCGCTACCGGTCGATGGGCATCGTCGTGCTGACCATGCACCAGGACGACGAGACCCTGCTCGGCGCGCTCGACTCGGGCGCGTCGGCGCTCATCCACAAGAGCCGCTCCGCCGAGGACGTCATCGCCGCGGTGCACCAGGCGGCGGCCACGCCCGAGTCGTTCTCGGCCGTCGGCCTGGCCGAGGCGATCCGCCGGCGCGCCACCGGCCCGGCCGTGCGCCTCACCCCCCGCGAGTCCGACGTGCTCAACCAGTTGGCCGGTGGCGCCTCGGTCGCCCAGGTCGCCAAGTCGCTCTACATGAGCGAGTCCACCGTCAAGACCCACATCGCCAAGGTCTACGACAAGCTGGGCGCCAAGAACCGCGCCTCGGCCGTCATGGCGGCCATCCGCCTGGGCCTGATCGCCGCGCCGCAGTGATCTGACCAGCCCCGGCTGACCCCTCCTTCCACGGGGACACCATGCGTATGCCGCCCGGCGAGCCGGGCGGCATACGCATGTTCGCGTCGGGGTGGATCCGGGGGGTGACTTCCGGTCGGGACAGCGGAGTGTCGGGACAGCGCAGTGTCGGGACAGCGGAGATGCGCCACGGAGGGTGTGGGTCAGACCCCTCCGTGGCGCATCGTTGACCGGTTGCCCGCGAGGCGTTCGCGGGCGACCGGCGCCCGGCGCGGCCGCGCCGGGACGTCGGGCCAGACCTCAGATGTTGCTGAAGGTCTGGATCATCCGGATGACGGCCGGGCCCAGGATGACGATGAACACGGCCGGGAAGATGAACAGGAACATCGGGAAGAGGATCTTCACCGGCACCTGCATGGCCTTCTCCTCGGCGCGCTGACGCCGGGCCAGCCGCATCTCGGCGGACTGCTCGCGCAGCACGCCGGCGATCGGCAGACCGAGCCGGTCGGCCTGCACCAGGGCGCTGACGAAGTTCTTGATCTCCTGGACCGTGGTCCGCGCCCCCAGGCCGGCGAAGGCCTCGCTGCGCGGCTTGCCGATCTGGATCTCGGACATGATCCGGGCGAACTCGCCGGCCACCGGGCCCTCGGTGTTGCGGGCCACCTGCTGCAGCGCGGCGTCGAAGCCCTGGCCGGCCTCGACACAGACGGTGAGCATGTCCAGCGCGTCGGCGAGGCCGCGCCGCAGTTCGTCCTGCCGTTTCATCGCGATGTTCGTGACGAGCAGGTCGGGAATGAAGAACCCCAGCGCCGCCCCACCGAGCATGGCCAGCAGACCGGTGGCCGAGATCTTGAACAGCAGCAGGGCCAGGACCGCACCGGCGATCAGCCCGAGGCCCTTGGCGCCGAGAAGCTTCTCGACGGTCCAGTTCGGCGGGTTGCCGGCCTGGTCCAACCGGCGGGCCAGCCGCTCGACGGTGCCACTGGGCGAGAGCCGGGTGCCCAGCGCCCTGGTGTAGTCCATGATCGGGGTGAGCAGGCGCTCGCTGGCCGGCAGTTCGCTCTTGGCGAACTCCGAGGACGAGATGCGGTTCTCGATGATCGCCAGGCTGCGGGCGGTGCCGCTGGCCTCGCCGGACCCGATGACGATCGAGACGGTCGCGACGAGGAACGCCAGGCCCACGAACAGCAGGCCGATGAGTAGCAACGACGTCATCTCACACCTCCACCTTGACGAGCTTGTTCATCCACAGCAGCCCGAGCACCATGTTGACGACACAGGCGGCGAGCATGCCCATGCCGATCGGGTGGGTCCAGAGCAGTTGGATGTACTCCCGGTTCGAGTTGGTCAGGAACAGGAACAGACCGACCGGCAGGGCGATGAGGATGTAGGCCGACAACCGGCCCTCCGCGGACAACGCCCGCACCTGTCGGCGCAGGGACTCGCGATCGCGCAGCGTCTGCGAGGTCTTGCGCAGCGTCTCGGCGAGGTTGCCGCCGACCTGACGCTGGATACCGATGGCCATCGCGGTCCAGCGCATGTTGTCGCTGTCCATCCGATCGGCCATCCGGTTGAGCGAGTCCTCGATCGGCACCCCGATGCGTGACTCCGCCATGACCCGGGAGAACTCCTTGCGCGAGGGCTCGGCCACGTCGACCGCCACCGCATCCAGGGCCTGCATGAGCGAGAAGCCGGTCGAGAGGCTGCTGGCGACGAGCATGAGCACGTCGGGCATCTGCTTCTCGAACTTCGACTTACGGCGTCCGGCCAGGAACTTCAGCACGAAGTTCGGGCCGAGCACGCCGAGCAGACCGCCGAACAACAGACCGAGCAGGGTCAGCGGTCCCCCGTGCAGCAGCAGCACGCCGACGAGCAGACCGACGACAGCGCTGACGATGCGCACCACGCCCCACTCGGCCGACCGCAGTGGGAGGTCGGCCTGCTCGATGAGCACCATGACCTTGTCGGTCTTCTCACCCTCACCCATGACCTTCTGGCCGAGCTGGTTGAGGTTGGCCTGCAGGGCGCCCAAGCCGGCTTCCTTGGCAGCGGGGGCCGGGCCGCCGGTCCGGTTGAGGTAGTCGTCGATCGACTTGACCCGCTGGTCCCGGCCGGTGCCGCCGCCGGGCATGGCGAGCGCGGCCCCGACGCCGAGGATGCCGAAGAAGACCGCCGCCAGAGCGAAGATGACCAACGGGCTCATCAGAAGCTCCTCGCGAACATCGCCGGGGGCAGCTCGATCCCGTGGTCGGACAGCCGCTCGAGGAACTTGGGACGGATGCCGGTGGAGATCAGGCCGCCGCGGAAGCGGCCGTTGTCGTCCCGACCGGCCTTGTAGTCGAAGGTGAAGATCTCCGACAGCGTGACGACGTCGCCCTCCATGCCCTCGATCTCGGCGACCGAGGTGATCCGGCGGGTGCCGTCGCGCAGCCGTGACTGCTGGATGACGATGTCGACGGCGCTGGAGACCTGGTCGCGGATGGCCCGCATCGGCAGCTCCACCCCGGACATCATGACCAGCGTCTCGAGACGCGAGATCGCGTCGCGGGGGCTGTTGCTGTGCACGGTGGTGATCGACCCGTCGTGACCGGTGTTCATCGCCTGGAGCATGTCCAGGGCGGCCCCGTCCCGGATCTCACCGACGACGATGCGGTCGGGCCGCATACGCAGCGAGTTGCGCACCAGGTCACGGATGGTGATGGCACCCTTGCCCTCGATGTTCGGCGGACGCGACTCCAGCCGGAGCACGTGCTGCTGACGCAGCTGGAGCTCGGCGGCGTCCTCGATCGTCACGATCCGCTCGTCCTCGGGGATGTAGGAGGACATGACGTTGAGGGTCGTCGTCTTGCCCGAGCCGGTGCCGCCGGAGATGATGATGTTCAGCCGGCCCTTGACACAGGCCTGCAGGAAGTCCCGCGACTGCGGCGTGAACGTCCCGAAGGCGATGAGGTCGCGGTCGGTGAACGGGTCCGTGGAGAACTTCCGGATGGTCAGCATCGAGCCGTCCAGCGCGATCGGCGGGATCACCGCGTTGACCCGGGAACCGTCCTGCAGCCGCGCGTCACACAGCGGGCTGGCCTCGTCGATGCGTCGCCCGACCCGGCCGACGATCTTGTCGATCGTGCGACGCAGGTGCGCCTCGCTGGAGAAGCGGACGTCCACCGGCGAGAGCTTGCCACCGCGCTCGATGAAGATCATGTCGGCGCCGTTGACCATGATCTCGGAGACCGCGGGGTCGCGCAGGAAGGCCTCCAGCGGACCGTGGCCGAGGATCTCGTCGGAGACCTCGGCGGCGATCCGGGTCCGGTCGGCCGAGGACAGCGGCAGGTTCTGCTGGTCGATGACCTGGGCCAGCGCCTGCCGGACCCGGGCGTCCAGGTCGGCCTGGGCGAGGTTGGGGTCGTAGAGCTGCGGGCCCAACTGCTCCAGCAGCGCGCTGTGCACCGTCGCCTTGAGCGCGGTGAACGGGTCGACCGTCGTCGCGGTCGGCTGCCGCCGGACCGGCCCGGACCGGTCGCCGCCGCCCTCGCCGGACTGCTGGCGCCGGACCGTCTCCAGCCGTTCGTAGAGGCTCACTTCCGCCCCCAACCCAGCAGGCGGCGCTCCTTGGTCGGGGCGACGGTGGTCTGCTCCTTGGACAGCCCGCGCAGGTGCAGGTCGGCGAGCTCCCGCAGGGCGGTGCTGACCGGGTGGCGCGGCATGTCCAGGACGATGGGGACGCCCCGGTTCACCGAGGCCGGCACGTCGGTGCTGGTCGGCACCATGACCGCGATGCTCTGCTTGAGCGAGGCGACGACGTCGTCGGCGGTGAGCCCGACCTTGGCGTCGGACTTGTTGAGCACCGTGATCCGTGAGTCGGTCGCGTTACCCAGCAGGTCCAGGGTGTCCAGGGTGAGGCGCAGGTTCTTGATCGCCGGGATGTCCAGGGTCGCGATGAGCACGAGCTTGTCCGACACGTCGAAGGCCGAGAGCACGTGCTCGGTGAAGGCCGGGGGCGTGTCGATGATGACGAAGTCGTACTCCCTGCGGGCCACCTTGAGCAGCTCGGTGATGGCCGCTGCCGGGATCCGGTCGGCCTCACCGGGCTCGGCCGGCGCGCACAGGGCGTGCAGTCCGCTGCCGTGGTGGGTCACCGTCGAGGCCAGCCCCTGAGCGTCCAGGTGACCGGCCATCTGCGTCACGTCGGTCAGGGTGCGCCGGGGCAGCAGTTGCAGGCTGATGCCGACGTCACCGAAGGCCAGGTCCAGGTCGACGATGAGGGTCTTCTTGCCGACCGAGGCCAGGTAGGCGCCGAGGTTGGTGGAGAAGGTCGTCTTGCCCACGCCGCCCTTGGCGGAGAAGACGGTGATGACCTTGCCCTCCTGTCCGTCCTCCTCGACCGTGCTGTTGCCGCGCATCCGGTTGGACAGTTCCCGGCTGCGCCGCACCGCGGCGGTGAGGCTCGGCGGGTCGTCGGCGGCGACGACCTCGCGGATGCCCGAGCGCAGGGCCTGGGCCATGATCTGCATGTCGACGACGTGACGCAGCAGGACCACCCCGACCTCGGGGTAGTCGACCCGGACCATCTCGGCCAGGTCGCACGCCCCCTCGAGCTCGACGTCAGGTCCGACGACGATGAGGTCGTCCGGCACGCCGGACGTCGTGATGAGCCGCCCCAGGGCGGCCGGGCTGTCGGCCAGTTGCAGGCTGGTGCCGAGGACCGGACGGTAGCGGTCCCGGGCTGCGGGGTCGGTGTCCCAGAGAATGCTCATCAGGTCACCGAGCCGGGAACAGCGGCACCGAAGCGGGGCCGGCGGCGAGGTTGGACACGACGTAGTTGACGTCACCCTGGGCACCCTCGCCACGCAGCGCGGCATACAGGGTGGTGGTGTCGATCGCCTCGACGAGACGCACCGCGTCGTTGGGGCTGATCGAGACGGTGACGATGACGCTGTCGGTCCCGCTGTCCGGCGCGGCGGTGGGACCGGCGGTCGAGGTCGCCGGAGCGTTCGACACCGAGTCGATGCCGATGACGGTCACCTTCTCCAGCAGGATCCGGCTCTCCTTCGGCTTCCAGTCGCCGCTGTTGGTGCTGTTGCCGCCGGCGGTGGGCTGCAACTCGTACGTGCTGAACAGCATGATCTCCGAGCCCGGGGTCAGGAACGTGTTGACCCCCGCCGGGCGGGTGAGCTTCATCGACACGCCCACCTGGCCCGAGGGCACGGCGAGCGCCTTGACGGCCGCCTTGGTGTCGCCGAACCGGCCGGCCAGGATGAACTCGCCCGGGTTGATGTCGGTGACGGCCACCAGCTTCTTGTTGGCGTCGTCGACCTTGTCCAGGGCGCCGAGCGGCAGGGCCTTGGCGGCGACCTGCGTCTGCTCGATGAGCTTGTCGGCCAGGGCGGCCTCCAGGGAGGTGCCGGCCGCAACCGGCCGGACCGTCACGAAGACGGTCTTGGGGTCCTGCCCGGCCAGCGCACGGTTGTCCGCTTGCCGAATGGACATGAACAGCATGATGACGCCCACGAGGGCGATCACCCCTGCGATCGCGAGAGCGATGACACGACGACCCACGGTGATGCTTCCTAACTAGTTGTGCGGGGGAGATCCCGGTCCGCGGGGCACGGACCGGGTTTGGCTGTCGGGCTCTCCGCGGACCGGTCGGCCCGCGGAGAGCGGTGGTGCGGGCTCAGCCCGCGGGGATGACGGCGACCGTGCCGAAGTTCGGCGTGCCGTTGCCCGGGACGATGGTGCGCGCGTTGATGGTGCCCTGGACGAACCAGCCGGACAGGCACCGCTGTCCGCCGGTGCACGGGTTGCCGCCCGGGAAGGGGTTGTTCGGGTTGACGCTGGTCACGGTGCTACCGGACAGCTTCATCCCGGTGACGTAGAACTTCGCCCACCCGGCCAGGTGGTACCAGGTGTTGTTGCCACCGCCGGCCGCGCAGGTCTGCCCGGCGGCCAGCAGTTGGTCCACGGTCTGGGTCGGCTGGTTGCCGGAAGTCACCGTGCAGTCGAAGATCGGCAGGTCGACCACGTGACCGCGCAGGGCCGAGAGGTCGCAGGGTGCCGAGTTGCCGGTGTCGATCTTGGCCCAGTCGCCGGTGGTGACGATGGTGACGCAGCCGTTGCTGTTGAGGTAGCCGAAGCCGCCGGGCACGTCGTGACCGTTCCAGGTCGGGCACGGCGTGGCCCCGGTCTGGGTGGCCAGGAACAGGACCTTCTCGGTCGAGCCGGCCGGCCAGGCCGGCTGACCCGCGCCGCCGTAGCCGGGGGTGGCGCCGGCCGCCGGGGCCGGGTTGTAGTTGGCTCCCGCGCCGGAGGCGTTGGCCCCGGTGATGGCCTTCCACTCGCAGTAGGAGAAGGTGATCGGCGCACTGGCCTGGTAGGCGCCCGGGTTGCCCCACGCCGCCCGTGAGCAGGCGGTGATCTTCTCACCGCTGAAGCCCATCGTCTGGGCCACCAGGGGCGGCAGCACGGTGCCACCGCTGCCGGTCACCGTCGAGGTGCGCACCTCGACGTAGGGCACCGAGCCGGTGACCGTCGAGGGCACCGGCGGACAGTCCCACAGGGTGTTGTTGACCGGAGCGCAGGTCGGCAGGCCGGGGACGTTGTGCCCGCAGACGCCGTGGGCGTAGGTGGCGGAGTCCAGCCCGTTGCGGCCGTCGGCGGCGTTGGCGTTGTTGAGTCCGGCCCGGTTGGCCGCGGTCGTCGGGTTGCAGGGCCCTTGGGCGCAGCTCTTGGCGACGGCGAGCGCGACGGCGTCGGCGCCGTTCTGCAGTTGCCGGCGCTCCCACATGACGTTGCCGACGTCGATGGTCAGAGCCGCGGCGCCGAGGATGACGCCGCCGCCGACCAGGATCGCCACGATCGTGGCGACGCCGCCGCGGTCACGACGGACCCGGCGGGCGTTTCGCAGGATGCTCAGCCAGCGCATCGCATGCTCCCTTGCGCGGTGAAGGTCCCGTCGTTGATCGTCGGGACGAAGAGGTGGAGGATGAGGTACCTGAAGGGGGCGCTGACCCGCACGAGGTTGGTGTCCGGCATCGGGTTGGCTCCGCACGAGGTGGCGATGGTCACGGTGATCGTGCCGGACCCCAGGTTGCCGCCCAGGCCGGCGTTGTCCCGGGCCCGCTGCAGCGTCAGCGAGTCAGCGGAGCGGACCGCGTTGTAGCGAGCGCCTTCTCGCGCGGCGGCGGTCAGGGTCTGCTGGGCCATGAAGGCCCGGCCGAAGTCGATGATCGCGGCGACGACGAGCAACAGCACGGGCATGACCAGCGCCATCTCGACCGCCACGGCGCCCCGGTCGGAACGCCGGCCGCGCGCGCGGCGAAGGCTAACTGCAAGAGCCATGCGGGTCACTCCAGAAAGTGGTGTGTGGGTAGGACCCCGCGGAGCTCGCTGCGAGCTCCACGGGGGATCAGAAGATGTTCGGCGGGACGAGCTCGAAGAGCCCGCGCACCGAGGAGCCGAAGGCCTGCACGGCGACGAGGATGACCAGCGCGATCAGCCCGGTCATGAGGCCGTACTCGACGGCGGTGGCACCGCGATCGCGCTGCTCGAGCGCCTGCTTGAGTCGCTTCATCACTGTTCCGAGTCCCTGTCGTTTGTCGTGGATACAGGGGAGGGGGTGCGGCACGGTCCGCCGTGCCACACCCCCGCCTCTTGCTTGGGTGGTCGCTCAGATGGTGGTCGCGACCGAGTTGAACATGCCGGAGATGTTGTCGCCCAGCAGGGTGACGGCGGCGATGATGACGACCGCGATGAGGGCGACCATGAGGCCGTACTCGACGGCGGTGGCACCCTTGTCGGAGCGCAGGGTCTGGAGCTTGACGTAGGCCTTGAGCATTGGGGTTCCTTCCACGGACTTTGCAGGCGGGTCTTTGGTTGTTTGCCTGTCGTGGATAACTGTGCCCGGCAGCCCGGGGGTCACGGATCGACTGAACCGACGGATGGGGCGGCGCGATCGGGTGGACCGCAGTCCACCTTTCGGCCGAGTGCCCCGACACGAGACGGCCACCTTCTCCGAACCAGCCGCGCACCGGGAGTCACGATGCTGAATCAGGCTGTGTCACACGCTAATTCAATCTACACCGGGTGCTGTGGGGGGCTTGCGGTGGGCCGACTGTCAGCGAGGTTCCGCCACGGCCGCGAGGGCCGGCGGTGCGACCGCGAACGCGGTGGCCTCGCCGAGCCGACGCCAGGCCGAGCCCACGCGGACCAGGGCGCTCGGCAGGTCCGTGAGGACCACCACGCCGCGAGCACCGTTGCCCGACACCACTGCCCGGGCCCCGGCGATGGTCGCCACGAGGGACTGCACCGGGTCGGCCACGCCGATGCGGCGCAGTCCGGCGCCCTGGCCGAGCGTGACCGGATAGGGACGCAGCCCGTCCTCGCCGCGCACCGATCCCAGCGCGATGACGGTGCCGTCGTCCAGCCACGAGACGTCGACGATGCGCTCGAGCGGCTCGCCCTGACGCCAGGGCGCGGCGAGGGTCGACGGTCGCCCCGAAGGGGCCCGGACGATCCCGGCGACATCCAGCCGGACGGACCCGTCGGTCCCCCGACTCACCACGGCGACCCGGGTGGCGTCCCGGGAGACCGCCAGGGACACCAGGGTGCGACCGTCCAGCCAGGCGACCTCGACCGGTTGCGGGGCCGGGGAGGCGGGATCGAGCGTCCAGATGTGACCGGTGGGTCCGGCGGCGCTGAGCCACAGGCGTCCGGTCCCGTCGTAGCTCGGCCGCAGCAGCCCGTGCGGCAGTCCGGGGATCGCCTGTCGTTCGCCGTCCCGCCACCGGACCAGCTGTTGACCGTCACCGGTCACGCCGGCGAGCTCGGTGCCCCCCGGGGCCACGGCCGGCATGTCGTAGCCGGCGGGCAGGGACGCCGGCAGAGCCGGGGATCGCCCAGGCACCGGGCCCGGGTCGCCGTCGTCCAAGTGGGATGCGTCGACCCAGCCGAGCACCTCACCCCGGCGCTGCAGGCCCAGCTCGACGATGCCGCTGGGCACCAGGCCGAAACCCAGGTCCGCCAGGGCGGTGACCGGTCCGCGGACGTCGGGCCCGGGCAGCTGACCGGACCCCTGCACCTCGACGGAGACGGCCCGGACGTTGGGTGCGCCCAACAGCGTCGCAGCGAGTTGGGCCCAGATCGCCCGGCGATGGGCCAGGTCGGCCGTGCTCGCCGGCGTGGACAGCACCACGGTGGCCACCCCGTTGTCGACCGCGACGGCATCGACGGCCAGCCGCGTGGTCGACGGGAAGCCGGTGTCGACGGTGCCGCGCAGGTAGCCGGGCACCTCGCCGAGCTGAGCTCGGGCCAGTGCGGTGACGAGCCGCGGCCCGCTGGGGAACCAGCGGACGTCCGGCAGCAGGCGCCGGCTGCCGGCCACCGGATAGTGCAGCCGGTGCGCGGCGAAGAGACGACCGAAGTCGTCGGTCGACAGCCACAGCCCGAACCCCTCGGGGGGCAACGACACCCGGAACTCCCCGGCGACCTCGACCACACCGAGGTCGGCGCGCACGACAGTCCCCGGCGGCAGCTCGCGATAGCGCCCGGCCTCGTCGACGACGGCGACCGCGATCGTCTCGATCCGGGCCCGTCCGTCCTTGACCTCGACGGCCACCAGGGTGGTCCGATCGAAGACGACGACCTGTGAGGTGGGCCGCCAGCGGCCGACCGAGCCCGGCGAGAGATAGGCGTTGCCGACCGACTCACCCGCCCCGTCAGCCTCCTGGAACGCGGCTCCGGCCAGCAGGAAGCCCCGGACGATCTGCTCCGGCGTGGCACCCGGCGCCGGTGGGGGCGCCACGACCCGGGCCAGGTCGCCGACCTTGTCGTCCACGCCCCGGCCGGGAGAGACGCCGGTGCTCTCCGGCAACCCGGTGCAGCCGGCGACCAGGACGCACAGGGCCAGCAGGCCCGCCAGGATCCTGGGCAGGCCCATCACCGCACCGCCGAGGTGACCGGGACGCTGTCGCCGTCCGGGGCCAGCGGCACCGGCGAGCTCTCGATGGGGACGGCGCGATCGCGCGGCAGGGTGAGCCGGAAGCACGAGCCGGCGCCGGGCGCCCCCCAGGCCTGCAGCCACCCCTCGTGCAGTCGGGTGTCCTCCAGGGCGATCGACAGGCCCAGGCCCGTGCCCCCCGTCGTCCGCGCGCGGGCCGGGTCGGCCCGCCAGAAGCGATCGAAGACCATGCCCGCCTCCCCCGGCTGCAGGCCCACCCCATGATCGCGAACGGCCACGGCGACCGCGTGATCGTTGGCCCCGAGCCGCACCTCGACGGGTCGCCCCTCGCCGTGCTCGACGGCGTTGACGACGAGGTTGCGCAGCACCCGCTCGATGCGCCGAGAGTCGTAGACGGCCTCGCACGGCGCCCCCGGGTCCACCACGGTGATCCGGCTGCCCCGGGCGGCCGCGAGGGTCGCGACCCCGGTGACCACCTTGGCCACCGTGCCGCGCAGGTCGACGTGCTCGACATCGAGCACTGCGGCGCCGGCGTCGAAGCGGCTGATCTCGAGCAGGTCGGTGAGCAGCGCCTCGAACCGGTCGAGCTCGCCGAGCAGCAACTCGGCGGAGCGGGCCACGGCGGGCTCGAAGCCGGCCCGGGCCCCGTGGATGAGGTCGACGGCCATCCGGATCGTCGTCAACGGAGTGCGCAGCTCGTGGGACACGTCCGACACGAAGCGCTGCTGCACCAGCGAGAGGTCCTCGAGTTGGCCGATCTGGCGCTGCAGGCCGTCGGCCATCGCGTTGAACGACGTGGCCAGGCTGGCCAGATCGTCCTCGCCTTTGCTGATCATCCGTTCGGTGAGCCGGCCGGCGGCCAGCCGCTCGGCCACCTGGGCCGCCTGCCGCACCGGGTCGACGACCAGTCGCGCCACGACGAAGGCGACGGCCCCGATGAGCAGGGTCAGCACCAGGCCCCCACCGAGCAGGGTGCGGCCGACGACGTCGAGGGTCTGCCGCTCGCGCTCCATGGGGAACACGTAGTAGACGCCATAGGGCCCACCGGGTCGCAGCTGCACCTGCTGGCCGACGACGAAGGACGGCACCGGTCGCTCGATGCCGGTGAGCTTGACCGACACCACCTGGATCTGCTGGGTGCGGGCGTCGCCGGCTACCGCCCGACGCAGTTCCTCGGGGATCTGGGCCTCCCGGATCTCACCCGAGACGACGGTCGGGATGACGAAGGTGCTGGTGTTGCCGGCCAGCCGGGACAGCACGACATAGCGGGATCGCTCGGTGCCGGCGATCTCCTGGACGAACGAGATCGCCGCGGTGGTCAGTTCGTCGGCGCTCTGGTTGCGGTCGGTCGCGTCGAACTTCAACTGCAGGGCACGGGTGAGCTGGAGGGCCTCGTTGGCGGCCAGCTGCCGGCGTTCGTTGACCATGCCGCTGGCGATCTGCTGGTAGACGTAGGACAGCGTCAGCGTGAGGACGACGACCCCGAGCAGCATGGTGATGGCCACGACGCGGAACTGCAGCGATCGGCGCCACACCCGGCGGACCCGGGCGGGCACCTCCGAGAAGGGGACTCGGCTCGACGCGGGACGCTTGCCCGGGGGGGCCATGTCAGGCCGGACCGGCCTTGTAGCCCACGCCGCGCACCGTCACGACGATCTGCGGGTGCTCGGGATCGTGTTCGATCTTGCTGCGCAGCCGCTGGACGTGCACGTTGACCAGCCGGGTGTCACCGGCATGCCGGTACCCCCAGACCTGTTCGAGCAGCACCTCGCGGGTGAACACCTGCCAGGGTTTGCGCGCCAGGGCCACCAGCAGGTCGAACTCGAGGGGGGTCAACGAGAGCGTCCGGCCGGCCCGCTTGACCGAATGCCCCGCGACATCGATCTGCAGGTCGCCGATCTCCAGCCGCTCCGGCTCGGGTTCGTCGCCGCGGCGCAGCCGGGCCCGGATCCGGGCGATGAGCTCCTGCGGCTTGAACGGCTTGACGACATAGTCGTCGGCACCGGACTCCAGACCCACGACCACGTCGACGGTGTCCGACCGGGCGGTCAACATGACGATGGGGATGCCGCTCTCGGCCCGGATCCGCCGGCACACCTCGATGCCGTCCATCCCGGGCAGCATGACGTCGAGCAGCACCAGGTCGGGGCGGGCCTCACGCAGGGTCGCCAAGGCCGTCGAGCCGTCCGGGGCGTGACTGACCTCGAGCCCCTCCTGTCGCAGGACGATGCTGAGCATCTCGGAGAGGGCGAGGTCGTCGTCGACGATGAGCACTCGACCCTTCACGACTCCTCCTCACGGGCTGGGTTCCCGGGGATTGTCACACATCGACCGGCCGGGGGCACCAGCACCGGGCTCGACGGGCACGAGGACGGCGCCCTTCCAGGGGGTGAAGGGCGCCGTCCGACCCATTATGCCCACAACGGGTGGTCCACACCAGATATCGCCGATCACGCCACGCGTTCGAAAACCTTCCAGCCGCTCGGCAGCCCGGCCCAGCTGACCTCGCGGAAGCCGGGGAGCGCCGCGACGCGGGGAGCCTGCGTGTCGTCCAGGACGACGACCTGGCTGCCCGCGGCCGCGGCACTCCAGTCGCCGCGGACCGAGACGAAGGCCAGGTAGGCGCGCTGGGTCTGCGCGTCGAAGGCGTCGATGGGATTGCCCGCCCAGACCCGCACGCCGGCCACGGCCAGCGACTCGACGAGGGGATCGGGTGCCAGGACGACGCGGCCACCGGCTGATTCGCTCACCGTCCGCACCGTCTGCGGATCGACCCGGCTGAAGTGGTGGGATCGCCCGACGAGCATCGGCAGGGTGGCGCCGATGAGCAGCACCGCGATCGCCGCGACGACACCACGGTGGCCACCCGGGCGCACCTGGCCCGGTCCGGCGGGGTCCCGCTGGAACCCGGTCGCGGCGATCGGGGCGACCGTCAGCAGGAACCACACCCCGTTCCGGGCGGCGGTGACGGTGGCGAAGCCGAGTCCCACGATCGCGATGAGCTCCCAGATCCGAGGCCGAGCACGGGTCAGCGCGACCAACAGGACGAGCCCGCCGACGGCCAGCGCGATGTCGAATCCGCTGTCCAGCCGCAGCGGTGCCCAGAGTTGCTCCCGCGACCTGGCGGCCTCGTTGGTCAGCACGCCGTGGTAGTACTCGGGGGCGCGCAGCAGCGCCGGGTTGGCCAGCAGGGCGACCAGGCTGGCGAGCCCGACCCCGATCGCGGTGCGGGGCTGCAACCAGAGTCGCGACCCGACCAGATAGGCCCCCAGGACGCAGACCCCGAGCAGCACGGCACCGTGCAGGTTGCCCCAGATCGCGACCAGCACGGGAGCCAGCCAGATCCACCGGCTGGGACGGGCGCTCTCGTGCAGCAGCAGCACCATGAGCAGCGCGAAGCAGACGTAGGACAGGGACTGCAGCCGGACCACGCCCCAAGCCGGCAGGACGGCCAGGACCACCACGCCCAGAGCCAGCGCCGCGGCCGCGTCGCCGGCGCCGCGGCGGCGCGCGGCCACGACGACCAGGCCCCAGGCGAGCATCGCGGCGAGCAGGTGCATGATCGCCAGGCCGCGTTCGCCATCGGCGTACCAGGCGGCGAAGACCAGTTCCCCGACCGCCGGGACGTTGGGCCACTCGGGGTGCGCGGCAGCGGCGAACGGCACGTGGTGGGCGATCTCGCCGGTCCGCAGCATCCACCGGCCGGTGGCGACCAGCCAGAGGGCGTCCGCCCCGACCGTCACTCCCAGGGCGACGAAGCCGGCCGCAGCACCGAGCACGAGGGCCGACCAGGCCGCGCCGAGCGGCCGGGGTCGGCCGGCGAACGACATCGTCGGGGTGCGCTCGGGCGTCAGGGTCCGGGTCATCCGGCCACCGCCTCCGGCCGCACCGCGCTCGGTGCCGCCCGGCGCAGCCCGAGCACCGGCACCTCGAGCAGCCGGTAGCTCACCTCGACGACGATCACACCGCCGACCACAGCCGCGGCAGCGACCGCCCCGGTGGAGCGGCCGGGCAGCAGCGACCAGGCCAGCCAGAGGACCGGCAGGTGCCAGAGGTAGCAGCTGTAGGCACGCAGCCCGACCTGCCGCAGCGGCCGGGTGCCCAGGAACCGGGCCACCGGTCCCCCACCCTGGTGGGCCGCCACGAGGACGACGGCGGCCAGCGCCGCCACGGCCGGCTGAGTGAAGAGCCGATAGCCCCAGCCGAGGGTCGACAGGGGCAGCATGGCGATGACGACCAGCGCGCCGAGGGCGATCAGCCCGTAGCCCTGGTCCATCGCCAGCCGGCGACCGGACCGGGCCAGATCGGCCTCCCGCAGCGCGACGGCCGCGCCGACCAGCAGGACCGCCAGGTTGTTGACCGGCCAGAGGTAGGCCTTGGCGTCCGGCAGCAGCAGCCCGAGTCCGAACAACCCGCCGGCCAGCACGAGGGTCACCCGCAGCATCGTGGCGACGTCCGCGCCGTGGCGGCGGGCCACCAGGACGACGACCGGCCAGACGAGGTAGAAGGTCCACTCGACCGTCAGGCTCCAGGTCGGTCGCCACTCGACGGGCACCGCGTCGTAGACGAAGGCCGTGGTCTGGGACAGCGCGGCAGCAGCCCCCCGCACCGACTCGTGGAACTCCCGCGACCCCGTCGCTGCGAACGCGAGCGGGACGACGATCGCCAGGCCGAGCAACGCGGGATAGAGCCGCTGCACCCGGCGGGCGACGAACCGGCGATAGGCCTGCCGGTCGGTCCGACCGCGCCAGAGCGGGCCGGTGAGCAGATAGCCGGACAAGACGAAGAAGATCTGGACGCCGATGACGCCACCGAGACCGATCGGGGGCAGCCCGAGAGAACTGACCACGTGAGTGGCGAGGACCATGAGAAACCCCAGCCCACGCAGTCCGTCCAGGGGCGCCAGCCGATGGTGGGCACCGGCGGCGGGGGAGATGGCGGACACCCGTCGATTGTCCCGAGGACCCCTGCCGGGCTGATCCCCCGAACGTCTCGAAGTCCCCGCTGTATGCCGCGGCCGGCCGCCGCGGGACGGCGCAGCCGGCCACGGCCACCGGCGGGGTGATCAGTAGCGGTAGTGGTCAGGCTTGTAGGGCCCGGCGACGTCGACGCCCAGGTACTCGGCCTGGCCCTTGGCCAGTTCGGTGAGCTCGACGCCGAGCGCCGCGAGGTGCAGGCGGGCGACCTTCTCGTCGAGGACCTTGGGCAGCGTGTAGACCTCACGCTCGTAGTCGGAGGTCTTGGTGAACAGCTCGATCTGGGCGATCGTCTGGTTGCTGAACGAGTTGCTCATGACGAAGCTCGGGTGGCCGGTGGCGTTGCCGAGGTTCATCAGCCGGCCCTCGGACAGCACGATGATCGAGTGCCCGGCCGTGTCACCCGATCCGGGGAACGTCCACTCGTGGACCTGCGGCTTGATCTCGGTCTTGGTCACCCCGGGCACCCGGGCCAGCCCCGCCATGTCGATCTCATTGTCGAAGTGTCCGATGTTGCCGACGATCGCCTTGTCCT
>CAZYHR010000019.1:17194-36448 GCA_964647395.1 uncultured Intrasporangiaceae bacterium | reverse complement strand
TCGCGCATGGTGGCCAGGTCGACGATGCACGGCACGCCGGTGAAGTCCTGCATGACGACCCGGGCCGGGGTGAACTGGATCTCGGTGTCCGTCTCGGCGGTCTCGTCCCACGCCCCGAGCGCCCGGATCTGGTCGGCGGTGACGTTGGCGCCGTCCTCGGTGCGCAGCAGGTTCTCCAGGAGCACCTTGAGACTGAACGGCAGGGACGCACTCCCCTCGACCGGACCGATCCGATAGACGGTGTAGGTCGCGTCCCCGACCTGCAGTTCGCCCTTGGCCCCGAAGCTGTTCACGTCGACGTTGGCCACGTCGGCTCCTTCCTCGCGTCTGTGAGAGGACGTCGTCCCACGAATTTATCTTGACGTCAAGATAACCATACCATGCCTGGCGTCGGGCCTGGCATCGCTGATCTGATCCTGCCGCACTCCCGCCCCCGCGTCACCACCGGGGCGGGATCGGTATGCCGCGGGCCCCCGGCGCCGGGGGTCGGCGCCGTCGCGGGCCGACGCCCACGGGTCACCGCAGTCGTGGTCCCTGATCGTGTCGCGAGGGGCCGACACCACCGGGGGCACCGGCTTCCCGGCCTGTCACCGCAGTCGTGGTCCCTGATCGTGTCGCGAGGGACCGCCTGCGCGCAGGGCAGCGCCGGCTCTCTCGAGGAGAGCGACACATTCGACGTGGTGCGTCATCGGGAAGGCGTCGTAGGCCGCGAGGCCGGTCAGCCGGTAGCCGGCGGTCGCGGCGTGGGCGAGGTCGCGGGCCAGCCCCGCGGGGTCGCACGCGACGTAGACCACCCGGCGCGGCCCGAGAGCACAGACCCGCTCGACGACCTGCCGACCGGCACCCGTGCGGGGTGGGTCGAGCACGACGAGGTCGACGCCGTCGAGGTCCGTCAGCAGCGCGCCCACCTCGCCGTGCCGCACCGACACCCAGGGCCGGCCGGCCGCGTTGGCCCGGGCGTGCCGGCAGGCCACCGCCTCGCCCTCCACGGCCACGACGCTCCCATCGCGACCGACGGCGTCGGCCAGGGGCAGGGTGAACAGGCCGGCCCCCGCGTAGAGGTCCAGCACCCGCTCGCCCGGCCGCGGCTCCAACAGCTCGAGGACGCGCTCGACGTAGGTCGCCGCTGCGCCCGGGTGGACCTGCCAGAACCCCTGGGCCGCAACGGTATAGGTCCATCCGCCGGCCGGGGTGCGGACCACCTCACAGACCGTGGCGGGCGACCGGCGGGCGACCACGACTGGGTCGCCCGCAGCTGGTGCGACGACCTCGACCGATCGGGCACCCGACCAATCTGACTGCAGCACACCGGTGCCGACGACGCGACGGTCCGCGATCGGGCAGTCGGCCAGCGGGAGCACCTCGTGCGAGCGGTGCCGCCGCAGACCGGCCCGCCCGTCCGATGTCACGGCGAACTCGACCCGGGTGCGCCAGGACAGCCCGTCGGTGTCCCCCGGCACCGGCTCGACGACGACGTCCAGCTCCAGGCCAGCCAGGCGGCGCAGCTGCTCGCGCACCACGTCCGCCTTGAGCTCGCGCTGGCGCTCCAGCGACGCGTGCTGCCAGTCGCAGCCGCCGCACCCGCCCGGACCCGCTGCGGGGCAACGGGACTCGACCCGTCCGGCGCCGGCCTGGAGGATCTCCACGGCATCGGCGCGTAGGTAGCGGTCGTCCTGCCCGCCCTCGGTGACCACGGCCCGGACCCGCTCGCCGGGCAGGGTATGCCGCACGAAGACCACCCGTCCCTCGTGCCGGGCCACGCAGTGGCCGCCGTGCGCGACCGGGCCCACGTCGAGCTCGAGGAGGCGACCGACCAGGGAGGCGCCGCGCTCCTGCCGCGGTGGGCGGGCGGCATACCGTCGCCGTGGCCGACTCACCCGGCCGAGCCCGTCACCGCAACCGGCCCGAGCGGCCCGCCATCGGCTCGTCGCGCCACTGCTCCTCCTGGCCCTCCGACGAGCGCAACTGCCACGGCACGCTGGCCACCATGACCCCCGGGATGAAGTGCAGCCGCACCCGCAGCCGCAGCGCGGACTGGTTGTGCAGCAACTGTTCCCACCAGTGGCCGACGATGTACTCGGGGATGTAGACGATGACGACGTCGCGCGGGTTGCCGGTGCGCAGCGACTGCACGTAGTCGACGATCGGCCGGGTGATCTCGCGATAGGGCGAGGCGATGATCTTCAGCGGCACCGGCACGTCCCGCGCGACCCACTCCTCGCGCAACGCCTGGGTGTCCTCCGGGTCGACCTCGACGGTCAGCGCCTCCAGGACCGACGGGCGGGTGGCCCGGGCATAGGCCAGCGCCCGCATCGCCGGCTTGTGCAGCTTGGAGACCAGGACGATGGCGTGGACCCGGCTGGGCAGCACCTGCTCGCGGTCGCCGGACAGGGCCAGCTCCTGGCTCACCGAGCGGTAGTGCCGGTTGATGCCGAGCATGACGAGGAACAGCACGGCCATGGCGAGGATGGCGTACTTGGCGCCGGCCTGGAACTTCGTCACCAGCACGACGATCAGCACGGTGACCGACATCGTCGCGCCGATCCCGTTGACGACGCGCGAGCGCAGCATCCGGGCCCGCTCCTTCGGGTCGGTCTCGGTGGCCAGCAGCCGGTTCCAGTGCCGGATCATGCCGGTCTGGCTCATCGAGAACGATACGAAGACGCCGACGATGTAGAGCTGGATGAGCTGGGTGACCTCGGCTTGGTAGACGACGATGAGGCCGATCGCCGCCGCCGCCAGGATGATGATGCCGTTGGAGAACGCCAACCGGTCGCCCCGGGTGTGCAGTTGCCGCGGCAGGAAGCCGTCCTTGGCCAGGATCGAGCCGAGCACGGGGAAGCCGTTGAAGGCGGTGTTGGCCGCGAGGATGAGGATGATGCCGGTCACCGCGGTGACCAGGTAGAGCCCCGGCGCGAAGTCGGCGAAGACCGTCTTGGCGAGCTGGCCGATGACGGTGTCCTGGACGTAGCCGCGCCCCACCGGCACCCCGTCGCGCAGCAGCTGGTGCGCCGGGTCGTCGGCCATCTGCACGCCGGTCAACCGGCTCAGCAGGATGATCGAACTGAGCATGGTCACCGAGATCACGCCCATGAGCAGCAGGGTCGTCGCGGCGTTGCGGCTCTTGGGCCGCTGGAAGGCCGGGACCCCGTTGGAGATCGCCTCGACCCCGGTCAGCGCGGCGCAGCCGGAGGAGAAGGCGCGCAGCAGGATGAACGCCGCCGCCACCCCGGCGAGCTGCTCGCCGTGCTCGGGCACGAGCTCGAGGGCGGCGCTCGGCGCCTGGCCGAGGGTGCCGTTGGCCGACTTGACGAAGCCCCAGACACCCATCCCGATGATGCCGAACATGAAGGCGTAGACGGGCACCGCGAAGGCCCGGCCCGACTCGCGCACCCCGCGCAGGTTCATCGCGGTGAGCAGGACGACCAGGCCCACCGCGATGACCACCTCGTGGCCGTCGATGAACGACAGCGCGGCCTTGGCGTTCTGCACGCCCGAGGAGATCGACACCGCGACGGTCAGCACGTAGTCGACGAGTAGGGCGCTGGCGACGGTCAGGCCGGCCTTGGGCCCGAGGTTGACGGTGGCCACCTCGTAGTCGCCACCGCCGGAGGGATAGGCGTGGACGTTCTGCCGATAGGAGGCCACGACGACGACCATGACCAGGACGACGCCGAGGGTCACCTGCCAGGAGTGGGTGACCGCGAACGCGCCGCCGGCCATCCCGAGCATGAGCAGGATCTCGTCGGGTGCGTAGGCCACCGACGAGAGTGCGTCACTGGCGAAGATCGGTAGGGCGAGCTTCTTGGGGAGCAAGGTCTCGCCGAGTCGGTCGCTGCGCATGGCTCGGCCGACGAGGAGCCGCTTGACGAGGCGGCCGGGGCTGGGCACGTGGCACATCGTATGCCGTGCCGGGCCCGGCGAGTCGCGCCGGTGTAGCGTCAGCCCCGTGCACTTCGTCATCATGGGCTGCGGCCGCGTGGGTGCCAGCCTGGCCCGCACGTTGTCCGAGATGGCTCACGACGTGGCCGTCATCGACATGGACGCGACGGCCTTCCGCCGACTGGGCAGCAGTTTCGAGGGGCGCACCGTGACGGGGGTCGGCTTCGACCGGCAGGTGCTGCAGTCGGCCGGCATCAAGGACGCCTACGCCTTCGCGGCCGTCTCGTCCGGCGACAACTCCAACATCCTCGCCGCGCGGGTCGCCCGGGAGACATTCCAGGTCGAGCACGTCGTCGCGCGCATCTACGACCCGCGCCGGGCCGCCGTCTATCAGCGGCTGGGCATCCCGACCGTGGCGACCGTGAAATGGACCACCGACCAGACGATCCGTCGGCTGCTGCCCCAGGGCTCGCTGCCGGAGTATGCCGACCCCAGCGCCCGGGTCGTCGTCGCGGAGGTGCCCTTCGACCTGTCCTGGGTCGGGCGCCGCATCCCCGACCTGGAGCGAGTCGCCGAGACCCGGGTGGCCTATCTCACCCGCTTGGGCGAGGGTCTGGTGCCGGCGGCCGACACCGTGCTGCAGGACGGAGATCTGCTGCACGTCGTCGCGGCGCGCACCGACCTCGACCGGGTCGAGCAGACCCTCTCGGGGCCCCCGCCGGCCGAGCACTGAGAGGACCTGGACATGCGCGTCGTCATCGCGGGAGCCGGCAGCGTCGGGCGCTCCATCGCCCGGGAGTTGCTGCACAACGGTCACGAGGTGCTGCTCATCGACCGGGCCGCCCACGACGTCTCCCGGGTCCCGGCCGCCTCGTGGCTGCTCGGCGACGCCTGCGAGATCTCGGCCCTCGAGGAAGCGCGCCTGGACCAGTGCGACGTCGTCGTCGCAGCCACCGGCGACGACAAGGCCAACCTCGTCGTCTCGTTGCTCGCCAAGACCGAGTTCGGGGTGCCGCGCACCGTGGGCCGGGTCAACAACCCCAAGAACGAGTGGATGTTCGACGAGTCGTGGGGGGTCGACGTCGCGGTGTCCACCCCGCGGATCATGACGGCGCTGGTCGAGGAGGCGGTGTCGGTCGGCGACCTGGTGCGGATCTTCGAGTTCCGGCAGGCGCAGGCCGCGATGGTCGAGCTCACCCTGCCGGCCAACAGCCCCTATGTCGGCGCGCGGGTCGGCGATGTCCCGTGGCCCGGTGACACGGTGCTGGTCGGCATCATTCGCGAGGACCGACCGATCGCCCCCAGCCGGGACGACGCCCTGGAGCCGCACGACGAGCTGCTGTTCCTGGCCGGCAACGAGACCGAGGACGAGCTGGAGAACCTGCTCTCCCCCGGTCACCTGCCCAGGCGCCCCAGCGACGACGACGAGGACCAGTAGGCCACCTCCGGCCGGCTGAGCGGGTCGCGGCCCGGCGAACGTTCCAGGCAACCGCTTTCACCGGGGGTCAGTCGGGGTCGGGCGGGGCGGGTCCGGAGTCGAGCGGGGTGTGGCCACGCAGGACGACGAGGACCGCGACGAGCACGGCCGCGGCATACGCGGGCCAGCCCAGCACGATCTTGGCCACGCCGAGGGCCTCGACCTCGCCCTGCAGATAGAGGGGCACCTGCACCGCCAGCCGCACGACGGCCAGCCCGACCAGCACCCAGCCCAGCCGGGAGGCGACGGTGACGATGCCGTCGTGGCGGCGCCAGACGGTCAACGCCTGGTTGAGGGCGTCGGCGTCGGCCTCGTCCCGAGCTTCGAGCTCGGCGCGCTCGGCCTCGGACAGCTGGGCGCGCAGCGCGCGGCTGTGCCGGCTGCCGGAGGCACGGATCCGGGCCGAGGTCTCGGTGAGCTCCGGGTCGCCGGCCGCGATGAGGAAGCCGAACAGCGGCCAGCGCACCAGATTGGTCAACAGGAACAGCAGCCCGGAGCCGGCGTTCCACAGCATGCCCGGCAGGAATGCGTCCTGGGCCCGGCCCGAGCGCACCGCGAACAGCCCGGCGATGACCACCGCGACCAGGGCATAGCCGACGTAGCGCAGCGTCTGGCCCTCCAGCAGCCGGACGGCACCGACGAGCACCGCCGCCACGACGGCAGTGATCGCCGAGAGTCGCACGTCGGACGTGCGGTTCCAGACCAGCACGAAGGCCACCGTCGGCAGCGCCGACTCCAGCGCCCCCCGCCAGCCGCCGATCGCCGCGCTGAGCCTGGCCCGCAGCAACTCCTCGACCGTCGTGAAGTCGCCCTGGCCCGGCACCCGCCGGGGTGGCGGCTCGGGCGGCCGGTCAGCCACGGTCGGTGACGATCTCGTAGGCGGGGTTGAAGATGACCCGCTGGGTGCCCCGCAGCGTCACCCGGCCATGGACCCGCAACAGGGTCCCCGGCTCGATGCCCGCGATCGCCCGCCGACCCAGCCAGATCAACTGCATGCTGCCCGTACCGTCGAAGATCTCGACCAGCAGCGCCGCCACCTGCGCCGCCGGTCGCAGCGCGACCGAGCTCACCTCGCCCACGACGACGGCCGGCTGGCGCGGCACGGCGGCCGCGATGGTCGTCGTCGACCCCAGCCGGCTGCTCGTGCCGGTCAGCTCCGCGGCGGCGATCTCGTGCGTCTCCTGGGTCAGGCGGTGCAGCAGCCGGCCCAGCCGGCCGCGCCGCGCCGCCGGAGCGGCACCCTGGTCGGCCACGGTCAGCGCACCTCGGTGATCTCGGGCCCGCGCTCGAAGGGCTTGAGGTCGTCGGCGGATCGCGGCGTGTCCTCGTCCGGCTGGTCGGCCGAGTCGGCCGAGTCGGCCGGTGCGTCGGCGGCCTCGGGGCTGGGCTGCGCCGGCGCGGTGAGCGGCAGCAGTTCGCGGGGGGCCATCGCCGCGCCACCGCGCACGACGACCAGGCCCCGGATGACCTCGAGCAGCGGGGCCGCGGTCCGATCGCTGGTGGCGGCGGGGCCGCTGAGCACTGCGCGCAGGAACCACCGGGGTCCGTCGACGCCGAGGAAGCGCATCCGCCGGTCCCCCGGCAGCTTCGCCTGGACCTGGCGCCCCAGCGGGCCGTCGGTGATCTCGGCGGTGCCCCCCTGGGACAGCACGCTCTCGGCGATCTCGGTGCGGATCTCCGACCAGACCCCGATGGTGCGCGGCGCGGCGTAGACCTGCACCTGCGCCAGTGACGAGCCGAGCATCAGGTGCGCCCCGACGACGGTCTGGCTGGCCTGCTCGACCTCGAGCCGCAACTGCAGGCCCGGGACGGCGGGCACCAGCAGTCCGCCGAGGTCGATCAGGTCCGCGACGTCCTCGACCTCGCTGCGGTCGAAGGGGCCCTCGCCGCGGTCGAACGGCACCGCCGGCTCGTCCTCGACGCCGGGCCCGTCGGCATCGGGCCCGCCGTCGTCGGCCGCGCCCCGGCCGGCCTCGTCGATCTCGACAGCCTCGACGGCCGCTTCGGACCGGTCGGGCTGTTCCGCCTCGTCGGGCTGCTCTTCCTCGTCTGGCTGCTCGGCCTCGTCGATCGCCTCGCGGTCCTCGGCACCGTCCGCCGACGGCTCGTCGGCCTCGACGGTCGGCTCGGCCTTGCTGCGGCGGCGTCCGAAGATCCCCACGGCGGTGTCCTCACTGCTCTCGGTCTGAGTCGGCTGCTGTCTGTGTCGCTGTCGGCGGCTGGGCCAGCGGTCAGGCCCCGAAGCCGCCGCTTGCTCCATGACCAGTCTCGCCCCTGACGCTCTCCGGGAGCGAATCCACCTCGACCAGGTCGACCTGCTCGACCCGCTGCACGACCAACTGGGCGATCCGGTCACCACGGCGCACCTGGAAGGGCGCCCGCGGGTCGAGGTTGACGAGGTTGACGAGGATCTCCCCCCGATAGCCGGCGTCGACGGTGCCGGGGGCGTTGACGATGCTGATGCCGTGCCGGGCCGCGAGCCCGGAGCGGGGGTGGGTGAAGGCGGCATACCCCTCGGGCAGGGCGACGGCGACTCCGGTCGGCACCAGGTGGCGCTCCCCCGGCGCCAGCAGCACGTCGACCCGGGCGTGCAGGTCCAGGCCGGCGTCGCCCGGCCGGGCGTAGCCGGGCACCGGCAACTCCGGGTCCAGCCGGCGCAGCAGGACCTGCAGACCCATCAGCCGTAGCACTCCCGACAGATCATCTCGGTACCGGACTGCTTGGCCAGCTGGCTGCGGTGATGCACCAGGAAGCAACGGGTGCAAGTGAACTCGTCGGCCTGCTTGGGGATCACCCGGTAGGACAGCTCCTCGCCGGACAGGTCGGCACCCGGCAACTCGAAGCCCTCGGCGACGTCGGCCTCGTCGACATCGACCGCGGAGGACGACTTGTCGACCCGCCGGGACTTGAGCTCTTCGATGGAGTCCTCGGACAGGTCGTCGTCGGTCTTGCGTGGCGCGTCGTAGTCGGTCGCCATGGTGGTGTCGTGTCTCCTCGTAACGGTCCTGTCGCCTGTGGCCCGAGTAACGCGGGACCGGGCGGGAAAATGCCCGGCCCGGCGCGCGTCAATGTGCCTGCGCGGCGGATTGTGCCCTATCCCGAGGCCCAACTGACCCTTGCGTCCAGGAAATTCTCGTCCCGGGAGATGTCCGTCACATTCCCCGCCGCGGCCGGTCACCGCGCGCGGTGCCGCCGCCCGGGCGCCGCCGGGGAGGCGGTGGCCCGTCGTCCCACCCCCTGGGCGGCCGGTCTCACGTGTCGACGGGCCCGACGTGGGCGGCGAGGTGACCGACCAGCCGCGGGTTACCGGCCACCACGAGGTCCCGGCCCGGGTCCGCCCCGCCGGCCCCGACGACCTGCCCGCCGGCCTCGGTGACGACCAGCCACCCGGCGGCCAGATCCCAGGGGTTGAGACCGCTCTCGTAGAAGGCGTCCAACCGCCCGTCGGCGACCAGGCACAGATCCACCGCGGCGCTGCCGATGCGCCGGATGTCCCGGACCCGGGGCAGCACCTCGGCCAGGATCATCGCCTGCCGGGCCCGGCTCTGCGGTCGGTAGCCGAAGCCGGTGCCGACCAGCGCCCGCCCGAGATCGTCGAGGGAGCCGACCCGCACCGGTTCGACCGCGCCGCCGCCCAGCCGGGCCCGCCACGCGCCACCGCCCCAGCGCGCCGACCAGACCACCCCCAGCGCGGGCGCGCACACCGCGCCGGCCACCGGGCGCCAGCCCGGCCGGGGCGGCACACCGACCACGGCCGCGACGGACACCGCGTACGCCGGCAGGTCGTAGAGGTAGTTGGTCGTGCCGTCGATCGGGTCGACCACCCAGGTGATGCCGGTCCGGCCACCCACGCCGCCACCCTCCTCGCCGAGCACGCCGTCGCCGGGCCGGCGCTCGGCCAGCCGCTCGCGCAGCAGCGCCTCGGACCGGGTGTCCATGACCGTGACGACGTCGGTCACCGACGACTTCGTCGTGGGAGCCAGGTCTGCCGGGCGCTCCGCGTGCACCAGGTCTCCTGCCTCACAAGCCAACTCGACCGCGAGGTGGTGAAGTTCGAGGAGCAGGCCGGGGTCAACGTGCTCCGGGCGGGTGGGCGGCGGGGCGGTCATTCGTCGCTGCCGCACAGCGCCGGACGGGCCTCGCGCAGGTTGGGACAGCAGCCGGGTGCGCACACCGACGGCCAGGGCAGCAGCTCGGGGTCCGCGGCTCCGCGGGCCTCGCCGGCGCGGGCCTCGAGCAGGTCGGCCAGCGCGCCGACGAACTCCGGCGTCCGGCCCACCGTGCCCACCCGCACGAAGCGCAGCCCCACCTCCGCGGCGGTCGCGGCGGCCTCGGTGTCCAGATCGTTGACGACCTCCATGTGGTCGCTGACGAAGCCGATCGGCACGACCACGACGGCCCGCGCCCCATCGGCGGCGGCCTGGCGGATCGCCGTGTTGACGTCCGGCTCGAGCCACGGCTGGGCCGGCGGTCCGCTGCGCGAGCAGAAGACCAACTCGGCCGTCGGCCGCCGCCCGGTGGCCGCGAGCACGGCGGCGCCCACGCGCTCGATGACGTCGCGGTGGGCGCGGGTGTAGGCATGCCCCGGCCCGTCGCCCGGGCCGGACAGCTCGTCCAGGGTCTCGGGCAGCGAGTGGGTGACGAACAGCAGCCGCACCTGCGCGTCGGGCAGGTCGGCGACCGCCGACAGCGCCTCGGTGACCAGCCGCGCCTGCGCGGCGCCGAAGCCGGGGTGAGCGGCATACGGGGCGATCTTGTCGAGTTCGACGACGATGCCCTCCTGGTGTGCCTGCGCCCACCCCTCGGCCAGGTCCTCGCGGTACTGCCGGCAGCCCGAGTAGGACGGGTAGGCGCTGGTCACCACGGTGACCAGGCGGTGGTGGCCGCCTGCGTGCGCCGACCGGAGGGCGTCGGCGACCGACGGCGGAGTATGCCGGTCGGCCCGCAGCACGGGCAGCGCCAGACCCCGGGCGGCCAACTCCGCCTGCAGGGCGTCGCGCAGCGCTCGGTTCTCGGCGTTGATCGGGCTCACCCCGCCCCGGGCGTAGTAGTGCCGGGCGACGGTCTCGAGCCGGTCGTCGGGGATCCCCCGGCCCCTGGTGACCCGCCGCAGGAACGGCATGACCTGCTGCGGGGACTCCGGCCCGCCGAAGGACAGCAACAGCACGGCATCGTAGGGCTCGAGCGACGGCGCGGCGGGGGTGCTCATGATGGCCCAACCTAGCCCTCCCCGGCGTGCCGCTTCCCGAGCCCGCGGTCCGGGTGAGAGAGTCGATGCCTACCGCACGTGCCTCGCCGAGCGGCACATCCGGCAGCGACGGAGGGACACCCATGCAGGACCTGCGCCTCGTCGGCGTCCACGAGGACGGCGAGCACCTGCTGCTGGCCGCCGAGGACGGCAGCCGGTTCCGGCTGCCGCTGGACGACGCCCTGCGGGCGGCTGCCCGGCGCGACCGGCCGCGGCTGGGGCAACTGCAGATCGAGATCGACGGGGGGCTGCGGCCCCGCGAGGTGCAGGCGCTGATCCGGTCCGGCCTGTCCACCCAGGAGGTGGCCGACCGGGCCGGCTGGACGGTGCCGAAGGTCCAGAAGTACGAAGGGCCGGTGCTGGCCGAGCGCACGCACGTCGCGGCCCAGGCCCGGGCCGTCCGACTGCGGCACCGCGGCTCCGGGGCGTCCGCGCCGACCCTCGGCGACCGGGTCGCCGAGCGGCTGGCCGGTCGCGGTGTGGCCGCCGAGGTCGTCGTCTGGGACTCGTGGCGCGAGCCCGACGGCGAGTGGGTCGTCTGCGTGACCTTTCCGGCCGGCGGGCGGCAGCGGCAGGCCGTGTGGTCCTTCGATGCGGCGACCCGGCTGGTGCAGCCGCGGGACGACGAGGCCCGCTGGCTCGGCGAGGACGAGCCCGCCGCCGTCGACACGGTGCTGCCGCCGGACGTGCCGGTCTATGACATCGAGGCGGACGGCGGGCTGACCGGTGCGGCGCAGCCGCCCGCCGCCCGGCGCCGGGGCCCCGAGCCGGTCGACCTCATGGCCGCGATGCGCGAGCGCTCCGGGGCCCGGTCGCGGCGCGGTGGCCGGCGCCGGCTGGAGCCGGTCGCGCTGCCCCTGGAGGGCGAGGCCGGCGAGTCCGAGACCGACGCGGTGCCGACCGGTGCGGCTGCGCCGGCGGCGAGCGCCACCGACGGTGGCGACGGTGCCGCGAGGCAGGCCGACGACGTGCCGGACCGGGACTCGACCGGTGACGCGACCGACCGGGACCCGACCGGCGACGCGACCGACCGGGTGACGCCCGACGCCTCGACCGACACCGCCGCGACCGACCAGGCTGCGGCCGGCGAACTCTCGCCGGACGACGCGACCGGCGACCGGGCCACCGACCGGGACGCGACCGACGAAGACCCGACCGGCCCCGACGCGATGGCCACGGCCACCGACGCGGCCGGCCCGGACCCGACCGACGAGTCCGCCCAGGACTCGACCGACGGATCCGCCCAGGACTCGACCGACGGATCCGCCCAGGACTCGACCGACGGATCCGCCCAGGACTCGACCGACGAGTCCGCCCAGGACGAGCTGGTCGTCCCGCAGTCGGGCCGGCACCGGCACACCGGCTCGGCGTTCCGGGCCCCCGACCGGCAGGGCGGCGGCAAGCGGCGGCCCCGCACCCCGGTGCCCAGCTGGGACGACATCGTCTTCGGCACGCGGCGCGACGAGGGCGGCTGACCGGCCGGGCCCGGTCAGCCGACGGTCGCCCCCGAGTCGAGGTCGAACGGCAGCACGTCCGGCGACAGCGCCGCCGCCTGGGCGGCGTGCGAGGTCATCCCCCGCATGTAGTGCCGTCGGCACAGCACCTCGTACTCCACCCGACCGGACCCCCGCGCGGTGTCGCCGACGACGATCTGCTCACCCTCGGTGACCATGACCCCGTCGACGACCCGGGCGTTGTGGGTGGCCCGCCGGCCGCACCAGCACAGCGCCTCGACCTGCAGCACCTCGACCCGGTCGGCGAGTTCGACCAGCCGCCGTGACCCGGGGAACAGCCGGGTGCGGAAGTCGGCGAGGATCCCGAAGGCGAAGACGTCGATCCCCATCTCGTCGACCAGCCGGGCCAGTTGCTCGACGTGGGCCTCGGTGTAGAACTGGGCCTCGTCGCAGACGACGAAGTCCACCCGCCGCCCCCGGGTCGCCTCGGCGACGACGGTGGCCCACAGGTCCAGCCCGTCGGTGACCTCGACCGCCCCGCGGGACAGCCCCAGCCGCGAGGAGATCATCGCCTCGCCGGCCCGGTCGTGCTTGGTGAAGATCACCCCGCCCTTGCCGCGCGCGGTGTGGTTGTGCTCGATCTGCAGGGCCAGGGTGGACTTGCCGGAATCCATCGTCCCGGTGAAGAACACGAGCTCGGCCACGTCCGCCGACCCTACGCCTGCCGGGCCGGCCACTGGAACAACGGGATTGCCGTCTCCTGCTCGGTGACCGACCCGTGCACCCCGAGCAGCCGCAGGATCTCCGGTCGGGTGCGCTCGGTGTCGACCACCGCGGTCGGCCCGACGCAGTTGACCAGCACGTCACCGATGCGCGGCAGCACCCGGTCGGCCACCCGCTCCGGGTCGCCGAACAGCCCCGACGACACCGCCTCGGCCCGGGAGGTCACCACGGCGGCGGCGCCGAGCCGGGCCCGCCACCGGGCGGCCACGTCGGCCTCGGCGCCGGCCACACAGTGCAGTTGCACCGAACGCGGCTCCCCCGCGACGTGCCGCACCCCGTCGAGCAACTCCCGCTCCACCGCGAGGTCCAGCCGCGCCTCGAAGGGCACGTCGACCATGCCGTGATCGGCGGTGACCAGCACCGCCGTGTCGTCCGGCACCCCGGCGACCAGCCGGGCCAGCGCCGCATCGACCCGCTCGACCTCGTCGCCCCACTCCCACGACTCGGCCCCGTGCACGTGGCCGAGCTTGTCGACATCGCCCCAATAGACGTAGACCAACGACCGCGGCGCCGCCCGCACGGCCTCGAGCGCCACGTCGATGCGGGCCGGCAGTTCGTGGGCCGCGGCGAACCGCCCACCCCGCAGCGCCGCCTCGGTCAGCCCCGACCCGTCGAAGAACCCCGGCCCGACCCGAGTCACCGCCAGGCCGTCGGCGACCGCGCCCTCGAAGACCGTCGGCTCGGGCTGCCAGCGGCGCGGATCGGGGCCGTCCTGCCAGGACAGTTCGTTGAGCACCCGGTCGGTGTCCGGGTCGAGCACCTCGTAGCCGACCAGTCCGTGCGCCCCGGGGGGCAGCCCGGTGCCGAAGGATCCCATCGAGGTCGCCGTCGTCGACGGGAAGCCACAGGTCAACCGGTATGCCGCGGGCAGCGCCTGACGCAGGAACGGCGCGTGCCCGGCCCGGCGCCGCAGCAGCGCGTCGCCGAGCCCGTCGACGAGCACGACGACGGCCCGGCGCGCCGGCACCAGCGGCAGGTGGGCGGAGGCGGCATACCGCGGGCTGCCCAGCGCGGTGACCACCGACGGCAGGACGTCGCCGAGGGTGCCGGCCGGTGCGGTCACGGCCGGCCGATGGAGGCCGACAGGGTCTGCGCGAAGTGCATCGCCTGGGCCAGCGCCGCCTCACCCTCCGCCGCGGCGCTGACCCGCAACGAGATGTCGTCGGAGGCGATCGTGCCCTCGAAGCCGTGGTCGGCGTCGCAGGCCGGGTCGCCGCAGTCGGCAGAGACGACGTCGAGGCGGCTGACCGTGCCCCAGCCGAGGGTCAGGGTGACCTCGCTGCCCAGCGAACCAGGCTGATAGGCGTCCGGATCGGGCACCACGTGGGTGATCATCACGCCCCGGACGGCGCTGACCGGGATGGTCTCGCTGGTCGCCGTCGCCACCGCCCGCTCGTGGGCGTCGTCGTGGTCGTCGGCGTGCACGACGATGAGCTTGTGCGCGGTGACGACCAGCACGGTGATGTGCCGCCGCACGGCGTCCTGGTCGAACGTGGTCTCCTGGTGCACCAGGTGCGCCACCACCGGGTCGCCGCCCAGCGCCGACGCGGTGACGTCGGCCACCAGGGCCGGGTAGTAGCCGGCCCGCTGGATCTGCTCACGCAGGTCGGCGGGCAGCAGGAAACCGGGGACATCGCGGGGCGGTCGGCGCATGCCACCATCCTCGCATCCCGCCCCCCGCCGGACCGGTCAGCTCAGGGCACGCCGGCTGGCGTCCTTACGGGTCAACGCCCGATGCACGACGATCTCGGCGCCCAGCACGTCGACCCCGGCCGCCCAGCAGTTGACCGGCTCGAGCCGCAGCGACGCGATGGACGGGTGCTCGTCGGCCAGCACCGACACGCGGGTGACCAGGTCGTAGAGGGCGTTCATGTTGATCGGGTCCTTGCCGCGGTGCCCGGTGAGCAGAGGCGCGGCCTTGACCGAGGCGACCAGGTCGCGCACGTCGACGTCGGTGAGCGGCGGGATCCGGTGGCCGATGTCGCCGAGCAGGTCGGTGGGCGGCCCGGACACCGAGAAGCTGACCACCGGCCCGAACAGCGGGTCCTCGGTCGAGGCCAGCACGCAGGCCACCCCCGGGTGGGACATGGACTGGATCGCGAAGCCGTCCTCGGCATAGGGCCCCAGCCGCTGCTCGAGCGACTCGTAGGCCTGCTGCACGGCGTCGCGGTTCTGCAGGTCCGGCCGCACCCCGCCGACGCCCACCTCGTGTCGCAGCGCCGGCGACAGGGTCTTGAGGATGACCGGGTAGCCCAGCCGCTCGGCCGCCGCCACCGCCTCGTGGGCGGTGTGCACCACTCGGTGCGGCCACAACACGATGCCGTAGGCCGCGAGCAGCCGGGTCGTCTCGCCGGCGGTCAGCGTGCGGCCGCCCTCGGCGAGCACCCGCTCGATGAGTTCGGCGGCGGCGGTGCGGTCGATGCCGTCCGGGGCGACGGGGGTGCCACGGTCGCGGGCCCGCCACTCGGCGTACCGGGTGGCGGCGGCGACGGCCCGCACGGCGTCCTCGGGCATCGGGTAGGCCGGCACGACCCGGCGGCGGACCCCGTCGCACTCCTGGGCGGCCTGGGCCAGCTGCTCGGTCACCCCGCGCATGCCGAGAAACGTTGCCGCGCAGGGCTTGTCGCTGCGCAGCGACTCCTCGCGGACCGCCTCGGCGACGGCCTCGTCGTCGGTGTAGATCGGCGGGATGAAGCTCGTGATGACCGAGTCGACCGCGGGGTCGTCGAAGGCCGCGCGCAGCGCCCGGGCGAACTCGGTGGGGCCCGACTCCGGTTCCAGGTCGACCGGGCCGTGGGTGATCGTCAGGTCCCAGCTCTGGGCGGCCTGGGCGGACAGCGCGCCGAGCGCCTCGGAGTTGGTGACGATGGCGACCCGGTTGCCGGCCGGCAGCGGTTGGTGCACGAGCAGCTGCGCCACGTCGAAGAGCTGGTGGATGTTCTCGGCCCGGATCACCCCGGACTGGCGCAGCAGGGCGTCGAAGACCTCTTCGCGCACGGTCATCGTCCGGGTCAGGTGCCCGGGCACCGGAACGTGCGCCTGCGCCCCGGACTTGACGACGATGCAGGGCTTGGTGCTGGCCAGGTGTCGGGCGATACGGCTGAACTTGCGGGGGTTGCCGGTGGACTCCATGTAGAGCCCGACGGCGTCGGTGTCCGGGTCGTCGATCCAGTACTGCATGAGGTCGTTGCCGGAGACGTCGACGCGGTTGCCGGCCGAGGCGAACACCGAGACGCCCAGGCCGCGGCGGGCCGCCGAGGCGAGCACGGCGATGCCGAGCGCGCCGCTCTGCGCGAACAGCCCCAGGGTGCCCGGCGGGGGCAGCGCCGGGGCGAGCGAGCAGTTGAGCCGCACCCCTTCGGCGTTGTTGATGATGCCGAACGAGTTGGGTCCGACGACCCGCATGCCGGCCCGGCGGGCCTTGCGGCGCAGCCGCTGCTGCAGCCGCCAGCCCTGCTCGTCCCGCTCGGCGAACCGCGCGGAGGGCACGACGATGGCGCGGGCGCCCTTGGCCGCGCAGGCGTCCACCAGGTCGACGACCTCGGGGGCGGCCACGGCGAGCACGACCAGGTCGACCTCGCCGGGCACCTCCTCCAGCCGCGGGTAGCACGGCACCCCGTGCAGCGTGTCCCCGGCCTTGGGGTTGACCGCGTAGACGTCACCGGCGAAGCCGCCCTCGACGAGGTTGCGCAGGAAGGTGTGTCCGATGGACAACTCGCGCCGGCTCGCCCCGACGACCGCGACCGAGCGGGGGGTGAGCAGGCCGCCGACGGACAGCGACTCGGCGCGGTGCTCGCGGGCGATGCGCACCGCCGTCGAGGCGGCGGTCGGGGTGATGTCGAAGGAGAGGCTGATGACCCCGTCCTCGAGCCGGTGCTTGACGACGTAGCCGGCCTCCTGGAAGACGTTGATCATCTTGCGGTTCTGCGGCAGCACCTCGGCGACGAACTTCGTCACGCCGGCCTCGTAGCCGATCAGGGCGAGGTGCTCCAGCAGGACCGAGCCGATGCCCTTGCCCTGGAACAGGTCGGAGATGTTGAAGGCCACCTCGGCGGTGGTGTCGGCGATCTTGTCGTAGCGGCCGATGCCGATGATCTTGTCCAGCAGCGTGACGACCAGCGCGACCCGCTGGTCGTAGTCGACGACGGTGAAGCGGCGCACGTCCTTGTCGGACAGTTCGCGCAGCGGCGCGAAGAACCGCAGATAGATCGACTCCTCGGACTGGCCCGCGTGGAACTCGCGGATGCCGTCGGCGTCGCACGGGGTGATCGGGCGCACGTGCGCCACCGACCCGTCGCGCAGCACCACGTCGGCCTCCCATTCCTGGGGATAGCCGGGCGGGAACTCCGAGGGGGGCCGGGGCGGCCCGGGGGCCGGCGCCTCGGCGGTGCCGATCGCGCTGCCGGCGCTGCCGGTCGGGTCGTCCTGCGGCGGCTGGTCGGTCGGGTCGGCCATGCCTCCATGGTCCCACGGGTCCCTCGCCTGGCCGGGGCGGCATAGCGCATGTCACGCTGTCCGGCATGCAGCTGGCCCAGGCCGTGCGGCGCCGGCGGATGGTGCGCCGCTACGACCCGTCGCGACCGGTCCCCGACGAGATCCTGCAGACCGCGCTCGACGCGGCCACCCGCGCCCCCTCGGCGGGCTTCAGCCAGGGCTGGGACTTCGTCGTGCTGCGCACCGGGACCGAGCGGGCGACCTTCTGGGACGCGACGACCGGGACCGGCCGGCCCGACTCGTGGCTGGGCGGGCTGATGACCGCGCCCGCCCTCGTCGTGTGCCTGTCCGACCCGACGGCCTATCTCGAGCGCTACGCCGAGCCGGACAAGGGCTGGACCGACCGGGATCCGGCGCGCTGGCCGGTCCCCTACTGGGACGTCGACACCGGCATGGCGGCGCTGCTCATCCTGCTCACCGCCGTCGACCACGGGCTCGGGGCGTGCTTCTTCGGGGTGCCGCCCGAGCGGCATACCGCGCTGCGTGCGGCGCTGGGGATCCCCGCGGACCGGCGGTTCGTCGGGGTCGTCAGCCTCGGATACGCGGTGCCGCACCCCAGGAGCCCGTCCTTGCGCCGCGGTCGCCGGGGCCCGGACCAGGTCGTGCACTGGGGCCGGTTCGGTGCGCACCAGGGCCCGCGGCGCGCCTGAGCGGGACCGCTCGTCGCGGTGGGAGAGGATGAGGGTCCCACCCGCACCGCCCCGCAGGAGCCCGACCCGAGCATGGCCCGACGCACCAGCCCGCCTCCGCCGCCCGAGGACTTCGTCGAGAAGATCGTCGACATCGACGTCGCCCAGGAGATGAAGGACGCGTTCCTCGAATACTCCTACAGCGTCATCTACTCCCGGGCGCTGCCGGACGCCCGCGACGGGCTCAAGCCGGTGCAGCGGCGCATCCTCTACGGCATGAGCGAACTGGGCCTGCGTCCGGAGCGCCCGCACGTCAAGTGCAGCCGCATCGTCGGCGAGGTCATGGGCAAGTACCACCCGCACGGTGACTCGGCGATCTACGAGGCGCTGGTGCGCCAGGCCCAGCCGTTCACCATGCGGCTGCCGCTCGTCGACGGGCACGGCAACTTCGGCTCGCTCGACGACGGTCCGGCCGCGAGCCGCTACACCGAGGCCCGCCTGGCCGCGGCGGCCATGCTCATGGTCGGCGGGCTGGACGAGAGCACCGTCGACTTCGTCCCCAACTACGACGACACCCAGCAGCAACCGTCGGTGCTGCCGGCCGCCTTCCCCAACCTGCTGGTCAACGGCGCCAGCGGCATCGCTGTCGGGATGGCCACCAACATGCCGCCGCACAACCCCGTCGAGGTGGTCAGCGCGGCGCGTCATCTCATCGACCACCCCGACTGCTCGCTCGACGACCTCATGCGCCACGTCCCCGGGCCCGACCTGCCCGGTGGCGGGCGGATCGTCGGGCTCGACGGCATCCGAGACGCCTATCTCACCGGCCGGGGCACGTTTCGCACCCGGGCCACCGCCCGGGTCGAGTCGATCACCCCGCGCCGCAAGGGCATCGTCGTCACCGAACTGCCCTACCTCGTCGGTCCCGAGAAGGTCATCGAGAAGGTCAAGGACCTCGTCCAGGCCAAGCGGCTGCAGGGCATCAGCGACGTCAAGGACCTCACCGACCGCAAGCACGGGCTGCAGCTGCTCATCGAGGTCAAGTCCGGCTTCGTGCCCGAGGCGGTGCTCGAGCAGCTCTACCGGCTCACCCCGATGGAGGACTCCTTCGGCATCAACAACGTCGCGCTGGTCGACGGCCGGCCGCAGACCATGGGCCTCAAGCAACTGCTGCGGGTCTACGTCGACTTCCGCACCGACGTCGTGCGTCGGCGCACCGAACACCGGCTGGCCCGTCGCGAGGAGCGGCTGCACCTGGTCGAGGGCCTGCTCGTGGCGATCCTCGAC
>CAZYHR010000019.1:0-17184 GCA_964647395.1 uncultured Intrasporangiaceae bacterium | reverse complement strand
CAAGACCCGCCTCATCGAGGTCTTCGACCTGTCCGACGCCCAGGCGACCTACATCCTGGACCTGCAGCTGCGCCGGCTGACCAAGTTCAGCCGCCTCGAGCTCGAGCGCGAGCAGGCCGAGCTGATCGCCGAGATCGAGCGGCTCAGGGCGATCCTGGCCGACCCGAAACTGTTGCTGCGCACCGTCTCCCAGGAGCTGGCCGAGGTCGCCAAGGCACACGGCACCCCTCGGCGCACCGTGCTGCTGGAGTCCGCCGGCGGCCCCGGTATGCCGCTCGCGGCCGCCGCGCGCGGCGGCGCCCCCCTCGAGGTCGCCGACGACCCCTGCTGGGTGCTGCTGTCCTCGACCGGGCTGCTGGCGCGCACGGCCACCGCCGACCCGCTGCCGACCGAGGGCCGTCGAGCCCGGCACGACGCCGTCGTCGGCGCGGTCCGCACGACCGCTCGCGGGCAGTTCGGCCTGGTCACCAGCCGGGGCCGGATGGTGCGGCTGTCGGCCCTGGAACTGCCGACGCTGGTGCCGACCACCGACGCACCCAACCTGTCCGGCGGGGCGCCGCTGGCGGCATACGTCGAGCTGGCCAAGGGCGAGCAGCCGCTGGCGCTGGCCCCGCTCGACGTCGACGCGCCGGTGCTGGCGCTGGGCACCGCCGCCGGGTTCGTCAAGCGGGTGCTGCCCGACCACCCCGGCAAGCCGTCCTGGGAGCTCATCGGCCTGCGCGAGGGTGACGAGGTGGTCGGCGCCGCGTCGACCCCGCGCGAGGACCTCGACCTGGTCTTCGTCACCAGCGACGCGCAACTGCTGCGCTTCGAGGCGAGCCAGGTCCGGCCGCAGGGCCGGACGGCGACCGGCATGGGGGGGATCCGGTTGTCCGGCAAGGCGCGCGCGATCTTCTTCGGTGTCGTCGACCCGGCCCGCGAGGGGGTCGTGGTGACCTCGAGCGGGTCGTCCGGGGCGCTGCCCGGCACCCAGCCCGGAGCGCTCAAGGTCACCCCGTACGCCGACTACCCGGCCAAGGGCCGGGCCACCGGCGGGGTCCGCTGCCACCGCTTCCTCAAGGGCGAGGACACCCTGGTGCTGGCCTGGGCCGGGTCGCTGCCGGCCCGGGCCGCGGCGCCGGGTGGCGGTCCGGTCGAGCTGCCCGAACCGCTGGGCCGGCGCGACGGCTCCGGCACCCCGGGCCCGACGATCATCGCGGCGATCGCCGGTCCGGTCGCCGCGCCGGGGTCCTGACCGCGGTCGGGTGTCGCCGGCCCGCCCGGGGCCGGCTGGTGTAAGCGCTTTCATAACAATCCGGCCACGGCCGTGCACCAATGCTTGACGCTGCCGGGACAAACCCTTGACGTAGCCCACCGATCGGACGAAGGTTTGCGCCTGTCGGAGATCGGCCGAGATCGGTCGGTCCCGCGGGGTGACAGCGCCGTCCTCGGAGGGCCGTCGTCCTGCGACCCCAGACACAAGGGAGTCAAGAGTATGCGTCGTAAGACCCTCGCCCAGGTGGGCGCATCGGTCGGGACGGTGGCCCTGCTGACCAGCGGCTGCCTCAGCTCGGGGGGCACCTCGAGCACCGGGACGACCGGCACCGCAGCCGGCCCCGGCAAGTCGACCGTCGAGGTCATGTACGGCTTCGGCAACGAGCAGGAGACCGCCTTCCACGCCGACCTCAACAAGTTCGCCCAGGCCAACGGCTTCACCGTCAAGTTCACCAAGGCCGGGTCCTGGGACACCGAGATCAACCTGCGCGTCTCGGGCGGCAACCCGCCCGACGTGGGCCTGTTCCCGCAGCCCGGGCTGATGTGCGACCTGGCCAAGCAGGGCAAGGTGCTCGCCTATGACCAGGGCACCGTCGACACCGCCAAGCAGACCCTCGTGCCCGGCTTCGTCGGCGCGGGCACCTGCCCGGACGGCAAGGTCTACGGCCTGCCCTCGGCGGTGAGCGTCAAGTCCCTGCTCTGGTACGACCAGGAGGCCTTCCGGGCCGGCAACTACACCGTGCCCAAGACCCTCGACGAGTTGCTCACCCTCACCGACAAGATCAAGGCCGACGGCAAGACCCCGTGGTGCATCGCGGCCGAGTCGGGCAACGCCACCGGCTGGCCGATCACCGACTGGATCGAGGACCTCGTGCTGCGGTTCGCCGGGCCGGAGAACTACGACAAGTGGGTCACCGGTCAGCTGAAGTTCAACAGCCCGGAGATCAAGCCGGCCTGGGAGTACTTCGAGAAGATCGCGTTCACCCAAGGCAACGTGCTCGGTGGCACCAAGGCCATCGCCGCGACCAACTTCCAGACCGGCGGCAACCAGCTGTTCAGCAACCCGCCCGGCTGCTACCTGTTCAAGCAGGCGACGTTCATCGCCGGCAAGGGCGGCTTCCCGGACAACGTGTTGAGCCAGCTCGACACCAAGGTCGGCGTCGCGGCCTTCCCGGCCAAGGAGGCCGGCAACAACCCGGTGCTCACCGGCGGTGACCTCGCCTCGGCGTTCAACAACGACGCCAACACCCTCAAGCTGCGCAACTTCATCGCCAGCAAGGACAACGGCATCGAGGCCGGCAAGGCCGGGTACTTCTCGCCGCACAAGACCTTCGACATCGCGCTCTACCCGAGCAAGACCCTGCAGACGATCGCCAAGGACGTCCTCTACGCCTCGACGGCCGCCCGCTTCGACGGGTCCGACCTCATGCCCGCCAAGGTCGGCGCCGGCACCTTCTGGACCGAGCCGATCAAGTGGATCAACGGATCCCAGGACCTGGAAACCACGCTGACCAGGATCGACGAGAGCTGGCCCAAGAGCTGACGCTCACCGGGCGACGGGGGTGACCGCAGTCCCGCGGTCCGTGGTCACCCCCGTCGCCGTTCTGTTGCACTCGCTGCTGTCGCAGTCGCTGCTGTCGCACTCGCCTCTTCATCCGGCAGACGGAGCACCTACGTGGTCATCAAGATTCTCAACGCCCTGATCGCAATCATCGGCGGCATCGGCGGGGCGATGATCCTGTTCTGGATCCTCAACAAACTCGTCGAGTCGCTGCGGGGCCGCTGGGAGGACCGGATCAAACCGTGGGTCTTCGCCGGCCCGGCGATCCTGGCCATCGGCGTCTACCTCATCTACCCGGCGGTCCAGACGATCCACGACTCGTTCGCCAACGCGCAGACCACCGCCTACGTCGGCCTGCAGAACTACGCCGACCTGCTCACCTCCAGCGACTTCCAGCAGGTGCTCATCAACAACGTGCTGTGGATCCTCATCGTCCCGGCGCTCACCGTCGTGCTGGGCCTGGGGGTCGCGGTGCTGGCCGACCGGCTCCAGCCGGGCGGGGAGAAGACGGCCAAGACGGTGATCTTCCTGCCGATGGCGATCTCCATGGTCGGCGCCGCGACGATCTGGCGCTCGATCTACGAGTACCAGCCGGTCGGCACCCCGCAGACCGGCCTGCTCAACGCCTTCATGGGACTGTTCGGGCGCGACCCGATCTACTGGTACAGCGTCGAGAACCTGCGGCTCAACAGCCTGCTGCTCATGATCATCCTCATCTGGACCCAGGTGGGCTACGCCATGGTGCTGCTCTCGTCGGCGATCAAGGCGGTCCCGGAGGACACCATCGAGGCCGGCCGCATCGACGGGGCGGGTGAGCGGCGCATCTTCTTCAGCATCATCGTCCCGCAGATCTGGCCGACCGTCATCACCGTCTTCATCACCGTGCTCATCGGGGTCATGAAGGTCTTCGACGTCGTCTTCGTGACGACCAACGGCAACTACAACACCGACGTCGTGGGGCGGCGCTTCTACGCGGAGATGTTCACCTTCCGCAACTACGGGTACGCGGCAACCATCGTCGTGCTGCTCATGATCGCCATCACGCCCGTGCTCGTCTATCAGGTGCGCCAGTTCCGGCGCGAGGAGGCCAACCGATGACCACGACGATCCAGCCGGGCGCGGGCACGCCGGACCGGCAGCCGGGCGGCCCCGACGCGGCGGACGCCCGGGTGATGAAGCAGAGCAAGGCCAAGAGCGGCCCGGGCAGCGCCAGCCCGATCGTCAAGGTCTTCCTCTTCCTGCTGTGCATCATCTGGATGGTGCCGGTCTTCGGCCTGCTGATCAGTTCGTTCCGCACCCGGGACGCCCAGTTCGGGTCGGGCTGGTGGTCGGCGATCGCCAACCCGCTGGACTTCACCCAGTGGACCCTGCGCAACTACTCGGAGGTGCTGTCGGACAACCAGTCCGGGGTCAACATGGGGCAGGCGTTCATCAACAGCCTCATCGTCACGATCCCGGCGACGGTCATCCCGATCCTCATCGCCGCGTTCGCGGCATACGCCTTCACGTTCATGGAGTGGAAGGGCCGCGACTGGGTCTTCGTCGTCATCGTCGGGCTGCTCGTCGTGCCCAACCAGGTGGCGCTGCTGCCGCTGCTGAAGATCTACAACTCGCTCGGCCTCAACGGGCAGTTCATCGCAGTCTGGTTGGCGCACATCGGTTTCGGTATGCCGCTGGCGGTCTACATCCTGCGCAACTACATGTCGTCGCTGCCGCGGGCCGTCATCGAGTCGGCCAAGATCGACGGCGCGAGCCACTTCACCACCTTCTGGCGGCTCATCATGCCGATGTCCACGCCGGCGCTCGCCTCGTTCGCGATCTTCCAGTTCCTGTGGGTGTGGAACGACCTGCTCATCGCGCTGATCTTCCTGGGCCGGGGCGACAACACCATCGCCACCGTGGCGCTGCAGGGCCTGCAGGGGCAGACCGGCCAGGGCCGCGAGCTCATCCCCTCGGCCGGCTTCGTGACGATCGTCGTCCCGATCCTGGTGTTCCTCGCGCTGCAACGCTACTTCATCCGCGGCATGACCTCGGGTGCCGTCAAGGGCTGACCGCTGACCGGCCCCGATCGGGTGGTGCTGCTACCGACCCGCAGTTGGTATGCCGCGGGCACGCCGGTGCACGTCGAGGTGCGCTCCGCGTCCGGGCACCCGCCCGCCGGCAGCGAATCCGGTTGGCGCCTGGATGTGCTCGAGCTCGGCCGGCGGGTGCACGCGGTCGCGGTGGACCGGCCCGGCACCGTCGAACTGGGCGCGCTGCCGACCGGGTGCTACGGCCTGGACCTGCGCGACGCCGCCGACGCCAGCCTGACCCGGACCGCGGTGCAGGTGCTCGAGCCGGACCAGGTCCGCACCCGGCTGCGTTACGGCTTCGTCACGGACTACCGGCCGGACCGCGACACCGACGGGCTCGCCGACCTGGTGCGCCGCCTGCACCTGACCGCGATCCAGTGCTACGACTGGGCCTTCCGGCACGCCGACCCGCTCGGCGGCGGCGAGAGCTACACCGACCCGCTCGGCCGACGGGTGGACCTGGGCACGGTGCGCCGGCTCGTCGCGGCCTGCCACCGGGTGGGCGCGGACGCGCTGGGCTATGCGGCGGTCTACGGGGTCGGCGCCGAGCAGTGGCCGCGGTGGTCGCACCGGGCCCTGCTCGACCACGAGGGCCGGGCCCATCGACTGGGCGAGGACTTCCTGCGGATCGTCGATCCGGCGGCCCCGGACTGGCTCGCGCACCTGGTCGCGGCACTGGCCGCGGCAACCGAGACGGTGGGGTTCGACGGCTTCCATCTGGACCAGTACGGCTGGCCGATGCTGGCCCGCACGCCGGACGGCGCGGTCGTCGACGTCGCCGCGAGCTTCACGACGATGCTCGCGGCGGCCCGCCGGCGGCTGCCCGCGGCCCGGTTGATCTTCAACAACGTCAACGACTTCCCCACCCGGGCCACCGCCGACGCCGGGCAGGACGCCGTCTACGTCGAGGTCTGGGAGCCGCACGACGAACTCGGCGATCTGGCCGCCCTGGTGCAGCGCAGCCGCGCCGTGGCGGGGACGCGGCCGGTCGTCGTCGCGGCCTATCTCACCTGCTTCGGCACCGCACCCCAGACCGAGGCGCTGCAGGCGGCGGCCCTGCTGATGGCCACGCTCTTCTCGCACGGTGCCACCAATCTGCTTGTCGGAGAAGAAGGCCGGGTGCTCACCGACCCCTACTACCCGCGCAACGAGGCGATCGACCCGGCGGCCCTGGACCGGCTGGTGCGGTGGCACGACTTCCTCGTCGAGCACGACGACCTGCTCGTGGCCCCGGCCATCGTCGAGGTCACCGGCAGTCACACCGGCAGCTACAACGGGGTCCTCGACGTCTGCTACCAGGACGCTCCGGTGAGCTGGCACCCCCGGCCGGGCTGCGTGTGGCGGCGGGTCACCCGGACCGGAGCCGGGCTGGTCGTGCACCTGGTCAACCTCACCGGGGTCGACTCGGTGCGCTGGGACCACCCGCAGCCGCCCCCGGGACGCACCGGCGCAGGCAGCCTGCGGCTCGCGCTGACCGGCCTAGCCGACCCCGACGTGTGGGTGGCCGATCCCGACGGCAGCGGACACCTGCAGCAGGTGCCCGTGCGCACCGAGGGGGGTCTGGGCCGGGCCGTGCTGCCGTCGCTGCGGACCTGGCAGGTCGTCCTGGTGCGGAGCCGCTGATGCCGGACCCGACCGCCGAGCGGCCCCGCGTCCTGCACCTGCGCCGGGGTGGCACCAGCCTCGTCGTCCGCCTGGACCCGAGCACCCTGCCCTGCGTACTGCACTGGGGCCCCGACCTGGGCGAACCACGCGACGACGAGCTCGCCTGCCTGACAACGGCATTAGGTATGCCGCAGGTCGACTCGGTCATCACCGCCCAGGAGTCGGTGGCGCTGCTCCCCCAGCCCTCGAGCGGCTGGCTGGGCCGGCCCGGACTGCTCGGCAGCCGGGCCGGACGCGACTGGTCGGTGGCGTTCGACGCCGTCGATCACCGGGTCGAGGACGACGGTGCCGCGGGTGCCGTGCGGCTGGTCAGCACCGGCACCGACGGACCCGGCGCGCTGCAGGTGACGACCGAGCTCGAGCTGCACGGCAGCGGCCTGGTGCGGCTGCGCGCGACCGTGCGCAACACCGGCCCGGACCCGCAGCCCTACGAGGTCGCCGGGGTGCTGCCGGCCCTGCCGGTACCCGCCGAGGCGGCCGAGCTGCTCGACCTGACCGGGCGGCACACCCACGAGCGCACCCCGCAGCGCCGGCCCTTCGACCACGGGCTGTGGGCCCGCGAGTCCTGGGGTGGGCGGCCCGGACACGACTCGGCGACCTTCCTCGCAGCCGGGGTGCCGGGCTTCCGCTTCCGGACCGGCCGGGTCTGGGCTGTCCACGTGGCCCACTCCGGCAACCAGGTGCTCGCCGCCGAGCGCTCCCCCACCGGCTGGCAACTGCTGCGGGGCGGTGAGCTGCTGCTGCCGGGCGAGGTGCGCCTGGGCGCGGGGGCGGCATACCGCTCACCGTGGCTGGTCGCCTCCTGGGGTGAGGGCCTGGACGAGTTGTCCCACCGCGTCCACCGCCACCTGCGGGCCCGACCGCAGCACCCGGGGCGACCACGTCCGGTGCTGCTCAACACCTGGGAGGCGGTCTATTTCGACCAGCGGCTCGAGCCGCTCCTGGCCCTGGCCGAGCGGGCCGCGCAGATCGGGGTCGAGCGGTTCGTTCTCGACGACGGCTGGTTCCGGGGCCGCCGGGACGACCGGGCGGGGTTGGGCGACTGGTTCGTCGACGAGCAGGTCTGGCCGCACGGGCTGCACCCGCTCGTCGACCGGGTGCACGAGCTGGGCATGGAGTTCGGGCTGTGGTTCGAGCCCGAGATGGTCAACCTCGACTCCGACCTGGCCCGCGAACACCCCGACTGGGTGCTGCAGACCGCGCACGGGCCGGGCCTGCCCTCGCGCTACCAGCATGTCCTCGACCTGGCCCGGCAGGAGGCCTATGACCATGTGCGGCAACGGATCTCGGCCCTGGTGACGGAGTACCGGATCGCGTATCTCAAGTGGGACCACAACCGGGCGCTCGTTGACGCGGGTCACGGCCCGGATCACGTCCCCGGCGTGCACGCCCAGACCGAGGCGACCTATCGGATGCTGGCCGAGCTCAAGCAGCGGCATCCGGGGCTGGAGATCGAGTCGTGCTGCGGGGGCGGCGGCCGGCTCGATCTCGGCATCGTCGAGCACACCGATCGGGTCTGGGTGTCCGACTGCATCGACGCCCACGAGCGCCAGCGGATGGTCCGGTGGACCGGCATCCTGCTGCCCCCAGAACTGCTGGGCACGCACGTCGGTTCGGGCGCCGACCACTCCACCGGGCGGGTGCACCCGCTGGATTTCCGCGCCGGTACGGCGATCTGGGGCCACCTGGGCATCGAATGGGACCTGACCCGCGCCGACGCGCAAGACCTGCACCGGCTGCGCGAGTGGGTCGCGCTGCACCGCGACCTGCGCGACCTGCTGCACTCCGGCGACGTCGTGCATGCCGACCTGGCCAATCCCGCCCTGCTGCTCGAGGGGGTCGTGGCCACCGACCGGTCGGCGGCGGTCTATCGGCTGGCCGCCGTGCGGCATACGCTGACCTGGCCGCCCGGCCGGGTCACCCTGCCCGGCCTGGACCCGGACCGACGGTATGCCGTGCGCGCGCAACCGCCCGGCGACGCCGCGGTCCGCGGCCCGCACCGGCCTGCGTGGGCGGCCGACGGAGTCACCCTCAGTGGGCGGGTGCTGGCCGAGGTGGGCCTGCAGGCGCCCTTGCTCGACCCGGACCAGTTGGTCATGCTCTTCGTCACGTCGCGGGCCCCCCACACGCCGCCACCGGTCGGGTAAGTTGACTCCTGACCCGAGCGGGCCGGGAGCGGCAGTCCGGCTGCACGTCGTGAGCTGACCCCGGGAGTCGCCGTGCGGGCGGGAGGTGAAGTGAGTCAACCGACCATTTCGGACGTCGCGCGCGCAGCCGGGGTCTCGGTGGCCACCGTCTCGCGGGCCCTGCGCGGCCTGGACAAGGTCCATCCGGAGACCAGGGAGCGGGTCCTGCAGGCGGCCGCCGAGCTCAACTACATCGCTAGTCCCACGGCAGCCGGTCTGGCCTCCGGACGCACCCAGCTCGTCGGGGTGCTCACCCCGTTCATGGCCCGCTGGTACTTCACCGAGATCCTCAGCTCCCTGGAGAAGACGCTGCGCCACCACCGCCAGCACATCCTGCTCATGGACCTGGAGGAGTCGCGCAGCATCGGCCGGCTCTCGGTGACCGAGGGCATGATGTTCAAGCGGATCGACGGCCTCCTCGTGCTCAACATCGAGATGAGCGAGACCGAGATCGAGATCGTCCGCCGGCTCGAGTTGCCGGTCGTCGCGGTCGGCTCGCGCTATGCCGACGCGCCGCTCATCGGCATCGACGACGTCGGCTGCGCCGCCACCGCCACCGAGCACCTGGTGGGGCTCGGGCACCGGCAGATCGCCTATCTGGGCAGCCTGCGCGACGACTCGGCCCACCGGCTGACCCCCGTGGCCCGGCGGCAGGGCTTCGAGGACACCATGCAGCGGCACGGCCTGACGGTGCGGCCGGACTGGATCGTGCCCTCCGACTGGAGCGCCGACGACGCGCGGGTGCTCGCCCGGCGCCTGCTCGAGTCCGACGACCGGCCCTCGGCGATCCAGGCGGCCTCCGACGAGATGGCCTACGGGGTCATGGCCGCCGCCCGCGACCTGGGTCTGCGGATCCCGGACGACCTGTCGGTCATCGGCATCGACGACCACGACCTGGCCGACGTCTTCGCGCTGACCACGGTGCGCCAGGACGTCGAGGCTCAGGGGGTCGGCGCCGCCGAGGCCCTGCTGGCCCAGCTGGGGCTGGCCGACCCGGCGCTGGCCACCGACCGGATCTTCCCCGTCGAGTTGATCCAGCGCGCCACGACCGCTGCCCCGGCCTGACCGCCGCCGGCCGCGGCTGCGGCGCAGGCGGCCACCGGATCAGCCCGGTGAAAGCGGTTGCCTGGACCGTTCGAGGCGGTCACCAGGGCTTGTCGACGCTGGGGCCGCCCCCACCGCCGCCGGGCCCGGAGTTCGGGTCCTGTTGGCCGTTGGGGCCCTGCTCGGCGCGCTGCTGCTGGTTCTCCTGGGTCTTGTCGTCGAGTTGGTTGCCCTTGGCGTCCTGCTCGGCCTGCTGCTGCGGGGTCAGTTGGTCGCCCCCCGGTTGTTGCTGCTGCTGCGGGTTGAGCTTGGCCTCGGCACGCTTGGCGGCGTTGTCGGTCTTCTGCCCCGCGCCGTCGGCCGGCGGCTCGAAGCAGCCCTGCGGGGCGTCCTTGCGCACGTCGATGACCCGCTGCCAGTAGCCGCGCGCCGCGGCCTCGTCGCCGGCCGCCTTGGCGTTGTCGCCGAGCTTCTCCAGCGCGAGCGCGAGGTTGGTGCGGATCTGACATGAGTCGACCGACTCCGGCGGCGCCAGGTCCAGCGCCGCCTCGAACTGCGCCCGGGCCTGGTCGAAGTCACCACCGACGACGAAGAAGTCGCCGCGCGCGAACGGCGCCTTGTGCCGCTCGACGATGTTGACGAACGCCATCCGGTCGGAGGCCTGGCTGACCCGGTCGCCGTTGAGGGCGTAGAAGCCGTCGAGCGCCTCCCGGGCCGCTGCCGACATGGTGAGGAACTTGGTGGCGAGCAGCAGCGCGAGGATCACCGGCAGGATCGACCAGGTGACCAACCGGCGACGCCGGTGCAGCCGGGCGGCCTTGCGCCGCGGGTCCTCCGGGGGCAGTTCGGACCGGCCACCGCGCAGCACCCCGCGCGCGGCGGTGCCCGCCTGGGCGGCCTGCTCGCGCCAGCGGCGCTTGGGTGGTGGCCCGGCAGGGGTAGGCCGCGGTGCGGCTGTCGTGGTCATCGCACCTGCTCCTTCTCCCGCGGCGCGGGGCTCGGCGTGGGCGGGACGGGGGCCGGCCCGACGGCCCGGGGTCGGCGCAGCGCCCACAGACCGGCGAGCGCGACTCCCATCTCCCAGGCGACGAGGGCGGCGACGCCGAGCAGCGGGATCCAGTAGTACTCCAGCCGGCTGCCGGTGAGCGCACCGTCGGCGGAGGGGGTGAGCTTGTCGAGGTTGCTCAGGTCGACCTTGCCGACGATGTCCTCGACACCGGCGCCCTGGGTGCGGTGCAGATAGGGCACGCCGAGCTGGCCGGCGAGGTCGCCCAGCATCCGTTGGTCGATGACCGAGAGGGCGGGCCGCCCGGTGGCCGGATCCTGGACGTAGCCGGCCGGCACCCCGGCGGGCAGCCCGGTCTCCTTCATCCGCCCGCCGGCCGTGGTGCCGTAGCCCAGGACCATCCCGCCGTTGACGAGGGTCTTGTCGACACCGAGCGGCTGGGCCGCGGTGCGGGCGGTGTGCTCGCCGTCGCCGAGGTAGAAGACCAGGCGGGCCCGCTCGGGGTGGGTGCGGTTGGCGTTGTCGAGGGCCTGCTGGATGGTCGGCCCGGCGACGGTGACGCTGCTGCCCTGCGACCAGCGCGAGGTCTCGGGCAGCATCGTGTCGGCGGCCGAGGCCAGCGCGGCTCCGTCGGAGGTCAACGGCATCCGCAGCACCGCGTCGGCGGCGAAGGTGATGAGCGCGAAGCGCGCCCCGGCCAGGCGCCCGGAGATCGCCTTGATGTCCTCGCGCATCCCCTCGAGCCGGGTCTGGTTGCCGTGGTCCTCGGCCACCGAGGAGGTCGTCATGTCGACGACGAAGAAGACGTTGAGATCCGAGGCGCTGGCCCGCACTCCCTCGCCGCCGGGCAGTCCGGGCCGCAGCACGGCGACGAGCAGCAGGAGGACGATGAGGGTGCGGCGCAGCCGGGCCCAGACCGACGCGGCCGCGCCGGGCTGCGGCGCCCAGACCAGGGCCAGGCCGGCCAGCACGAGCAGCACGATGACCCCCGTGCCCAGCACCGGCAGGAAGCTCACCTGGCTCATGCCCGCCACCTGCGCAGGACGGCGAGCAGGCCGAGCACGCCCCAGGACACCCAGGCGATGGCCTCACCGGGCACGTCGTGGATCAGGGTGACCGGGGCGCCGGGGATGCGGCCGGCCTCCCGGGCCTGGACGGCCGAGAGGATGCGGCTGACGGCGTCCGAACTGCCGAGCGGATAGTAGAGCCCGCCGGAGTTCTCGACGACGGTGCGCATCTCGGTGGCCGGGGCGCCGCCGGCCCGGTGCGCCGGGTTGATGCCGTAGATCTGGATGTCGTTCTGCTTGGCCATCTGCCCGCCCTCGGGCAGCGTGAAGATCGACTTGCCGATGGCGTAGTTGTCGGTGGCGAGGATGACCGAGCGGGCCCGCTTCTTGTCGGTATGGTCGAAGGAGCGCACGCAGGTGGCCAGGCCGTCGCCGATGAGCGAGCTGCCCTTGCCGTTCATGGTGCCCGCGTAGTAGCGCCGGTCGAAGCGCGCCCCTTCGAAGACCCGCTGCGCGTCGGCCAGCTGCTCCTCGATGAAGTCGTAGTCGTCGGTGAGCGGGAACAGCGGCACCGCCGAGGAGTTGAAGATGATCAGCGACAGCCGCTCGCCCTTGAAGCCCTTGGCCAGCTCGCGGAAGGTCGCGACGATCTCGGCGTCCGCGTCGACCATCGAGCCGGACACGTCCAGGCACAGCACGACGTCCCGGTTGGCCTTCTCCGGGTTGACGACGGTGGTGGACACCGGGCGGGCGGCCGCGGTGATGGCCAGCAGCGCGACGACGCCGGTGACGGCGGCATACCCGATGGTCTTGAGCCGGTGCAGCCACAGGGCGTGCGCGTATTCGGGCAGGCCGGTGAGCACGTCGGTGTTGGCCAGGTGGACCGCGGGCCGCTCGTCGCGGCGGCGGCGCAGCAGGAAGACGACCAGGGCGATGAGCAGTGCCGCGCCGATCGCCCAGGGGATGATCCAGGGCTGCCTCAGTGCCATGACGCGACCACCGCCTTGGCCGCCTCGGCCGCCGGGCGCAGCGGGCGCGCCGGGTCGGGGCCGAACTCGCCGGGATAGAGCTGGTGGACGACCCGGCTGACGTGGGCCATCCGGGGGCCGCTGCGGCCCAGCTCGGACAGGGTCATGGTCTGCGCGGAGGTGCCGGACACCTGGTCGACGAAGCCGCGGACGGTGCGGGAGAGCTCCTGGTGGGCCTCGCGCGGGTCGAGCCGGCCGTGCTCGGCCTCCCAGACGACCCGGTCGATGCGCAGCATCGTCTCGTGCTTGGCCCGCACCATGGCCCAGCCGGGGGGGAGTTGGGGTTGGGTCGGCGGCTTGGCCGGCGGCACCCGGCGGGTGGACAGCCAGACATAGAGCGCCCACCCGAGCACCGCGAGCACGAGCAGCACCGCGAGCACCGTCCACCAGACGCTGTAGGTCATCGGCGGGTAGAACGGGTCGTTAGTGGACACGGCGGCGCTGCCTCTCCAGCAGGGCGAAGACGGTCGTGACGACGGCCCGGGTCGAGCCGACCCGGGCTCGGGTGATGGCCAGCGAGCCGAGTTGCGCGTCCAGTTGGGCCCGCTGCTGCTGCACGGCCGCCCGGTATGCCGCGTGCAGCCGCCCGCTGCCCCGCACCGCGGCGGGCAGGTGGGACAGGTCGCGCATCTCGACGGCGTCGGAGCGGGTCTGGAACTCGGTGGGGTCGGCGTCGTCGACGGTGACCCAGAGGATCTCGTGCTGGGCGTGCAGCCGGCGCAGCAGCGGGGTGTCGTCCGGGCCCAGGGCCCGGTCGTCGGCGATGACGAGCACGAGGCAGCGCTTGCGGACGTGCTCGGCGAGATAGCGCAGTTGGTCGGTGAAGCGGCTGGCGGCGGCCGTGGGGGTGGTGTGCCGGTCGATGGTGCGCAGCAGCCGCTCGAGGTGGGCCTCGGTGCCCTTGGCCTCGTGCAGCCGGCTGTCGGCCGAGTCGCCCTCGACCAGGCCGACGTAGTCGCCGTGCCGGATCGCCAGATAGGCGAGCATGCCGGCGACCATGATGCCGACGTCCTTCTTGGCCTCCCCGGAGGGGGCGGCGGCGGCCATCGAGCGGCCGGTGTCGACGACGAGCAGCACGGTCTGCTTGCGGGTCGCGACGTAGCGCTTGACCAGCGGCGAGCCGTAGCGGGCGGTGGCCTTCCAGTCGATGTCGCGGATCTCGTCGCCGGGGACGTATTCGCGCAGGTCGTCGTAGTCGAGGCTGCGGCCGCGGAACACCGAGGAGTACTCGCCGTCCAGCAGGCCCCAGGTGCGCCGGTGGGCGACGATGTAGAGCTTGGTCTTGACCTTGGCCAGCAGCGATGCCATGCAGTCCCCGCAGCCCTCAGGGGGTGCGGACCGCGCCGATGACGGCGTCGATGATCCGCTCGACGGGCACGTCGTCGGCCACGGCCTCGAAGCCGAGGATGACCCGGTGGCGCAGCACCCGGTGGGCCAGCGCCTTGATGTCGTCGGGGACGACGTGGTCGCGGCCGGCCAGCAGCGCCCGGGCGCGACCGGCCTGGGCGAAGGCGATCGACGCGCGCGGGCTGGCGCCGTACTCGACGTAGGGCGCCAGGGCCGGGTCGAGGTAGTCCTTGGCGTGCCGGGTCACGTAGGCCAGCCCGACGGCATACCGGACGACGGTCGGGTCGACGTAGACCTCGCGGACGATCCGCTGCAGGCGGCGCACGTCCTCGAGCGTGACGACCGGCTGCTGCTCGGCCAGGTAGACGCCGGCGTCGATGCGCCGGACGACCTCGGCCTCCTCCTCCAGGGTGGGGTAGTCCAGGACGTCCTTGAGCATGAAGCGGTCGAGCTGGGCCTCGGGCAGCACGTAGGTGCCCTCCTGCTCGATGGGGTTCTGGGTGGCGAGGGTGAGGAACGGCTCGGGCAGCGGATAGATGGTGCCGCCGATCGAGGTCTGCCGCTCCTGCATCGCCTCGAGCATGGCTGACTGGGTCTTGGCCGAGCTGCGGTTGATCTCGTCGAGCAGCACGAGGTTGGCGTGCACCGGCCCGAGGCGGGTCTCGAACTGTCCGGTGCGCACGTCGTAGACCTGGGTGCCGACGATGTCGCTGGGCAGCAGGTCGGGGGTGCACTGGATGCGCTTGAAGGTGCCGCCGACCGCGCGGGACAGGGTGGCCGCGGCCGTGGTCTTGGCCAGGCCGGGCACCGACTCGAGCAGGATGTGCCCGCCGGTGATGAGCCCGAGCACGAGGGTCTCCTGCAGCCGCTGCTGGCCGACCACCCGCTCCTCGAAGGCGCGCGAGATGATGCCCAGCGTCGAGCGGGCCCAGGACATGTCCTCGCTGCTGATCGGCGACACCGCGGGTCCCGGGGTCGCGCCGCCGCGGCCCGACTCGTGCCGCTGCTGCTGGTATGCCGCGGCCTCGGCTCCCGGCGGCGGCCCGGTCTGCGGGACCGGCTGGGTCGCGCTGCCGTTGCCGGCCGCCGCCTCGGGGGCGCTGCCCTGCGGCTGCCCGCCCCACGGGCCCTGCGCCCACTGCGACTGCTGACCACCGGGAGGTGTCGGCGGTGCGGGCGGCATCGGCTGGGTCATCTGCTCCCCTGGTGGCAGTGGCGGTCCGTCGGCGTGCGGACGGTCGTGCTCTCCTCACGACCGTCCGCACATGGTAGACGCGCGGCACGGCTGGGAGGTTCCACCGTCCGGTCGGTCGGGGCACCTCGTCCGGCCCGGTCCCGCCGGTCGCGACCGGGACGTCAGCCGGGCGGCGCCGCGAGCGGCCGATCAGCCCGCGACCGGCGCCAGCCGCTGCTGGTGACGCGGTCGGGTGCGCTCGAGCAGGATGTCGGTGACGGTCGTCAGCCCCGCGTCGGCGGTGAAAGCCGCCAGCGCGGCACGATACTGCGCCACCAACTGGTCGGCGCCGGCGTGCCCGCCGTCCCGGACGGCATACACCCGCAGGTCCGGCACCAGGGTGCGATAGGTGTCGATGGCGGCGACCACGTCGACGGTGTTGTCCCGGCGCGGGTCGTCGGCGCGCAGATAGCCGAACCGCGCCCCGGCCAGTTCGTCACCCAGCGGCGACCGGTAGAACTGCTCGATATACGCCAACTGGTTGGCGACCCGGCCCGAGGTGACCGCCGTCGACTTGTGCCACGCCAGGCTCAGATCCGCCAGGCTCGGCCACTGCGCAGCCGCCAGGTCACCGGCCAGCGCCTCGCCGGTGTGCACGGCCATCCGGTTGAGCGGGCCGCCCTTGAGCGGGTTGGGGATGTCGCCGGGCAGGTTGGGCAGCCGGTTGACCAACGCACCCCAGCGCGGGCCCAACTGCTTGACCCCGGCCACCGACCCCGGCCCGGCCGGGCTGCTGTCGAACACGACCGCCGCCACCCTGATGCGGTGCCGCCCGTCGAGGATCCGGGCCACGTCGAAGGCGATCATCCCGCCCATGCTGATGCCGTAGAAGCGCAACGTCACCGGCGTGCCCTCGCCGGCCCGGTGGGCGTCGACCCGGGCCCGGATCGCCGCGGCGATCTCGTGCGGGTCCAGCGTCACCGGGCTGGGCGCCACACAGAACGACTGCCCGGTGGTGTGCAGCACCGGCGCCAGAGCCGCCTCGACGTCGGCGCAGAAGTCGATGCCGAACCCCGGCACCAGCACCCAGTAGGTGTGCGGGAAGTAGACCGCCGGGTCGTCCGCGGCCGCCGCCTGGCTGGTCACCGTGCGGGTCGGGAAGCGCTGCCGATTGGCCCACTCCAGCGCGGTGTTGACCACGACCAGCACGAGCAGGATGATCACCCAACGCCGCCCGCGCACCAACGACCCCGCCTCCCCCGCCACGCGGAACCAGTCTGACCCTCCCAGCGTGCGCCGCGAAGATGACGGTTGGTATGCGGCCCGGTGCCGATCACGTGCCCGGCGGGCCGGCGTCAGGCGTCGATGCGTACGCGCTCGACGTCGCGGGCCGAGGAGATGATGAAGTCCTTGCGGGGGGCCACGTCGTTGCCCATGAGCAGGTCGAACACCCCCTCGGCGACCCGGGCGGCCTCCTCCGCCTCGCCGACGGTCACCCGCCGCAGCGTGCGCCGGCGCGGATCCATCGTCGTGTCAGCCAACTGGTCGGCGTCCATCTCGCCCAGGCCCTTGTAGCGCTGCGGCGGTTCCTTGACCCGCCGCCCCCGGCGCTCCAGCGCGGCGCGGGTCGAGCGCATCTGCGCCTCGTTGTAGGTGTAGACGTACTCGTTCTTCTTGCCCGGTCCGCCGATGACCTCGAGCCGGTGCAGCGGGGGCATCGCGGCATACACCCGGCCGTGCTCGATGAGCGGTCGCATGTACTTGAAGAACAGGGTCAGCAGCAGGGTGCGGATGTGCGCGCCGTCGACGTCGGCGTCGGTCATGATGATGATGCGGTGGT
>CAZYHR010000018.1:0-37966 GCA_964647395.1 uncultured Intrasporangiaceae bacterium | reverse complement strand
GGAACAGCTGGAGCCGTCAAACCCGTAAGTCTCCGGACATGCCGGGGCGGTTCACCCCACCCAGCCACCACCGACAGGCCCCGTGACCCCCGTGTTGCTTGGACGCTATGACCTCGCCCCTGCGGCCTTGTCAGTGCGCTCGCGCTCGCCTTTCTCGGCCAGGGCCAGGCCCTGGGGTCGGGGGAGTCAGCGCTTGCGGCGACGGCAGCAGAGGTAACGCCGGCACCCGCCAGCACGCCGAAGCCCAGGGCCTCGACTCTCGAGGCCTACCCGGGTTTCCGGTTTGTTGACTCCGGCCTGGACGACCGCCAGTTCGCCCGAGAGGAACTGGCCAGGGAGCGCCTGACCCAGCAGTGCATGGACCGGGTGGGTTGGGCCTACGTCCCGGTCACCTCCACCCTCGTCACCGCGGGCGACCGGTGGCCGACCGCGCCGGGTCCGAACGCCAACGACACGTTCGTCGCGACGTTGGCTCCTGAGGCGAGGAAGGCCTACTTCGTGGCGCTCTACGGGGTCCCTGACCCGTTCGCCGTGGACGTGGCTGCCGCGGGCGGGTGTGCCGGGGCGGCCAACGCAGCCGTTCCAGGGGTGTTCGCCGAGGCGGCTGCCCTTCGCGCCGAACTGGAGGCGATGCGCCGCGGCGTTCGGCAGGACCCGGCGACCCTGGCTGCGGCTCGACAGTGGCAGGCATGCCTCGGCGAGCCCTATGCCAACCCTGGTGAGTTGATGGGCGCGATCGACCATGGCGTTCCGGTGCCGGTCGCGACCGTGTCGCGGGACCAGCAGCTCTGTCGGCCCGCCTACCAGGTCGCGGTCGACCTGGTACGGGTCCACCACGAGGACCAGTTCGCGGCTCGGTTCAAGGATCGGCTGGCGGTCCACCAGGCCCGGATGGCAAGAGCCGAGGCACTGTTGCAGGAGCTGGGGACATGAGCGAACTCGACGGGCGCACGGGCAGCGCCCTGGTGGCGGTGCTCTTGGTTGCGCTGCTCGTCGGTGCCTGCACGACGTCGCCGCCCCCACCTCCGGGCCCGACCACCACGGCCGCTCGACCCTCGGCCGACGCATCGGCCAGCCCGACGCCACCGTCCACGCCCGGCCCGCCGGAACCGGTGCAGTCGGTCACTGTGACGCCGGCGGTGCCTCCGATCGCCCGGGCCGACCTGGCCCGGACCGTGCGGTCCCAGCCGAAGTCGACGGACCCCGCCAACGTCCACGACTTCACGAGCTTCGCGCCGCCGCTGAACTCGGCGTGCACCCGACGTCTCGGCCTGTCGGAGGCGACGATCGCCTCGGCCAAGCGGGTCGTCTACCTGGTCTGCCAGGAGGAGCCGCTCGACACCCGCAGCGCACCCGCCCGGGTGCTGGCGCAGAGCGTCTCGCTCGACGAGTTGGTCAGCCTGGTCTCGCTGGGCCCCACCGATGCGGAGCGGGCCGCCGGCTTCAGCGGGTTCTCCGACCGCGAGTTGCTGGCCCAAGTCGGGATCGTGGACGGCTACGCCGTCATCGACTATCTGGTACCCCCCGCCGGCCCCCGGATGAGCAGCCTCGCGGTCCCGCCGATCGACGCGATGTCGGTGGCGCGAGCGACGGGTTTGACCAAAGTGGCCATGCTCGTGCAACATCAGCCGATGTGCCTCGTCGGTGGCCTGTGCTGACCAGGTGAGCCGGACGTCGTCGGCGCCGCGGGGCACATGATGCCGACGGCGCTCGTGCCGACGATGGGGGAGCTCCCGTGGACCGTGGGTACGCCAGGTTCGGCCCCTCGTCGCGCCGCCGCCGGGCCGTCAGCCCGTTCCGCACCGCCCACCTCAACGTCGCCGGCTGGTCCGCCCTGGCCGCTGCGTGTCTGGCCGCCGGAGCCGTCGGGGTGGCCGGCGCGGCCCGGTCCGGACGTCACCCCGTCACCGGCGCTCCCGCAGCGCTCCTGCCCGTCCTAGCGGTGCTCGCCCTGGACCGCCGCCGCTGGCTCGAGCTGCCGATGGGCGTGGGCTGGGGCGGGTCGCTCACCGAGGTCCAGCAGGTGGCCGCCGAGATCAACCGGCGCGGCGGCGCGGTGCGGGTCGAGACCGACCGGCACCTGGCCGACGACCTGCCCCAGGCGACGCTGTCACTGCGCGGTCGTGACCTCAGGTTGGTCGAGCAGGTGCTGCGCGAGCGCGGCATACCCGCGTCGTTCGCCTAGCCGCCCGGGACGTCAGAGCAGGCCCCGGATGTCCTCGGCGGTGACCGCCGCGCCGGCCAGGCCGCCCTCGTCGACGACCTTGGCGAACAGCTCTCGCTTGCGAGCCTGCAGCGCGAGCACCTTCTCCTCGATGGTGTCGGTCGCGACCAGCCGATAGACGTTGACCGGCTTGTCCTGTCCGATCCGGTGGGTGCGGTCGATGGCCTGAGCCTCGGCGGCGGGATTCCACCACGGGTCGAGCAGGCAGACGTAGTCGGCCTCGGTGAGGGTCAGCCCGAAACCACCGGCCTTGAGCGACACGAGGAAGACCCGCCGCTGGCCCGACCGGAACGACTCGATGACCTCCGGCCGGCGGCGGGTGCGGCCGTCGAGGTAGGCGTAGGAGATGCCGGCGGCGTCGAGCCGGGCCCGCACCGTCGCGAGGAACCCGGTGAACTGGCTGAACACCAGCGCCTGGTGCCCCTCGGCGAGCACCTCCGGCAGCAGCTCGAGCAGGGTGTCGACCTTGGCCGAGCCGATGCCCTCGCTGTCCGCGTCGACCAGCGCCGGGTCGAGGCAGGCCTGCCGCAACAGCGTGAGCGAGCGCAGGATCGCCAGCCGGTTGCGGTCGGCGTCCTCGAGCAGGCCCAGCACCCGCTGCCGCTCCCGGGTGCGGATGCGGTCGTAGACCCGGCGGTGCCGCGCCGACAGGGCCACCTCGAGGATCTGCTCCTGCTTGGGCGGCAACTCGGTGGCGACCGACTCCTTGGTGCGGCGCAGCATGACCGGCCGGATCCGCCGGCGCAGCGTGTCGAGCCGCTCGGGGTCGCTGCCGCTCTCGATCGGCCGCCGATAGTGCTCCTGGAACGCCGACGGTCGGGGGAACAGCCCCGGCGCGACGATCGACAGCAGCGCCCACAGCTCCATGAGGTTGTTCTCCATGGGGGTGCCGGTGATGGCGATCTTGGTCGGCGCCGGCAGCGCCCGCGCGCACTGATAGGCCTGCGACTGGTGGTTCTTGACGAACTGCGCCTCGTCGAGCAGCAGACCCGACCACGCGCACTCCCGGAAGCTCGCGGCGTCCAGCCGGAACACCGCGTACGAGGTCACCACCACGTCGGCGCCGCGCACCTCGTCGGCCACCGCGGTGCGCCGCTTGCCGCTCGTGCGATCGAGGGCGACCACCCGCAGCCCGGGTGCGAAGCGGCGCGCCTCGGTGACCCAGGTCGACAGCACCGAGGTGGGCGCGACGACCAGGAACGGCGGGTATGCCGCGGCCGCGTCACCTCCCGCGCCGGTCGCCTCGTGGTCGGCCCGGGCCTGCAGGATCATGGCCGGCGCCTGCATGGCCGCGCCCAGGACCATGTCGGCGGCGAGGATCCCGCCGAGGCCGGATCGGCGCAGGAAGGTCAGCCACTCGAAGCCGGCCTGCTGATAGGGCCGCAGGGTGGCCGCCAGGCTCACGGGAGCCGGCAACGCCTCGACCCCGCCGCCGTCGGCCGCGGCGGCCATGCCCGCGACGAGCTCGCGCCAGCGCCGGCTCTGCTCCTCGACCACGCCGAGTTGCTCGAGCTCGGCCCACAGGTCGGCCTGATAGGCCGACAGGCGCAGCGGGGCGCGGTGATCCTCCTGCATGGCACGGGCCTCATCGACGAGGCGGCGCAACTCGTGCAACTCGGGACGGTCGGTGCGGAACCACGTGCCCGAGGGCAGGATGACGATCTCCTCGCCCAGGGTCAACGCCCGGATGAGGTCACGCAACGGGACCGCCTCGGGGCCGACCCTCACGCTCACGTCGAGGTCGAACCAGTCCATCGTGTCCGGCGACTCGCGCACCGCGACGCTGACCACCGGGTCGTCGACCGCCTCCGCATAGGTGATCGGCTCGCCGTGGACCTCGACGTCGACGTCCTCCCGCTGCTCGAGCGTGGGCAGCACCTGGTTGAGCAGGCGCAGCATGTCGGGCCCGGACAACTCCGCCGAGGGCTGCACCGACCACTCGCCGGTCGGCAGCCGGGGCCGCAGGCTGGGGACCTTGTCGAGGATCTCGAGCGACTCGATCAGCGCCCGCTCGCCGGCTGGATCACGGGGCACCGGCTGCTCGGCCGATCGGATCGGCACCCGGGCGTCCGTGCCGCCGACCGGGTAGCGGAACGACCAGACCAGCTTGACGCGCAGGCCCGGCAGGTGGGTCACCTCGAGCAGCAGCCGCACCGCCCCGACCTCCGGCACCTCGATGCTCCGGTCGGGGGAGCGCACGGTGAAGCGGCGGCGCAGCATCGGCACGTGCCCGGTGAGGAACCGGCCGACATCCGCGGCCGGCACCCGCAGCGCCCCGCCGTCGAGCAGCCGCATCGTCGCGCTGTCCAGCGGCGTGGCGAAGCCGGCCAGGTGCAGGTCGGCCCCCTCCTGGACGGCCAGGGCCGACGGTGGCCGGCCGCACAGCACGACCTCGCGACCCTCGAAAGCCGCCGGCGGCACCACCCTGGGGGTGACCACGACGGCCTCGTCGGACCCGCGGGTCAGCTCCAGCACGACGGCGCCCGGCTCGTCGACCAACTCGACCGTCCCGGAACCCTGCTGGTCGGTGAGCAGCCGCACCCCGGCAGCCTGGCAGTCCTGCAGGGCGCGCACCCAGCCCGATCCGAGCAGGCCGAGATCGACCTGGTCGCCGCTCCGATAGAGCCACTCACGAGCGGACGAGCTGAGCCGGCGCAGCGCCGCCACGGCGACCGGGTCGGGGCGGCCGGCGCCGACCGGCGGCAGGTAGTCGAGCCGGTCCCACGAGATGCCGGTGCGCACCCAGCCCCGCTTGCCCGGCAGCACCGGCCGCAGCAGCACCCGGGGACCGGGATCCGGCCCGAACCGGGTGGGGCCGGGGCCGGCCACGACCTCGACGAGCAGTCCGACGGGGGTGGTCGGGGTCGCGGCCACCGGGTCGAAGACCACCTCCCGCAGCGCCCGCTCCCAGGCCGGCGGTCCGGTCGGACCACCCTCGACGTCCGGGGGGCCGCCCGCGACGCCCGCCCGGCCGAGCACGTCGCGGGCCGCGACGGCCAGGGCGACCGCGTGCTTGCACTCGACGGCCATCGGGCAGGAACAGGTGCCGGTCCAGGTCAGCTCCCCACGACTCTGGTAGAGCTCGACCTCGGTGGTGTAGCTGCGCCCGGTGCCCCGCACCACGCCCCGCACCGACCAGGGGCCGCTGACCTGCATCGACCCGACCCGACGCTGGGCGGCATACGCCAGGCCGCGCGCGATGGTCGTGGCGCCCGCGACCGCGCGCAGCTTGTCGGGCCCCAGCAGGCGCAGCCGCGCCGCGAGGGCGGACAGGTCAGAGGGCACGTGCGGCTCCGTGGGTCGGCGGTCCCGGACAGGGTATGCCGGGTGGCCGACAGCGGTGGGCTGCCGTCCACCGGGTCGCGGTGCGCGCCCACCCGGGACCGGGGGCGATCACCCACGTCAGGACGTCGCCGAACGCCCCCGATCGGCCCGGCCCGGGTGCTCACCCGGGATCGGGGGTGATCAGCCACCTCAGCTCATCGTGTCGGACCTCGTCAGCCCGGGATCGCCGGCAGCCGGGTGAGGGCCTCGGCGACCGCCTCGCGGATCTCGGTGTCCTCGTAGGAGTGGTCGGTCATCGTGCCCTCGAGGTATGCCGCGTAGGCCGGCAGGTCGAGCTGGCCGTGCCCACACAGCGCGGTGAGGATGACCGAGTCCTGGCCGGTCTCCTTGCAGCGCAACGCCTCTGCCACGGTCTCGGCCAGCGCGTGGGTCGGCTCCGGGGCCGGCACGATGCCCTCGGTGCGGGCGAACAGCACGCCGGCGGCGAAGCACTCCTTCTGCTTCTTGGCCACCGCCTCGATGAGCCCCTCGTCATAGACGTGCGAGATGAGCGGGCTCATCCCGTGGTAGCGCAACCCGCCGGCGTGGATCGGGTCGGGGATGAAGTCGTGGCCCAGCGTGTGCATCTTCATCAGTGGCGTCATGCCGGCGGTGTCGCCGAAGTCGTAGGCGTAGGTGCCCTGGGTCAGCGACGGGCAGGAGGCCGGCTCGACGGCCCGGATGACCGGGCTGATCCGACCGGCGAGCTTCTCGCGCAGGAACGGGAAGGACAGCCCGCCGAAGTTCGACCCGCCGCCGGTGCAGCCGACGATGAGGTCGGGCGTCTCGCCGATCTTGGCGAACTGCAGCAGCGCCTCCTCGCCGATGATCGTCTGGTGCAGCAGCACATGGTTGAGCACCGATCCGAGGGCGTAGTTGGTGGTCGGCGACGCGGCGGCGACCTCGACGGCCTCGGAGATGGCGATGCCGAGCGAGCCGGGGGAGTCGGGGTGGGCGGCGAGGATGGCTCGACCGGCGGCGGTGAGCTCCGACGGCGACGGGTGCACCGTGCTGCCGAAGGTCTGCATGAGCAGCCGCCGATAGGGCTTGGAGTCATAGGAGGCGCGCACCTGCCACACCTCGCACTCGAGGCCGAACTGGGCGCACGCGAAGGCCAGGGAGGCACCCCACTGGCCGGCGCCGGTCTCGGTGGTCAGCTTGGTGATGCCCGCCTTGGCGTTGTAATAGGCCTGCGGCACGGACGTGTTGGGTTTGTGTGACCCGGCCGGCGACACACCCTCGTACTTGTAGTAGATCCGCGCCGGAGTGTCCAGCGCCGCCTCGAGCCGGTGCGCCCGATAGAGCGGGGACGGCCGCCACAGCCGATAGACGTCGAGCACCTCTGCGGGGATGTCGATGTACTGCTCGGTCGACACCTCCTGGCCGATGAGGTCCATCGGGAACAGCCCGGCCAGGTCGTCCGGGCCCACCGGCTGGCCGGTGCCGGGGTGCAGATAGGGCGGCGGCGGGGTGGGCAGGTCGTGCAGGATGTTGTACCAGCGGGTCGGCATCTCGCTCTCGTCGAGGACGACCTTGTGCTGCCTGACCTGTTCCGCGCTCACCCTGTCTCCTTGCTCTCGGCTCACCTAGCCCCATCCAACCGCTAAAGACGGCCGCCTGGAACCCGTGCCCGCGGGTCGGCCGCGCGTCGGCCGCGCGGCATACTCGCTTGAGTGCCCCGCCACCTCGGGTGGTTCCTCGTGGCCGTGCTGCTCGGCGCGCTCACCGCGTGCGCCCGGCCGGTGGACCAGCCGCGCCCTTGGCAGCCGGTCGAGTTGCTCGGCACCGGCCGCCCGGTCACCGTCGTCGCGGTGGGGTCAGAGCTACTGGTCGGCACTCAGGACCCGACCTCCGCAGCACCGGGCCTGCTGCACCAGGGACCGACCGGCTGGCGCACCCTGCCGGTCCACCCCGGCAGCGGCTACGGCGCCGAGGCGCGCTGGCTCTCGCTCGCCGCGGGGCCGGACGGGCTGATCGCGCTCGGCGGGGCCCGCGGCGGAGCGCACGGCAACGTCCGGTGGTCGGTCTGGCGGGGGTCGACCGCGACCGGCCTGACCGAGCAGCCGCAGCCGTTCGAGACCTTCGGCGGGTGGGGCGCCGGCGACCTCGTCGCCGCCGTCGTGACGCCGGCCACCCCGGTGCTCGTCGGCACCTGGCAGAGCGCCGCGGCCGGCCTGGACGCGACGGTGTGGCTGCCCGCCGGGCCGCGGTGGGTGCGCCAGGACCCCACCGGCACCCCGCTGGCCAGCTCGACGACCCGCCTGGTGGGGCCTCGGTCCGCCACCCAGCGCGACCGCGGCGTGCTCGTCGTCGGGTCGGTCGTCCTCGTCGGCGGCGAGGTGCAGCAGCAACCCCAGGTCTGGTGGACCGCCGCGGGCACCACGGCCTGGCAGGAGCGGGCCCTGCCGTCCCCCGGGCGGCGCGCCGAGGCGGTGACCGCCGGGTGCACCCCGCCCCCCGGTGCCGGCCGGTCGGTCGAGTGCCTGGTGCTCGGCTGGGCCGACGGACGGCTGGCCGGCTGGCTGGTCGACGACAGCGGGGCGCGAGCGGTGGTGGGCCTGCCGGACCTGCCGCTGGACGAGCGGACAACACTGCCGGCCCCGGTCGCCGGTCGGCCCGGCTGGGTCGCCGTCGTGCCGACGGACACCGGCGCCACGGCCGGCCCGACCGGGGGCCCCACGGAAACCGGCTCGGTGCTGCTGCGCCAGACCGCGGCCGGGTGGACCACGGACGCCGGTCCGGCCGGCCGGCCGCTGGCCCTGGCGGCCGCCGACGGCGGCCTGGTCCTGGTCACCGACACAGCCACCGGCAGCGGGCTGTGGCGTCAGCCCGATAGATAACCCCGTCTGAGGTTTCAGATAATGGACAGTTATGTGATTTGAGGCTCCGGCCGGTCACAATCGACGACATGACCGGTCCCCGTCTCGTCGCGCGCCTGCACGTCGACCTGCTGCGGGTCGTCAGCGCCGGCTGTCGGCGCTGACCGGCCGGCGCCCACCCGGCGCCCGGGCGACCCGATCGCCCGCCGCGCGGCCCACCGAGGCCCGCCACCCCCGAACCGGTATGCCGCCCGCCTGACCTCCGTGCTCTCCCCGCGCCGTCGCGCGCCCCGCCGAAACGGACCCCCATGACCATCACCGCACCACCGGCCCGTCCGGGCCGCGCCGACCGGGCCACCGGAGCCTGGGCCGACGGCGACCGCACCCCGCTCAACCACAACGAGGTCCTCAAGCAGCAGGACGACGGCCTCAACGTGCGCCAGCGGATCATCGACGTCTACAGCAAGACCGGCTTCGCCTCGATCCCCGCCGACGACCTGCGCGGCCGGATGCGGTGGTGGGGGCTCTACACCCAGCGCCGGCCCGGCATCGATGGCGGCCGCACCGCGACGCTGGCACCCGAGGAACTCGACGACGAGTTCTTCATGATGCGGGTCCGCTCCGACGGCGGTGCGCTGTCCAACGAGCAGTTGCGGGTCATCGCCGGCATCTCCCGGGAGTTCGCGCGCGACACCGCCGACATCTCCGACCGCGAGAACGTCCAGCTGCACTGGGTGCGGATCGAGGACGTGCCCGAGATCTGGCGACGCCTCGAGGATGTCGGCCTGTCGACGGCCGAGGCCTGCGGCGACGTGCCCCGGGTCATCCTCGGCTCACCGGTCGCCGGCATCGCCGCCGACGAGATCGTCGACGGCACCCCGGCGATCCGCGAGATCCTCGACCGCTACCTCGCTTCGCCCGAGTTCTCCAACCTGCCAAGGAAGTACAAGACGGCGATCTCCGGGTCGCCGAGCCTCGACGTGGTCCACGAGGCCAACGACGTGTCCTTCGTCGGGGTGGTCCACCCCGACCACGGGCCCGGCTTCGACCTCTGGGTCGGCGGCGGCCTGTCGACCAACCCGATCTTCGCGGTCCGGCTCGGTGCCTGGGTCCCGCTGGACGAGGTCCCCGAGGTCTGGGCCGGGGTCACGGCGATCTTCCGCGACTACGGCTATCGCCGCATGCGCAACCGGGCCCGCCTCAAGTTCCTCGTGTCCGACTGGGGCGCAGAGCGATTCCGGCGGGTGCTGGAGGAGGAGTACCTCGGCCGCCCGCTGCTGGACGGCCCGGGGCCCGATCCGGTCCCGGCCCACCGCCGCGACCACGTCGGCGTGCACCGGCAGCGTGACGGGCTCAACTGGGTCGGGGTGGCCCCGATCGCGGGGCGGGTGTCCGGCACCATTCTCACCGCCGTCGCCGACCTCGCCGCGAAGCACGGCTCGGGCCGGGTGCGGCTCACCCCGCACCAGAAACTGCTCGTCCTGGACGTACCCGACGACCAGATCGCGCCGCTGGTCGCCGGACTGGATGCCCTTGACCTGCGCAGCAATCCCTCCGAATGGCGCCGGGGGGTGCTGGCCTGCACCGGCATCGAGTACTGCAAGCTCGCGCTCGTCGAGACCAAGGTCCGGGCGCGGACCACCGTCGAGGCGCTCGAGCAGCGCATCAGCGACCTCGACGCGCCCGTGACGATCCACCTCAACGGCTGCCCCAACGCCTGCGCCCGCACCCAGGTCGCGGACATCGGGCTCAAGGGGCTGGTCATGACCGGCGCGGACGGACAGGACGTCGAGGGCTTCCAGGTCCACCTCGGCGGGGCCGTCGGCGAGCAGGCCCGACTGGCCCGCAAGACCCGCGCCCTGCGGGTCGCGGCCGACGACCTCGTCGACTACGTCGAGCGGGTGGTGCGCCGCTACCTGGCGGGCCGCAGCGACGGCGAGACCTTCGCCGAGTGGGCCCACCGCGTCGACGAGGAGGACCTGCGATGACCGCCCCCACCACCGACACCGTCCCGGCAGCCGAGCGGCTGCTCGATCTCGTCGAGGAGGGCGCCGCGCTGGTGGCCGCCGAGGAGGCGACCGGCGCGCAAACGGCCTACGAGAGCAGGATCGAGTTGGCCCGGCTCGTGCTGCGTTGGGCCGCACACCGATTCGGCCGAGGGCTGACCGTCGCGTCGTCGATGGGCGACGAGGTGCTCGTGCACCTCGTCGGGGCCACCGCGCCCAGGACCGACGTCTTCTTCATCGACACCGGCTACCACTTCGCCGAGACGATCGGCACCCGGGACGCCTACGCCGCCGGGGGGGAACCGACGATCCGCACCGTGCTGCCGCTGCTCACGGTCGCCGAGCAGGACGCGGTGCACGGCCCGCGACTGCACGACCGCGATCCCGACACCTGCTGCGCCATCCGCAAGGTCGAGCCGCTCGAGCGCGCCCTGCGCGGGTATGCCGCGTGGATCACCGGTATGCGTCGCGAGGACGCCCCGACCCGCAGCGACCTCGACCTGGTCGGCTGGGACGCCCGCCGCGGCATGGTCAAGCTCAACCCGCTCGCCGCGTGGACCGCCGACGACGTCGAGCGCTACGTCGCCGACCACGACGTGCTGCTCAACCCGCTGCGCCAGCTCGGCTACGCCTCGATCGGCTGCCAGCCGTGCACCCGGCCGGTGGCCGAGGGCGAGGACCCGCGGGCCGGCCGGTGGGCCGGGCGCACCAAGACCGAGTGCGGGCTGCACACGTGAACACCGTTGTCGCCCAACCGCGGACGCTGACCCACCTGGACCTGCTCGAGGCCGAGGCGGTGCACATCATGCGCGAGGTGGCCGGCCAGTTCGAGCGGCCGGTCGTGCTCTTCTCCGGCGGCAAGGACTCCGTGGTCATGCTCCATCTGGCGAGCAAGGCGTTCGCGCCGGCGCCGCTGCCGTTCGCCCTGCTGCACGTCGACACCGGCCACAACTTCCCGGAGGTCCTCGACTTCCGCGACGCCACGGCCGACCGCCTCGGGGCCCGACTGGTCGTCGCGCGGGTGCAGGACTACCTCGACGACGGCCGACTGCGCGAGCGGCCGGACGGCACGCGCAACCCCCTGCAGACCCTGCCGCTGCTCGACGCGATCGCCGACCAGCGTTTCGACGCGGTGCTCGGTGGCGGCCGCCGCGACGAGGAGAAGGCGCGGGCCAAGGAGCGGGTCTTCTCGATCCGGGACGCCTTCGGCGCGTGGGATCCGCGCCGCCAGCGTCCCGAGCTGTGGGAGCTCTACAACGGCAAGCACGCCCCCGGCGAGCACGTGCGGGTCTTCCCCCTGTCCAATTGGACCGAGCTCGACGTCTGGCGCTACATCGCCCGCGAGGCGATCGCGCTGCCCGGCCTCTACTACGCGCACGAGCGCGAGGTCTTCCGCCGCGACGGCATGTGGCTGACCGCCGGCGCGTGGGGCGGCCCGCGGGCCGACGAGCCCGTCGAGCGCCGCACGGTGCGCTACCGCACGGTCGGGGACATGTCGTGCACCGGCGCCGTCGAGTCCGACGCCGTGGACGTCGACGCGGTCATCGTCGAGGTCGCCGCCTCGCGGCTCACCGAGCGCGGTGCGACCCGCGCCGACGACCGGCTCTCCGAGGCCGCCATGGAGGACCGCAAGCGAGAGGGCTACTTCTGATGACGATCTCGTATGCCGCGCCCCCGGCCCCCGATGCCGCGGCAGGTCACTCGCGCGATGCCGTTGCCGCCCAGGGCGACCCGAGCAACGTTGCGCCGCACGACCTGTTGCGCCTGGCCACCGCCGGCAGTGTCGACGACGGCAAGTCCACGCTGGTCGGCCGACTGCTGCACGACACCAAGTCGGTGCTGGCCGACCAACTCGCCGCCGTCGAGCGGGCCAGCCGGGACCGCGGCCTCGACTCGGCCGACCTCGCGCTGCTCACCGACGGCCTGCGCGCCGAGCGCGAGCAGGGCATCACCATCGACGTGGCCTACCGCTACTTCGCGACACCGCGGCGCAGCTTCGTCATCGCCGACTGCCCCGGCCACGTCGAGTACACCCGCAACATGGTCACCGGCGCCTCGACCGCCGAGCTGGCGCTGATCCTCGTCGACGCCCGGCACGGTGTGCTCGAGCAGACCCGGCGGCACCTCGCGGTGACCGGGCTGCTCGGCGTGCGCCACGTCGCCCTGGCCGTCAACAAGATGGACCTGGTCGACTGGGACGAACGGGTCTTCACCCGGCTGGTCGAGCAGGTGCGCTCCATCGCAGCGGGATTCGGCATCGACGAGGTGACCGCGGTGCCGCTGTCCGCCCTGTTCGGCGACAACGTCGTCGACCGCTCGACGCGCACCCCGTGGTATGCCGGCCCCTGCCTGCTCGAGCACCTGGAGTCGGTGCCGGTCGGCACCGACCCCGGCACCGAACCGGCCCGCCTGCCCGTGCAGGTCGTCATCCGGCCGCGCACCGCCGATCATCCCGACTACCGGGGCTACGCCGGCCGGCTGGCCTCGGGGGTGCTACGGGTCGGCGACGAGATCGTCGTGCAGCCGGCCGGCCGCACATCACGCATCGTCGGCATCGACGTGCCGGCCGTCGGGGGCGGGGTCGAGCCGGTCGAGAGCGCCGGCGCCGGCCAGTCGGTCACGGTGCGCCTCGCCGACGACATCGACGTGTCCCGCGGCGACGTCATCGCGCCGAGCCACGCGGCGGCCCGCGTCGTCCGCGAACTCGTCGGCCCGGTCGCCGTCCTGTCCGAGCGCCCGATCCGGGCCGGTGACCGGGTGCTGGTCCGGGTGGGCACCCGGGCGGTGCGCGGTCTGGTCGACCAGATCGTCGACGAGCTCGACCTCACCACCCTCGAGCACCGCCCGGCGGCAGACGCCTTACGGCTCAACGCCATCGGTCGGCTGCGAGTCCGGCTCGCCGAGCCGGTGACGGTCGACGACTACGCGACGCTGCGGCACACGGGTGGCTTCCTGCTCGTCGACGAGGCCGACGGGGCGGCCCTCGCGGCCGGCATGGTCGAGGCGGACTGAGGTGGGCTATCCCCTGACCCTGCAGCTGGCCGGCCGGCGCGTCGTCGTCGTGGGCGGCGGTCCGGTCGCGCACCGGCGGGTCACCCGGGTGCTCGGCGACGGGGCTCGGGTGACGGTCGTCGCCCCCCGGCTGTGCGCCGGCCTGCGGCCCCTCGTCGACCGTGGCGAGATCGCCTGGGAGGCGCGGGACTACACCACCACCGACCTGGACGGCGTTGGTGCCCAACGGGTCTGGCTGGTGCACACCGCCACGGGTGCGCTCGAGATCGACGGTCGGGTCGCCGCGGACGCCGAGGACCGGGGCATCTGGTGCGTCCGGGCCGACGACGGCGCCCGCTCGGCCGCCTGGAGCCCAGCGGTGGCGCAGGGCGCGCCGGGCACGCCCGCGCAGGACGTCGTCGTCGCGGTGACCGGCGGCCGTGACCCGCGCCGCGCCCGCGCCGTTCGTGACGCCGTGCTCGCCGCGCTCGAGGCCGGCACCCTGCCGGTGCGACGGACCCGACCGCCCGCCGGTGCCGCAGCTCAGGGGGCGGCACCGCGTGGCGCGGTCGGGGTGGGGACGGTGCACCTGGTCGGTGGCGGCCCCGGTGACCCGGGGCTGATGACCGTGCGCGGCCGGGCGTTGCTCGCCGCCGCCGACGTGGTCGTCACCGACCGACTCGGCCCGGTCGAACTGCTGGCCGAGCTGGGACCCGACGTCGAGGTCATCGACGTCGGCAAGCGGCCCGGCCACCACGCCGTCCCGCAGGACCGGATCAACGACATCCTCGTCGAGCAGGCCCGGGCCGGCCGCCGGGTCGTCCGGCTCAAGGGCGGCGACCCCTTCGTGCTGGGCCGCGGCGGTGAGGAGGCGCTGCACTGCCGGGCCCACGGCATACCGGTCGAGGTGGTCCCCGGCGTCACCTCCGCCGTCTCGGTGCCCGCGGCGGCCGGCATCCCGGTGACCCATCGCGGCGTCGCCACCGGCTTCGTCATGGCCTCGGCGCACGAGGGTGCCGACGTCGTCCGGGTGGCCCGGGACGCGCCGGGCGACGCGACCCTCGTGTTGCTCATGGGCGTCGGGACCATCGCCAGCACGGTCGAGTCGCTGCTGGCGGCCGGACGCGCCCCCGACACGCCGGTCGCCTTCGTCGAGTCCGGCTGGACAGCGCGGCAGCGCACCACGGTGACGACCCTGGAGAAGGCCGTCTGGACCGCGGAGCACGAGGGCGTGCGGTCGCCGGCCGTCGTCGTGGTCGGCGAGGTGGTCCGGCTGCGGGAGCGCCTGGGCGACCTGCGCTGACCGGCCGCCCACCCCACCCGCCGGGCCGTGGCGGCCGCGGTCGCCCGACGTAGGCTTGCGCCGTGATCTCACCGCCCCATCCGGCCTTGCGGGTCGAGCAGGCCGGGCCCGTGCTCACCCTGACCCTGGCCAACCCCGATCAGCTCAACGCCCAGGTCCCCTCGTTATGGACCGCCCTCGCCGCGGTCGGGGCCGACCTGCCCGACGACGTGCGGGTCGTCGTGCTGCGCGCCGAGGGCCGGGCGTTCTCGGCGGGGCTCAACCGCGCGATGTTCAGCTCACCGGGCCTGCCGGGCGAGCTCGACATCTTCGGCCTGGCCGGCGCCGCCGACGACCCGGAGGTCATCGCCGCCGAGGTGGCCCGCTTCCAGGCCGGCTTCACCGTGTGGCGCGAGGTCCCCCAGGTCGTCGTCGCCGCCGTGCAGGGCCACGCGGTCGGGGCCGGCTTCCAACTGGCCCTGGCGGCCGACCTGCGGGTGGTCGCCGACGACGTCCAGTTCGCCATGCGCGAGGTGCCGCTCGGCATCGTCCCCGACCTGGCCGGCACGCACACCCTGGTCCACCTGGTCGGCTACGCCCGGGCTCTGGAGATCTGCGCGACCGGCCGCAGACTCGGCGCCGACGAGGCGGTGCGGCTCGGCCTGGCCAACCTCGCGGTCCCCGTAGCCGAGCTCGCGACCGCGACCGAGGACCTCGTCGCAGCCCTGCTGGCCGCCCCCGCCCACTCGCTGCGCGCCCTCAAACCGCTGCTGGCACAGGCGATCTCGGCCTCTGCGCGCGAGCAGCACCGCAACGAGCAACAGGCCCAGGCCACCCTTCTGCACGCCGTGACCCATCCCCGCAGACCGTGAGCCAGTCACCGTTCCTCATGATGCGCGGGCTGACCAAGGACCAGTCCGTCGTCCACGCCGAGCTCAGCCCGGGGATCACCCGCCGGGTGCTCGGCTACGCCCGGCCCTACCTCGCGGCCATCGTCGTCTTCCTCGTCCTGGTCGTCGCCGACGCGGTCGTCGTCGTCGCGGTGCCGCTGTTGCTGCGCGACATCATCGACCACGGGGTCGTGCAGGCCGACCGGGACCTGGTCGTGCGACTCTCGCTGGTCGTCGCCGGGCTGGCCGTCGTCGACGCGGTCCTGGGCATCGTCCAGCGATGGTTCTCCGCGCGGATCGGCGAAGGGCTGATCTTCAACCTGCGCACCGAGGTCTTCGGCCACGTGCTGAGCCAACCGATCGCGTTCTTCACCCGCGCCCAGACCGGCTCGTTGGTGAGCCGGCTCAACTCCGACGTCATCGGCGCCCAACAGGCCTTCACCTCGGTGCTGTCCTCGGTCGTGTCCAACGCCGTGTCGCTCGTGCTCATCGTCGCCGCGATGGCGACGCTGTCCTGGCAGCTCACCGCCGGCGCGCTGCTGCTCGTGCCGTTCTTCCTCGTGCCCGCGCGGCTCATGGGGCGCCGGCTGTCGCGGCTCACCAGCACGCAGATGACCGCCAACGCCGAGCTCGGCACCCGGATGACCGAGCGGTTCAACGTCGCCGGCGCGCTGCTGGTCAAGATCTTCGGCACCCCCGAGCGCGAGCGCGTCGAGTATGCCGCCCGCGCGGCCGTCGTCCGCGACACCGGCATCCGGATCGCCATGAACCGCAGCATCTTCATGACTGCGCTCGGCCTGGTGGCGGCGCTGGCCACCGCGATGGTCTACGGCTTCGGCGGCGTCATGGCCGTCCAGGGGAGCCTGACCATCGGCACCCTGCTCGCCCTGGCCGCGTTGCTGGCCCGGCTCTACGGCCCGCTCACCGCGCTGTCCAACGTCCGCATCGACGTCATGACCGCCCTGGTGTCCTTCGACCGGGTCTTCGAGGTGCTCGACCTGCCGCCGCTGGTCGCCGAGGCCGACGACCCGGTGGCCCTGCCCGCCGGTCCGGTGGCGGTGGAGTTCGACGATGTGTCGTTCGCCTATCCGAGCGCCGACGCCGTGTCGCTGCGCTCGCTGGAGTCCACGGCGACCGGCGACCGCGCCGGCGGGGGGCCGGTGCTGCGCGAGGTGAGCTTCACGGCATACCCCGGGCAGCTGGTCGCCCTGGTCGGGCCCAGCGGCGCCGGCAAGACGACCATCACCTCGTTGGTGGCCCGGCTCTACGACCCGACCGGGGGAGCCGTGCGCATCGGGGGCGTCGACCTGCGCCAGGCCGGCCTGGCGTCGCTGCACGAGCGGGTCGGCATGGTCACCCAGGAGGCGCACCTGTTCCACGACACGATCCGGGGCAACCTCGCCTACGCCCGCCCGGACGCCAGCGAGGGCGAGATGCGTCAGGCGCTGGCCGCCGCGCAGGTGCTGCCGCTGGTCGAGTCGCTGCCGTCGGGTCTGGACACCGTCGTCGGCGACCGCGGCCACCGGCTCTCCGGTGGCGAGAAGCAGCGGCTGGCCATCGCCCGACTGCTGCTCAAGGAACCTCAGGTCGTCGTCCTCGACGAGGCCACCGCCCACCTGGACAGCGAGTCCGAGGTCGCCGTCCAGCGCGCCCTCGACGCCGCCCTCGAGGGCCGGACCGCGCTGGTCATCGCGCACCGCCTGTCGACGGTGCGCGGCGCCGACCAGATCCTCGTCGTCGACGACGGCCGGATCGTCGAACGCGGCCGGCACGCCGAGCTGCTCGGTCGCGGGGGCCTGTACGCCGATCTCTACCGCACCCAGTACTTCGAGGACAGCCGCACCGCCCCCTGACCCGCCCGGCGCCGTGGAACGTTCCAGGCAACCGCTTTCACCGGGGTTGCACGGATCTGCCTGGGACAACGGGTCAGCCGGGCGGCGCCGTCGGTCACCCCGGGACGGCAGACCCGTCGACCAAGGTCAGCCGTCCTCCTCGTCCCAGATCCGCACCTTCTTGGGCTGGGGATCGCGGGCGGCGGCCGCCCGCTCAGCGGCCTCGCGCGCGGCGACCGCCTCCGGGCGCGACCGCACCATGAGCACGACGAAACCGACCCCGAGCAACGCCGCCAGCACCCACTGGATGGCGTAGGCGAAGTGCGGCCCACGATCCGGTGTCGGCGCCTCCAGGGGGGTCGGCCGGGCGACCTCGGGCGACTCCTGCCCCAACACCAGGTATGCCGCGTAGAGCCGCCCACCGACCTGGCTCGCCGCCTCGTCGAGGTTGACCGAGCCGAGCTGGCCGGCGGGCAGGCCCGGGGTGCGCTCTGGCTCGCCCGGCTTGAGCCAGCCGGTCACGGTGACCGGACCCAGCGGGGCGGGCGGGAAGTCCGGCAGCGTCCGGGCATCCCGGGCGTTGGCCACCCAGCCGCGGTCGACGAGCAGCAGCCCGCCGCCGTCGACCTGCAGCGGCACCAGCACCTCCATGCCCTGGGTGCCCTGCAGCGCCCGCCCGCGCACCAGCAGCGGCGGCGGGCGGTAGACGCCGGTGACCGTCACCTGGCTCCAGACCTGGTCCTCGCGCAGGCTGATCCCGGGCCCCGACAACACCGAGGCCAGCGGCACCGGGGCCGCGTGATAGTTGTTCTCGACCGCGTGGGCCCGGGCGTCCTTCTCCTCGAACCGCGACAGCTGCCAGCGGGCCAGCATCAGACAGGCTAGCCCGAAGACGATCGCGAACGCGACCGCACCGAGCAGGCGCCGCGTGAACTGGGTGCGGTCGGACACCCCGTCACGGTAACCCAGCATTAGAGTGGCACAGGTGACCCGACTGCCTGATCCGCGACCGCGCCCCCCGCAGGGCGCGGGGCTGGTCGACACCTTCGGCCGGGTCGCGCAGGACCTGCGGGTGTCGGTGACCGACCGGTGCAACCTGCGCTGCACCTATTGCATGCCGGCCGAGGGGCTGCCGTGGCTGCCCAAGGAGGGCATGCTCACCGACGACGAGCTGATCCGCCTGGTCGGCGTCTTCGTCGGGCAGGGTGTGCGGCAGATCCGGCTCACCGGCGGCGAGCCGCTGCTGCGTCGCACCGTCGTCGACCTCGTGGCCCGGATGACCCGGCTCGAGCCGCGACCGGCCATCGCCATGACGACCAACGGAGTGGGCCTGGACCGGCTCGCCGCACCGCTGGCCGCGGCGGGCCTGACCCGGGTCAACGTCTCGCTTGACACGATCTCCCCGGAGGAGTTCCGGGCGCTGACCCTGCGCGACCGGTTCGCCGACGTCGAGCGGGGGCTCAAGGCGGCCGCGGACGCGGGCCTGACTCCCGTCAAGGTCAACGCGGTCGCCATGCGCGGCATCAACGACGCCCACGTGGCCGACCTGCTGCAGTGGTGCCTCGACCGGCACTACGAGCTGCGCTTCATCGAGCAGATGCCGTTGGACGCCCAGCACACCTGGGACCGGTCGCTCATGGTGTCCTCCGCCGAGATCCACGCCCGGCTGGCCGAGCGCTTCACCTTGACCCCGTTGCCGTCCGCCGACCGCGGCAGCGCCCCGGCCGAGCTGTTCCTCGTCGACGGCGGTCCGGCCACGGTCGGGATCATCGCCAGCGTCACGGCCCCCTTCTGCGCCTCGTGCGACCGGGTCCGGCTCACCGCTGACGGCCAGGTCCGCAACTGCCTGTTCTCCCAGCGCGAGACCGACCTGCGCGGGCCGCTGCGCGACGGGGCCACCGACGCCGAGCTCGCCGGCCTGATCCGCGGCGAGATGTGGCGCAAGGCCCCGTCGCACGGCATCGGGCGGCCCGGCTTCCACCAGCCCGACCGGCCGATGTCCGCCATCGGCGGCTGACCGACCGCTCAGCGCTCCGGGCGGTCGGGACGCGGACCCAGCCCACGCGGGGGCGGCGGCATGGTCAGGGACGGGCCGGCGGCATACTTGTCGACACCGCTGATCCGCGCACCCCACCGCGGCCCCATGGCGTTGGCGATGACCACCGCGAAATAGGGCAGCACGACCGCCCCCAGGGCGAACAGCCAGCGCACCCACGAGTCGATGGCGACGGCCAGGAAGAAGCACGTCGTGCGGACTCCCATGGTCCACAGGTACTGCTTCATCCGCCGGTCGGAGTCGTCGGCCAGCGAGGGGCCCATGGTGGTGACCGAATGGACCACCTCGGGCGCGTGCGCGTGCCGGAACCTCACTCTTGCCACCCTACGCCGGTATGCCGCACGGCCGGCCCCGCGTGCTCGCTCTACCCCGGGGTAACGGACTAGCGTCGGTCCGGGCACCCGGACCGAGGAGAGGACGTCGATGAGCGAGGCCAGCAGCACCGGACGCGCGGTCCTGGTGACCGGCGGCAACCGCGGCATCGGGCTGGCGATCGCCCGGTCCTTCGCGCAGGCCGGCGACCGGGTCGTCGTGACGACCCGGTCCGGCCAGGCCCCCGAGGGGCTGGGGGCGGTGCCCTGCGAGGTCACCGACACGGCCTCGGTCGACGCGGCGTTCGTCGCGGCCGAGCAGTTGCTCGGCGGCCCGGTCGAGGTGCTCGTGGCCAACGCCGGCGTGACCCGCGACCAGCTGCTGCTGCGGATGAGCGACGAGGACTTCGGGGCGGTCGTCGACACCAACCTCGCGGGGGCCTTCCGATGTGCGCGCCGGGCCAGCAAGGGCATGATCCGGCTCAGGCGCGGCCGGATGATCTTCATCTCCAGCGTCGTCGGGCTCTACGGCTCTCCGGGACAGGCCAACTACGCGGCGAGCAAGGCCGGCTTGGTCGGCATGGCGCGCTCGATCAGCCGCGAACTCGGCGGGCGCAACATCACCGCCAACGTCGTCGCCCCCGGCTTCATCGACACCGACATGACCGCGGCACTGCCGCAGGAACGCAAGGACGCCTATCTCGCGGCGATCCCGGCGGGCCGCTTCGGCGGCGCCGACGAGGTGGCCGCGGCGGTGCGCTACCTGGCCTCGGCCGAGGCGGCCTACATTACGGGCTGTGTGCTGCCGGTCGACGGCGGCCTCGGCATGGGCCACTGACCCCTCACGGACGAAAGCGAGCCTGCCATGGGCCTGTTGGACGGCAAGACCCTGCTCATCACCGGTGTCCTCATGGACTCCTCGATCGCCTTCCACGTGGCCAAGATCGCCCAGGAGCAGGGGGCGACGGTCATCCTCACGTCGTTCGGGCGGACCATGAGGATCACCACGACGATCGCGCGGCGGCTGCCGCAGACGCCGCCGATCGTCGAACTCGACGTCAGCAACCCGGACGACCTCGACTCCCTCGCCGGGCGGCTCAGCGAGCACACCGACCGGCTCGACGGGGTGCTGCACTCGATCGGCTTCGCCCCCGTCGGGGCGTTCAACTTCCTCGAGGCGAGTTGGGAGGACGTGTCCACGGCGGTCCACGTGTCGGCATACAGCCTCAAGGCGCTGGCCGTCGCGGCGGCGCCGTTGATGACCGAGGGCGGCTCGATCGTCGGGCTGACCTTCGACGCGCGCTACGCCTGGCCGGTCTACGACTGGATGGGGGTGGCCAAGGCGGCCTTCGAGTCGGTCAACCGCTACTGCGCGCGGGACCTGGGGCCCCGGGGCATCCGGTGCAACCTCGTCGCGGCCGGGCCGATCCGCACCACCGCGGCCAAGTCCATCCCCGGCTTCGAGGTCTTCGAGACCGAGTGGGACCAGCGGGCCCCACTCGGCTGGGACGTCAGCGACCCGGTGCCGACCGCACGGGCCTGCGTGGCGCTGCTGTCCGACTGGTTCCCGGCCACCACCGGCGAGATCGTGCACGTCGACGGCGGCGTGCACGCGATGGGCTGACCGGCCGTGGACCGCGAGGCACCCGGTGACCCGCCGGTGGAGTCGGTGCGGGTCGATGAGGTGCGCCTGCTCGAGGGCCCGAATCTCTATGTGCGCCAACCTGCGATCAAGCTCGGGCTGGCGCTGCCCGGCTATCTCGGGCTGAGCGCCGACGACGCTCGGGCCTTGGCCCGGCGGGCGGGGTTGGGTGCCGCGCGACCCGGCCGGCCGGGCACCGAGCAGCGGCAGCGGTTCGTCATGCGCCTGGTCGCCCATCTGGTGCGCTCGGTCGCCGCCGGCGCGGGGGTGCGGCGGCTCACCGTCCGGGTCCGGGCCGGGCGCACGGTGGCCGACGTCGTCGTCGCGGTGCCGTGGCGCCGGCGGGGCCACGCCGTCGCTCTCGGCGAGGGTATGCCGCGGCTGCTCGCCGCGGCGCTCGACCCCACCGTCGACCTGGCCGCGCGCGTCGCGGAGTTGGCCGCGCGGGTCGCCGCGGCACCGGTCGGGGAGCCGGCCGCGGTGGTCGTGCCGCGGGTGCCGGTCATCGCGATCACCGGCACCAACGGCAAGACGACGACGACCCGGATGGTGGCGCATCTGGCGATGGCGGCCGGGCTGCGCACCGCCTGGTCGTCCACCGACGGGGTGTTCGTCATGGGCGAGCTCACGGTGCCGGGGGACTACTCCGGTCCGGGCGGTGCGCGAGCGGTGCTCGCCACCCCGGACCTGGACATCGGCATCCTCGAGACGGCGCGCGGCGGAATGCTGTTGCGGGGCATGGGGGTTGCCCACGCGGATGTGGCGGTGGTGACCAACGTCGCGGCCGACCACCTCGGGCTGCACGGCATCGAGACCCTCGACCAGCTCGCCGAGGTCAAGGCGATCCCCACCCGCATCGTCGGCCCGTCGGGCTGGGTCGTGCTCAACGGCGACGACCCGCGGGTGTGGGCGATGCGGCAGGGCGCCCGGGGGCGGCCCTGGGCCTTCAGCCTCGACCCCGAGGCGCCGGCGCTGCGCGAGGCGCTGGCCGCCGGGGGACGGGGGATGACGGTGCTCGACGGAGACATCGTCGTGCTCGAGCGCGACCGCGACCCCGACCGGCTGGTCAAGGTCATCGACGTGCCGCTGACGCTGGCCGGCCTGTCCCGGATCAACGTCGCCAACGCCCTCGGCGCGGCGGCCGGTGGTCTGGCCCTCGGCCTGCCGCGGTCCGCCGTCGTCGCGGGACTGCGCAGCTTCCGGCCCGACCCCGAGCTCAACGCCGGGCGGTTCAACTGCTATTCGGTTCCGGTGACCCAGGCGGCCCCGCCGTTGGCCGGCGACCCCGCTCAGTCGTGGCGGCGCCGAGCGGCGACGGTCGTCGTCGACATGGCGCACAACGAGGCCGGCATCGAGGCGCTGATCCAGGCCTGCCGAGGGTTGACCGGCCCGGGGGGCCGGGTGCTGCTGTGCGTGGGCATGCCCGGCGACCGCACCGAGGAGGCGATCCGCGGGGTGGGCTCCCTGGCTGGTCGGGGGGCCGACCTGGTGACCCTGGCGCACCGCCGCCGCTATGTCCGGGGGCGCACGGCCGAACAGATCGACGACCTGTTGCGGGTGGGTCTGGGCTCGGTGGGGGTCGGCACGGTGGTGACCCACCCCGGCGAGACCGAGGCGCTGCAGGCCATGGTCGACCTGGCGCTGCCCGGGGATGTCGTCGGGCTGGTGTGCCACGAGCAGCGGGCCGAGGTCGCCGACCTGCTGGCCGCGCTCGGCGCCACCGCCGATGATCCCGCGGCGATCCGCCGCAAGGTCGTGGCCGGCCGGGGCGAGCACGAGGCCGAGGCCGACATCGCCGCCATGTGGGCCCGGCCCGACCTGGCCGCCCGGGTCGAGGCCGGGCGGGTCCTGGCCGATCGGTTCCCCGGCGACCCGCGGATCACCTACGAACTGGCCTGCGCCGTCGACGCCTCCGGCGACCGCGCCGCTGCGGTGACCCTCTACCACCGCGCGCTGGACGCCGGTCTGCCCGAGCCGCACGCCCACCGGGCCCGGCTGCAGGCGGCCGCCGCCCACCGTGACCTCGGCCGTCCCCTCGTCGCGTTGCAGCTGCTCGACGAGGTGCTGGCCAGCCACCCGGGCAACGCGGTGGTCAGCGCGCTGCGGGCGCTGACCCTGCACGAGGCGGGTCGCCACGACGAGGCGGTCGCTGACCTCGTCGACGCCCTGCTCGACCACTCCGGCGACGACGACGCCACGGCCTATCGCGACGCGCTGCGCGCCGCCGCCGTGGAGGTGCGCGGGCGCACCGCGCGCTAGGTCGCAGATCTCGGATCGGTCGCAGCAGGTCTGATCGGTCGCACGATCACCGCCAGACGACGGGTGCCGTGCCGTGGGAGATGAACGTGTCCTTCAATCCGGACGCGCGCAGCGCGTTGGGGCTCGCTGCTCCCGGCGTGGGGGCGGTCGTCTCAGTCACGCTGTGGCAGGCGCACCGGCGGGTCGGGTGGTAGGCCCAGCTCTGCTGGCTCCTACGGTCACAGCCCCGTGTAGGTCGCCGGGTCGAGGTCGGGGTCACCGACGTGCTCGCTCGGGTGGGCCCCTGCCTGGGCCTGCCGGGTCATCGCCTCCAGCTCGGCGAACACCTCCGCCGCGTCGTCGACGCACATGACCGCGAGGTCACCCGGGTTGGCGCGCGCCATGATGTGCCGCACCGCGTCGAGCTCGCCGAGCACGGTCTCGACCTGCCGGCATCGGGCACCTTCGGCCATCGCCGCCCGCACCCCCTCGGCGACCAGCCCGGCCGTCTCCCCGGCCGGCCGGCCCCGCAGCCGCTTGTCCTCGCGGACGACGACGACGTCGAAATGTTGCGCGGCAACGTGTCCGAGCTCACGCATGTCGGCGTCCCGGCGGTCGCCGGCGGTCGCGACCATGCCGATCCGCGACGGACGGCCGAGGTCGGCGCGGCCCTCGCGCGAGGCGGCATACCGGTCGACGAAGTCACCGAGGGCACGCATGCCGGCGGCGTTGTGGCAGTAGTCGACGAAGACCTCGACGTTGCGGACGTTGACGAGGTTGAGCCGGCCGGGGGAGAGGTAGTAGCTCGTCGTGAAGGTGCGCAGCCCCTGCCGGATGTCGTGCAGCGGCGCACCCGCGGCGAAGGCCGCCCCCGCCGCCGCCAGCGCGTTGGCGACGTTGAAGCGCGCAGTGCCGCCGAAGGTCGCGGGCAGCAGGTGGGTCCAGGCCAACTGCATGGCCCGCCGGCCGTGCTGGATGACGATCATCTCGCCGCGCTCGGTGTGCTCCAGATAGACCGCGCGGCCACCCCGGCGGCAGTGCTGGTCGACCTGCTCGCGCTCGTCCGACCCGGGCCCCTGCAGGGTGAACCAGATGATCTCACCGGAGCACTTGCGGCGCATCGGGCGCACGTGCGGGTCGTCCAGGTTGAGCACGGCGAAGCCGTTCTTGGGCACCGCCTCGACGACGACCGCCTTGACCGCGGCCAGCTGCGCGAGGGTGTCGATCCCCTTGGTCCCCAGATGATCCGGGGCGACGTTGGTGACCACCGCGACGTCGTTGCGGTCGTAGCCCAGGCCCTCGCGCAGGATGCCCCCACGAGCCACCTCCATGACGGCGAAGTCGACTCTGGGGTTCATGAGCACCATCCGCGCCGACTTGGGCCCGGAGGCGTCGGCCTTGATGACCAGCCGCTCGTCGATGACCACGCCGTCGGTGGAGGTCATCCCGACCTTGCGTCCCAGGCCCTTGAAGATGTGCGCGATCATCCGGGCCGTCGTGGTCTTGCCGTTGGTGCCGGTGACCGCGACGATCGGCACCCGCGCGGCCGCCCCAGGGGGGAAGAGCAGGTCGACGACCGGCTTGGCGATGAACTGCGGCACCCCGACCGTGGGGTGCGTGTGCATCCGGAAACCCGGCGCGGCGTTGACCTCGACGATGGCGCCACCGGTCTCGCGCACCGGGGCCGAGATGTCGGGGCAGATGAAGTCGATGCCGGCGACATCGAGACCGACCATCCGCGCGGCCTCCTCGGCGATCTCGACGTTGTCCGGGTGCGCCTCGAACGTGCGGTCCACCGAGATCCCGCCGGTCGACATGTTGCCGGTCAGGGCCAGCTTGACCATGACACCCTCCGCCGGCACGTCGTCCAACCCGAGACCCTGTCCGGCCAGTACCTCCTCGGCGGCCCCGTCGAGCCGGATCCGGGTCAGCACCTTCTCGTGACCGACCCCCCGGCGCGGGTCGGCGTTGGTCGCCTCGACGAGCTGGCGCACCGTGCGCTCGCCGTCGCCGACGACGTGCGCCGGCACCCGCTCGGCGATCGCCTGCATCCGGCCGCCGATGATCAGGCAGCGGTAGTCCTTGCCGGTGACGAACGACTCGACGACGATCCAGCCGCGCCGCGACTGCTCGCGGGCGACCTCGAACGCTGCGGTGACCTGCTCGTCGGACTGCAGGTCGAGGCAGACGCCCCGCCCGTGGTTGCCGTCGAGCGGCTTGACGACGACCGGGAAGCCGATCCGGCGGGCGGCCTCGACCGCGCCGCGCACGGTGCGCACCGTCTCCTGCTTCGGGGTCGGCAGGCCGGCCGCGGCCAGCAGGGTCCCGGTGAGGTCCTTGTCGCCGGCGATGTCGACGGCGAGCGCGCCGGTGCGCGAGGTCATGGTCGCACGGATCCGCTGAGCGTGCACGCCCTGCCCGAGCTGCACCAGAGACGCGGAGTTGAGCCGGATCCACGGGATGTCCCGGCTGACCGCCTCGTCGATGATCGCCTGGGTCGACGGCCCGAAGGCCACCCGCTCGGCCCGCCGGAGGAACTCGTCCAGCTCGGCGGCGAAGTCGAATCCCGGCTCCGGCTCGACGAGATGGTTGACCAGCCGCACCGCCAGCCGCCCGGCGGCCAGCCCGACCGTCTCGTCGGCGTAGCCGTAGATGACGTTGTAGACCCCGGTCCGGCCGCGCACCATGCGGGTCTTGCCGCGCCGCAGGTCGTGCCCCGCCTCGGTCTGCAGCTCGAGCGCGACGTGCTCGGCGACGTGGCCCAGCCAGGTGCCCTCCCGCAGCCGCTCGACGAAGCCACCCGCGTAGCCCAGCGAGCAGGTGTGCCGTTGAATGCCGGGCAGCAGCTCGAGCAGCCGGTCGGTGAAGCCGGGCAGCGAGTCGGACGGATAGCCTTCCAGGACACCGAGATCCACGACCAGGTGGATCGCCCGGTCGTAGGACCAGACGTTGGGCCCCCGATAGACGCGCGTCTGGTGGATGCGCAGCTCGGGGGCCGCGGGGCCGGTCGGGACGGGTCGATCCTTCGCCATCGGTGCTCCTGTGGTCGGGAGTTGGACGAGGTATGCCGCGTGGCCCGGCGGGCGCGCGCCCGCCGGTCGGCGCGGGGTCGGGTCAGCCGGGGCGCGGCGCCGCGGCGTGGGCCGGCACGAACGGGGACCGCTCGCGGGCGGTCGAGGCGACGACCGCCGGCTCGGGATGGCGTTCGGTGAAGCCGACCAGCCGCACCTCGCGCAGGTCGAAGACCGACCCGGCCGGCAGGGTGTGCACGACCGCGCCCGAGACCAGCAGCGGGGCCCGGCGTCGAGCCTCGGCGGCGTCGGTCACCGCGGCCCGCCCGTCGACGACGAAGACCCCACCGGACCCCACGACGGTCAGGATGCGCTCGTCCTGGATCTCGGCCGCGGTGTTCTCGTCGATGCCCAGGCCGAGCAGGCTGGGGGAGCCGGCGACGATCGACAGCAGCCGGCCGTAGCGGCCGCGCTGGTCGAAGTGTTGGTCGACGACGAAGCCCTCGACCAGCCCCAGCCCGGCGGTCAGCTGGGCCGTGCGCTGGCGCGGGGTGAGCCCCTCGCCGCCGAACGAGATCATGAACCGGCTCATGATCGAGGCGCCCGCCGAGGTGCCGGCCACCACCGCGCCGCGCCGATAGGCGCGGTGGATCGCGTCGCCGAGCGGCGTGCCGACGACGAACTGACCGAGCTTGAGCTGGTTGCCGCCGGTGACGAAGACCCCGCTGGCCCGGTCGACGTCGGCGACCAGCCGCGGGTCGGCCGCCGTGGCCCGGGTGGGAGCGTGGGCGATCCGCAGGTCGGGGCCGGCCTTGAGCCGGCCCAGCACGCTGCGATAGGTCTGCCCGGCGTCGTCGGTGAAGGACGAGGCGGTCGGGATGACGACGATGCGCGACGAGCGCCCGCCGGCCAACTTGACGAAGCGGCGCAGCACGACCGACCGGCCGGTCTTGTCCTCCGCGCCGCCGATGACCAGCAGCGTCCGCACGACCCCGTCGCCACCAGGGGCGGGTGCCTGGCCGGCGGCGCCCGTGCAGGCCGGCGGGTGCTGCTCGCGATCGGCCATCGTCACACCCTAGTGGCGTCCGCCGGGGGCCCCGGCCTCGGGCCGCCCGGGCCGACCGGGTCGCCCGCGGCGGACCCGGGCCCGGGAGGTTGCGGGGTCGCGGTGCCGTCCAAGGCGTCGGCCTCCTCGACGTCGTCCCGGGTGATGCCGAGCAGGAACAGCACGGCGTCCAGATAGGGCACGGTGACGCTGGTGTGGGCCTGCGCGCGGACCAACGGCTTGGCGTTGAACGCGATGCCCAGCCCGGCGGCGGCGAGCATGTCCAGGTCGTTGGCTCCGTCGCCGATCGCGACGGTGCGCGACAGCGGCAGCCCGGCCTCGGCCGCGAACTCACGCAGCGCCCGGGCCTTGCCCGCCCGGTCGACGACCTCGCCGGTCACCCGCCCGGTGAGCCGGCCGCGCTCCACCTCGAGCCGGTTGGCCCGGGCCCGCGCGATGCCGAGATCGGCCGCGATCGGGCCGACGATCTCGATGAACCCACCCGAGACCAGGGCCACCGTGTCACCGAGCCGGTGCAGGGTGCGCACCAGGGTGCGGGCGCCGGGGGTGAGCACGACCTGGTCGCGCACCTGCTCGAGCACCGCGACCGGCAGGCCCGCCAGCAGCGCGACCCGGGCCCGCAGCGACTGGGCGAAGTCCAGCTCACCGCGCATCGCCCGCTCGGTCACCTCGGCCACCTGCCGCTCGAAGCCCGCATGGGCCGCGATGAGCTCGATGACCTCCTGCTGGATCAGCGTCGAGTCGACGTCCATGACGACCAGGCGAGAGCCGATGCGAGCCAGCCCCGCCGGCGCGACGGCGATGTCGACCAGCTCGACGGCCGCGGCGCCGGCCAGATCGGCGCGCAGCCGGGGCAGATCGGCGCCCGACACGTCCAGCTCGATGGTCGTCACGGGATAGCGCGAGAGCCGCCGGATCCGGTCGATGTTGGCGCCGTGATCGGCGATGCGGGCGGTGACCACGGCCAGGCTCCGAGCGGAGAGCGGCTGGCCGAGCACGACGACGTGGGCCCGTCCGCCCCGCCGGCTGCTCGAGTCGCCCACCCCGGCGCGGGTCCGGGTCCGCAGCCCGAGCCGGTGCCCGACCCGGTGGACCCGGGTGGTCAGCTCGTCCGGATCGGCGCCGGCCAGCAGCAGCGACAGCGTGAGGTGGTCGCGCACGACGATCTGCTCCATGTCGAGCACCACGGCTCGGGCCTGCGCCAGATCCTCCAGCAGGGACGTCGTCAGGCCCGGCCGGTCCGTGCCGGACAGGGTGACCCGCAGGGTCTGCTCGTCCACGATCCCCCACCCTAAGCCTGGTCCGGACCGGTGCTCAGCCGGCGCCGCCGGTGTCGGAACGGTCGGCGGCGGCGCGGTCGACGCGGTTGCGCTCGTCGCGCCAGGCCAGCAGGTCCCGGACCTGGTCGAGGTCGTAGGGCGGCTCGCACAGGGCGAGTTGGAAGAGCCGCACCCCGACGGCGTGCAGCCGGTCGGCGTGCCCGGCCCAGTCGAGGCCACGCTGGGTGCCGCGCCGCGAGGCCTGGAAGGCGACGCCGGCGGCACGCTCGATCGTCAGCGGGTCCCGGCCGAGCCGGCGGCACCACCGGTCGAGGACGAGGTTCTTGTGGCGGATCGTCTCCGGGTCGCCGAACCCGTGCCAGACGTCGGCGTGCTCGGCGACGATGCGCAGGGTGCGTCGCTCGCCACCGCCGCCGACGAGGATCGGCAGCGGCCCCAGGGGTGGCGGGGGCATCCGGGTCAGGCGATCGCGGACCACCGGCAGGTCGGCCGCCAGCCGGTCCAGTCGCTCTGCGGCGGAGGGGAACTCGTAGCCGTAGTCGAGGAACTCGGCCTCGTTCCAGCCCGCGCCGATGCCCAGGACCACCCGCCCGCCGCTGACATGGTCGACGGTGCGGGCCAGGTCGGCCAACAGGTTGGGGTTGCGCCACGCCGTGCAGGTCACCAGCGGGCCGAGCTGCACCCGGCTGGTCGCCTCGGCCCACCCGGCCAGCGTCGTCCAGCACTCGAAGTGGGCTCCGTCCGGGTCACCGGACAAGGGCCGGAAGTGATCCCAGTTGAGCACCAGGTCGACCCCGAGCAACTCGAGTTCGACCACCAGGTCACGCAGCGCGGCATACGAAGCGTGCTGCGGGGCGACCTGGACGGCAACCCGCGCCGGCCGTGGATCGTGGACCGACGCGGGGTCACCGGCCAGCAGCGGCGACTGCGGGGCGAAACTGCTCACAGGGGCACGTGCTGGCCCTTGCCGACCACCGTGACGCCACCCTCGGTGACGAAGAAGCCTCGGGCGCGGTCGTGCTCGTGGTCGACGCCGATGCGGCAGTACTCCGGGATGTAGACGTTCTTGTCGATGATCGCCCGCCGGATCACCGCGTAGCGGCCGACCTCGACGTTGTCCAGCAGCACGCTGTCGGCGATCGTCGCGTAGGAGTGCACCTTGACCCGGGGCGAGAGCACCGAATGGTTGACCTGGGCACCGGACACGACGACACCGGGGGAGACCATCGACGACAGCGCCTCACCGACCCGGTCGCCCGAGCCGTGCACGAACTTCGCCGGCGGCAGCGGGGGAGCGCTGGTGTAGATCGGCCAGTCATAGTTGTAGAGGTTGAAGATCGGGTGCACCGAGATGAGGTCCATGTTGGCCTCGTAGTAGGAGTCCATCGTCCCGACATCGCGCCAGTAGCCCCGGTCGCGCTCGGTCGCACCGGGGATCTCGTTGTCCTTGAAGTCGTAGACCCAGGCGTCGTCCTGCTTGACGAAGCCGGGGACGATGTCGCCGCCCATGTCGTGCTTGCTGCCCTCGGTGTCGTGGTCGGCGGTCACCGCCTCGACGAGGGCGTCCGTGGTGAACACGTAGTTGCCCATCGAGGCCAGCACCTCGCCGGGGGAGTCGGGCAGGCCCTGCGGGTCGGACGGCTTCTCCCGGAAGGCCGCGATGCGCCGCGGGTCGTCGCGGTCGACCTCGATGACGCCGAACTGCGAGGCCAGGTCGATCGGCTGGCGGATCGCGGCGACGGTCAGCCCGGCGCCGCTGTCGAGGTGCTGGGCCATCATCTGCGAGAAGTCCATGCGGTAGACGTGGTCGGCACCGACGACGCAGACGTATTCGGGGCGCTCGTCCTCGAGCAGGTTGAGCCCCTGGTAGATCGCGTCGGCCGACCCGAGGTACCAGTTCTTGTCGACCCGCTGCTGGGCCGGCACCGGCGCGACGTAGTTGCCGAGCATCGTCGACATGCGCCACGTCTTGGTCACGTGCTTGTCCAGGCTGTGCGACTTGTACTGGGTCAGCACGACGACCTTGAGGTAGCCGCTGTTGACGACGTTGGACAGGGCGAAGTCGATGAGCCGGTAGATGCCCCCGAAGGGCACTGCCGGCTTGGCCCGATCCCGGGTCAGCGGCATGAGCCGCTTCCCTTCGCCACCAGCCAGGACGATTGCCAGAACCTTGGGATTGCCGACCCTGCGAGCCATGCCCCCACCCTATGACTCGACGTCGATCCGTGGGAGGTGGCCAAGGGCACTAGTCTCGCCGTATGCGCGTCGACATCATCTCCAAGGAATATCCTCCGGCGATCTACGGCGGTGCCGGGGTGCATGTCTCCGAACTGGTCCGGGCCCTGCGCGACCGGGATGACGTCGACGTCCGGGTCCGCTGCTTCGGCCAGCCCCGCGACGAGCAGGGGACCACCGGCTACGCCGACCTGCCCGACCTCGCCGCCGCCAACGCCGCGATCCAGACCCTCGGCGTCGATCTGGCCATCGCCCAGGACTGTGTCGGCGCCGACCTGGTCCACTCGCACACCTGGTATGCCAACCTGGCCGGCCACCTCGGCGGCCTGCTGGCCGGCGTGCCGCACGTCGTCACGGCGCACAGCCTCGAGCCGATGCGCCCGTGGAAGGCCGAGCAGCTCGGCGGCGGTTACCGGGTGTCCTCGTTCGTGGAACGGGCGGCCTACGAGGGTGCCGCGGCCGTCGTCGCGGTGAGCGCCGGGATGCGGGCCGACATCCTGCGCAGCTATCCCGCCCTCGACCCCGACCGGGTCAAGGTCGTGCACAACGGCATCGATTCGCAACTGTGGCAACCGATCCGCGACGAGGACGTGTGCCGCAAGCACGGTATGGACCCGGACCGCCCGACGGTGATCTTCGTCGGGCGGATCACCCGGCAGAAGGGGCTGCCCTATCTCATGCGGGCCCTCGCCGAGCTGCCCCCCGAGGCCCAGGCGGTGCTGTGCGCCGGAGCGCCGGACACCCCGGAGATCAAGGCCGAGGTCGAAGGGCTGCTGGCCGATCTGCGCGCCCAGCGCGGCGACGGCGTCGTGTGGATCCCGCAGATGCTGCCGCGCGCCGAGGTCATCGCGCTGCTCACCGCGTCCACGGTTTTCGCCTGTCCCTCGGTCTACGAGCCGCTGGGCATCGTCAACCTCGAGGCGATGGCCTGCGAGTTGCCGGTCGTCGCCACCGCCACCGGGGGCATCCCCGAGGTCGTCGTCGACGGCGGGACCGGCTGGCTGGTGCCGATCGAGCAGGTCCAGGACGGCACCGGCACGCCGGTCGATCCCGACCGCTTCGTCGCCGACCTGGCCGCCGCCCTCACCGACGCGCTGAGCGACCGGGAGCGAGCCCGCCGGCGCGGACTGGCCGGGCGCACCCGCGCGGTCGAGCAGTTCTCCTGGGCATCGATCGGGGACCGCACCATGGAGGTCTACCGCTCGGTCCTCGACCGGTAGCCGCCCCGGCCGGGTGCCGCCGCCCGACCCGTCACCCGCGGGGGTGGGCCAGGGCCAGGGCGAGCACTGCGGTGGTGTCGGCCAGGACGTCGTCGACGGTGCCGAGCAGGGTCCGCAGGGCGGCGGCCCGCGCGACGGAGGTGCCGGCGTCCAGCGCGGCGCCCTGCTCCTCGTGCTCCAGGCCGGCCCGGGCCACGCTGCGCAGGTCCGCGGCGCGCAGCAGCAGGTGCAGCGGACGGGCCGGCAATCCTGTTGGCAGGACAGCCGATCCACCGTCGCCGCGGGCCGGGCCCGGCGCCCGCCACGGTATACCGCCGGCGGCCTCGAGCCGCCCGGTCGCCGCACGCACGGCGTCGGCGAGGCGGCGCGCCAGGTCGGCGGCGTCGATCGCCTCGAGCCGGTGTGGCGGCACCGGGTCGGCCGGGTGGACCCGCCAGTCGACGAGCAGGCCCCGGTCGCCGGCCGGGCCGAACGGCGTGACCTCGGGCACGAGCAGCCCGCCGGTGGTCGCCGCCACCAGACACTCGCCGGCGGCGACGGCGGCGGCGAGAGCGGCTGCCGGGGCGGGCGGCATACCGGCCGGTGCCCCGGGGCGCGGCAGGGCGGGCAGGACGACCCGCTCGCCGTCGGCGGGCCAGGACCCCGGACCGGGCTGGGTGCCGGCGCTGTCGGTGACGCCGCGGCGGATCGCGCGATGCGCCGTCGAGGGGTCGGTGCGACCCGCCAGGGCGGCGGTGAGCCAGAGCGCGGCGCGCACCGACAACGGCAGGTCCAGCACGCCCGGCAGCCTACGATCCCGCGCGGCGCACAGCCGTTAGGGTGGGCGGCATGAGCGATGTCCTCGCCCTCGCGGGCGTCACCGTCGTGCGCGGGGGCAACCGGCTGCTCGACGAGATCAGTTGGGAGGTCGAGGAGGGCGAGCGCTGGGTCGTGCTGGGCCCTAACGGAGCCGGCAAGACCACCCTGCTGCAGATCGCGGCCGCCCGCATGCACCCCAGCTCGGGCGTCGCCGGCGTGCTCGGCGAGGTCCTCGGGGCGGTCGACGTCTTCGAGCTGCGGCCCCGCATCGGGCTGGCCAGCGCCGCCATCGCCGACCGCATCCCCGGTGACGAGCTCGTCGAGAACGTCGTCGTCACAGCGTCCTACGGCATCCTCGGGCGCTGGCGCGAGAGCTACGAGCGCACCGACTACGCGCGGGCCCACGAGTTGCTCGCGGCGCTCGGTGCCGTCCAGCTCGCGCAACGTCGCTACGGCACGCTGTCCGAGGGGGAGCGCAAGCGGGTGCAGATCGCGCGCGCCCTGATGACCGACCCCGAGCTCATGCTGCTCGACGAGCCGGCGGCCGGACTGGACCTGGGCGGCCGGGAGGACCTGGTGGCCCGGTTGGGCGTGCTCGCCGAGGACCTCGACGCGCCGGCGCTCATCCTGGTCACCCACCACGTCGAGGAGATCCCACCCGGCTTCACCGACGTGCTGCTGCTGCGCGAGGGTCGGGTCGTGGCCGCCGGGCCGCTCGAGATCACCCTCACCGCGGACAACCTGTCCCGCACCTTCGGGGTGCCGCTGGTCGTCGAGCGGCACGGCCGGCGGTGGAGCGCCCGGGCCGTCGACGGGGGAACCTTCGGGGGTGGCGGATCGTCCTCACCAGACAGTTGACGCGACGGCTGGCCCGCGCGAGAGGAGGTGGAGTCGATGATCGAGCAGATGTGGCTGGTCTGGATCGGCGTGGCCCTGGTCCTGGGGGCCATCGAGGCCGCGACGGTCGACTTCATCTTCCTCATGCTCGCCGCGGGCGCGCTGAGCGCTTCGGTGGCCGCCGCGGTCGGTGCCCCGCTGGTCTGGCAGTTCGCCGTGTTCGGCGCCATGTCGGTGCTGCTGCTCGGCGTGGTCCGGCCCGCCGTCAAGCGCCATTTCGCCGTCAAGCGGGACGGCCCGCCGACGATCGGGCCGGCCAGCTACGTCGGCCGGACGGCATACGTGACGATCGCGGTGACCGCCGCCTCCGGGCGGGTCGACATCGCCGGTGACCTGTGGAGCGCCCGCTCCGCCGACGGTGGTTCCTACCAGGTGGGCGACCGGGTCCGGGTCGTCGCCATCGAGGGGGCCACCGCCCTGGTCACCCAGATCCAGGACGCCCACCTCACCGCTCCCGACAGCTGAAGGAGGCTGCCCATGACCGACGTCATCCCGTGGGTCCTCATCGCGGCGATCATCGTCTTCGCGGTCACCGTGTTGATCCGCACCATCCGGATCGTGCCCCAGCAGACGGCGGTCATCGTCGAGCGCCTGGGCTCCTACTCGCGCACCCTCGACGACGGCATGCACATCCTCATCCCGTTCTTCGACAAGCCCCGGGCCACCATCGACCTGCGCGAGCAGGTCGTGACCTTCCCCCCGCAGCCGGTCATCACGAGCGACAACCTCGTCGTGTCGATCGACACGGTCATCTACTACACGGTCACCGACGCCAAGTCCGCGACCTATGAGATCGCCAACTTCATCCAGGGCATCGAGCAACTCACCGTGACCACACTGCGTAACGTCATCGGCTCGCTCGACCTCGAGCAGACACTGACCTCCCGCGACCAGATCAACGGTCAACTGCGCGGGGTGCTCGACACTGAGACCGGGCGGTGGGGCATCCGGGTCAACCGGGTCGAGCTCAAGGCCATCGACCCGCCGCACTCGGTGCAGGACTCGATGGAGAAGCAGATGCGCGCCGAGCGCGACCGGCGGGCCGCGATCCTGGGCGCCGAGGGGGTCAAGCAGTCCGCGATCCTCACCGCCGAGGGCGAGAAGCAGGCCCAGATCCTGCGCGCCGAGGGCTCGGCGCAGGCCCGCATCCTCGAAGCCCAGGGGCAGGCCCGCGCGATCCAGCAGGTGTTCGACGCGATCCACCGCGGCAAGCCGACCCAGAAGCTGCTCGCCTACCAGTACCTGCAGGTGCTGCCGCAACTGGCCCGCGGCGACGCCAACAAGATGTGGATCGTCCCGTCCGAGCTCACCGATGCCCTGCGCGGCATCTCGCGCTCGCTCGGCGGCGACCCGCCTCCGCCGGGGGAGGAGGACTGGGTCGAGCCCGAGTCGCCGGACGACGCCTTCGACACGCTGAGCCTGCCCGACCCGGCGCAGGCGCTGGCCGAGGCGCGCGGAGCCGCCGAGTCGACCAGCCGGGAGGCGACGGCGGCCGGCACCCTCGACACGCCACGGGCGCAGCCGCCGCTCCCGCCGACCGGTCAGTAGCCGTCGCCCCGGTCGCTAGATTGGCCCGGTGGCCCCACTCGACGCCGCCCTGATCCTGCTGGCCGGACTCGGCGCGGGCACGATCAACGCCATCGTGGGCTCCGGGACGCTCATCACCTTCCCCACCCTGGTCTTCCTCGGCTACCCGGCGCTGCTGGCCAACGTCAGCAACAACCTCGGTCTGGTGGCCGGGGGGCTGTCCTCGTCGTGGGGCTATCGCCGTGAGCTGGCCGGGCAGGGACCCGCGCTGCGCCGGATGCTGCCGATGTCGCTGGTCGGCTCGCTCATCGGGGCCGCCCTGCTGCTGGTGCTGCCCGCCGCGGCGTTCCGGGCCATCGTGCCGCTGCTCATCCTGCTGGCGCTCGTGCTGGTCATCGCCGGCCCGCGGATCCAGCGCGGCGCGGCGGCGCGGCGCACGGCACAGTCGGGTGGCGACCCCGGAGAACGGGGTATGCCGCGCTGGCACGGCCCGGCGATGCTGGCCGGGGTGTTCGTCGGGGGCGTCTACGGCGGCTACTTCGGGGCCGCTCAGGGCGTGCTGCTCATGGGGCTGTTCTCGGCGTTGTCCAGCGAGCCGTTGCAGCGGCTCAACGGCTTCAAGAACGTCCTGGTCACCGTCGTCAACCTCGTGGCCGCCTGCGCCTTCCTGCTGTTCGCCCGCGAGCACATCGACTGGGCCGTGGTCGCGCTCGTGGCGCTCGGCGCCCTGATCGGGGGGTGGCTCGGCGCCCACGTCGGCCGGCGGTTGCCGCCCGGCGTGCTACGCGGGGTCATCGTCGTCATCGGCACCGTCGCCATCGTCAAGCTGGTGTGGTTTCCGTGAGACCGCTCGCCGCGGCCGCCGCACCGCCGATCCCGGACGGGGTGATCCGGGTCGGCGATCCGGCCGACGCCCGGCTGGTCGACTACGTCGCGCTCACCGACGTCGCCCTGCGCCGGCGGCTCGAGCCCGAGCGTGGCCTCTACATCGCCGAGTCCGAGAAGGTCATCCGGCGGGCCCTCGCGGCGGGTCACACCCCGCGCTCGCTGCTCATGGCGCGGCGCTGGCTGGCCGACCTCGGTGACGTCGTCGACGCGGCGCTCGGCCGCGGCATACCGGTCTTCGTCGGTGAGCACGATGTCATCGAACGGCTCACCGGATTCCACCTGCACCGGGGGGCGCTGGCGGCCATGCAGCGACCGGAGCGCCCGAGCGCGGCTGGACTGCTGGCCGGCGCGCGGCGGGTGCTCGTGTTGGAGGACATCGTCGACCACACCAACGTCGGGGCGTGCTTCCGCAGCGCGGCGGCACTCGGTGTGGACGCCGTGCTGGTCACGCCGAGATGCGCAGATCCGTTGTATCGCAGGGCGATCCGGGTCTCGATGGGCACCGTCTTCCAGGTGCCGTGGACCCGCGTCGAGCCGTGGCCGCGCGCGGGGGTGGCCCTGCTGCGCGAGCACGGTTGCACGGTCGTGGCGCTCGCCCTCTCGGACGACTCGGTGACCCTCGACGCGCTCGCCGCCGACCCGCCCGCCCGGCTGGCGCTGGTGGTGGGGACGGAGGGGGACGGGCTGACGCGGCATACCCTCGCCGCCGCCGACCTGGTCGCGCGGATCCCGATGGGCGGGGGCGTCGACTCGCTCAACGTCGCCGCTGCCACCGCCGTGGCCCTGTGGGCGCTGCGGCCGGACCCGGCCGGCTGACGAACGTTCCAGGCAACCGCTTTCACCGAAGGACGTCCCCCGGGAAACGTTCCAGGCAACCGCTTTCACCGAAGGACGTCCCCGGGAAACGTTCCAGGCAACCGCTTTCACCGGGGGAGGGGCGGCGGCGAGCGGGCCCGGGGTGGGCCGGCCTGTGTGAGGATGGGGCCCTGTGAGCACCCCCACGAAGACCGTCGATCTGATCGGCGCCCCAACCGACGTCGGCGCGGCACACCGCGGCGCGTCGATGGGCCCGGAGGCCATGCGCGTGGCCGGCCTCCCGCACACGCTCCCCACGTTCGGCGTGCAGGTCAACGACCTGGGCAACCTCGCCGGCCCGGCCAACCCGTGGCTGCCGCCGGTCGAGGGCTATCGGCACCTCCCCGAGGTGGTCGCCTGGACCGAGGCGGTCCACGAGGCGGTCCACGGCTCGCTGGCCGACGGCCACCTGCCGATCCTGCTCGGCGGCGACCACAGCCTGGCCATCGGGTCGATCAGCGCGGTGGCCCGCTGGTGCCGCGACGAGGGCCTGGACCTGCGCGTGCTCTGGCTCGACGCGCACGCCGACTTCAACACCTCGGGCACCACCCCGACCGGCAACATCCACGGTATG
>CAZYHR010000017.1:2021-40889 GCA_964647395.1 uncultured Intrasporangiaceae bacterium | reverse complement strand
CGCTGCGCGAGCAGACCGCCGCGGGCATGCTCGACGTCAAGAAAGCGCTCGAGGAGGCCGACGGCGACATGGCCAAGGCCGCGGAGATCCTGCGCGTCAAGGGCCTCAAGGGCGTGACCAAGCGCGAGGGCCGCACGACCTCCAACGGCCTGGTGGCCGCGCAGGCCGACGGGGGCGTCGGCACCCTCGTCGAGGTCAACTGCGAGACCGACTTCGTCGCCAAGGGCGAGCGGTTCATCGCGCTGGCCGACCAGGTCGTGCAGCAGGCCGTCGCGATCGCGGCCACCGACGCCGACACCCTGCTGGCCAGCACGCTGCCCGACGGGCGCACCGTGCAGGCGCTGCTCGACGAGGGCAACGCCACCATCGGCGAGAAGATCGAGGTGCGCCGCGTCGCGCGGCTGCAGGGCGAGCACGTCGTGGCCTACCTGCACCGCACGAGCAAGGACCTGCCCCCGCAGATCGGCGTGCTCGTCGCCGGCACCGGCGATCTCGACGCGCTGCGCGACGTCGCCATGCACGTCGCCGCGTTCAGCCCGACGGCGCTGACCCGAGCGGAGATCCCGGCCGAGACGGTCGACAACGAGCGCCGCCTGGCCGAGGCCACGGCCCGCGAGGAGGGCAAGCCCGAGGCCGCCCTGCCCAGGATCATCGAGGGCCGGGTCAACGGCTACTTCAAGGAGAACGTCCTGCTCGAGCAGGCCTTCGCCAAGGACCAGAAGAAGTCGGTCCAGCAAGTGCTCACCGAGGGTGGCGCCGAGGTCACCGGCTTCCGCCGGTTCCGGGTCGGAGCCTGACCCACCCAGCCGGTATGCCGCCCGCTCACCCCGAGCGGGCGGCGGACCCGGACCTGGGGCTCGGGTCGGGCCGGCGCAGCGCCGGTGTGGCAGGATCGAGCGCGCCCCCGACCCCCTCGAAGGAGCGCAATGAGCGACCCGCAGCCGACCTCCGTCCCCAGCCGCACGGCATACCGCAGGGTGCTGCTCAAGCTCTCCGGCGAGGTCTTCGGCGGCGGGCAGGTCGGGCTGGACCCGCTGGTCGTGCGGGGCATCGCCGAGCAGATCGCGGCGGCCGTCCGGGACGGCGTCCAGGTCGCGATCGTCGTCGGCGGCGGCAACTTCTTCCGCGGCGCGGAACTGCAGCAGAAGGGCATGGACCGGGCCCGCGCCGACTACATGGGCATGCTCGGCACGGTGATGAACTGCCTGGCGCTGCAGGACTTCCTCGAGCAGGTCGGCATGCCGACCCGGGTGCAGACGGCGATCACCATGGGCCAGGTCGCCGAGCCCTACATCCCGCTGCGCGCCATCCGGCACCTCGAGAAGGGGCGGGTCGTCATCTTCGGCGCCGGGGCCGGGATGCCGTTCTTCTCCACAGACACGGTCAGCGCCCAGCGCGCGCTGGAGACCCACTGCGACCGGCTGCTCATCGCCAAGAGCGGGGTGGACGGCATCTACACCGCCGACCCCAAGCAGGACCCGGCCGCGACCAAGATCGAGGCGTTGACCTTCGAGGAGGCGCTGGCCCAGGGACTGCGCATCCTGGACGCCGCGGCCTTCGCGCTGTGCCAGGAGAACCGGCTGCCGATGCTCGTCTTCGGCATGGAGGGCGAGGGCAACATCACCCGGGCACTGCGGGGTGAGAGGATCGGCACGTTGGTGACGGCGCAACCGACCGGGCAGGCCGGGGAGGAGCAGAGGCGATGATCGACGAGACACTCTTCGAGGCCGAGGAGAAGATGGAGAAGGCCGTCGAGGTCGCCAAGGAGGACTTCGCGGGCATCCGCACCGGTCGCGCCAACCCGGGCATGTTCAACAAGCTCCTCGTCGACTACTACGGTGCGCCGACCCCCCTGCAGCAGCTCGCGTCGTTCACCACCCCCGAGGCCCGCACCATCCTCATCAAGCCCTTCGACGCCACGGCGATGCGCAACATCGAGAAGGCGATCCGCGACTCCGACCTCGGCGTCAACCCGAGCAACGACGGCGTCGTCATCCGGTGCAACCTGCCCGCCCTGACCGAGGAGCGCCGCCGCGACTACATCAAGCTGGCCCACCACAAGGCCGAGGAGGCCCGGGTGTCGATCCGCAACATCCGGCGCAAGGCCAAGACCGACCTCGACCACATGATCAAGGACGGCGACATCGGCGAGGACGAGGGTGGGCGCGCCGAGAAGGAGCTCGAGCAGCTGACCAAGCGCTACGTCGACACCGTCGACCAGCTGCTCAAGGGCAAGGAAGCCGAACTGCTCGAGGTCTGAGCCGATGGCCGACGATCCCCTCGACGTCTTCGACCCCCCCGAGCCCGCTGCCGGGGTCGAGCAGGAGCACGTCCACGCCCCGATCGAGACCGTCGAGGAGTCGGTCAAGGTCTCCCGGGCCGGACGCAACCTGCCGGCCGCCATCGGCGTCGGGCTGCTGCTGGGCATCACCATCATCCTGTGCCTGTTCTGGCGCAAGGAACTGTTCGTCGTGCTGGCGACCGTGTCGGTCGCGGTCGGCGCGTGGGAGTTGACCCAGGCGCTGGCCCGCAACGGCGTGCGGGTGCCGGTCTTTCCCGCGGTCGCGGGCACCGTCGGCATGCTCGCGGCCGCCTATGTCGGTGGCGAAGAGGCGCTGGCGGTGGCGTTCCTGCTCTCCTGCGCGTTCACCATGCTCTGGCGCGGCGGGGACAGCGTCGACGGCGCGTCGGCCGACGTCACCGGCGGCTTCCTCGTGGCCGCCTACCCCGGGCTGCTCGCCGGCTTCGCCATGCTGCTGCTCGCCCCGGGGGACGGTCCGTGGCGGACCTTCCTGTTCCTGCTGGTCACCGTGGCCAGCGACGTCGGCGGCTACGCGGTCGGGGTGCTCGCCGGCCGGCACCCGATGGCCCCCACCATCTCGCCGAAGAAGTCGTGGGAGGGCTTCGCCGGGTCGGTGGTGTGCTGCATGATCACCGGTGCCGTCGCGGTGAGCGTCACCCCGCTGCACGGCTCGGCGATCGTCGGCGCCGTGCTCGGCGCGCTGGTCGCCTGCGCCGCCACGCTCGGCGACCTCGTCGAGTCGAGCATCAAACGTGACCTCGGCATCAAGGACATGTCCGACTTCCTGCCCGGCCACGGCGGCCTCATGGACCGGCTCGACTCGTTGCTGCTCACCGCCCCGGTGACCTGGGCGGTGCTCACCCTGCTCATGCCGCCCGGCTGAGGCCCAGCGGGCGTGCGCGGAGGTCCGGGCCGCGTCAGCGCGTGGTGTAGTGCGGGCCGAGTTCGGTCTCGATGGCCGGGTCCCACGCCTGCGGCTCGCGCCCGGCGACGACCGCCTCGAGCCGGTCGAGGTAGAACTCCCAGCCCGGCCCGAACTGGGCCGCCGCGGCCGGGTCGACGCCGTGATGGGTGAAGGTCAACTCGGTGTCCGGCCCGGCCGAGCGCAGCACGGCCGACAGGCGGAAGACTCCGCTCTGGTCCTGGCTGGCGACCGACAACAGGTGCGGCGGCTCGCACTCGTGCACGGTGACGGCCGACTGCGGCTCGCCCTGCTCGGCGGTCCAGGTCACCGACACGGTGTCTCCGGGACCGGGGGAGCCGTCCCACCGGGCGAACCATCGCGCGCACCGGTCGCTCTCGGTCAACGCCGCCCAGACCTGCTCGACGCCGGCCGGCAGCCGCCGGCGCAGCACGATGTCGCCGTCGACGAACGATCCGGTGGCCTGCCTCATGACCTCTCCTCCAGTGCCGCGGGTGCCCGCCGTCGAGTATGCCGTGGGCGGGCACCCGGGTCGTGTTACGTTCGCGGGCGATGAGCACCGACCGGCCGGGCCCCGCGGCCCGGCGCCCCCGCCCCGGCGAGCTGACCTTCGCGGCCCCCCGTCGGGGGACCCCGCCCCGGCACCTGGCCGACCTCGACCCGGCAGCCCGCGCCCAGGCCCTCGTCGAGCAGGGCCACCCCGGCTTCCGGGCCCGGCAGCTGTCCACCCACTACTTCGAGCGGCTGGTCGACGACCCGGCGCAGATGACCGATCTGCCCGCGGCGCAGCGCGAGGGCCTCGCCGCGGCCTACCTGCCGCGGCTGCTCACCCCGGTGCGGCACCTGGTCGCCGACCAGGGGCGCACCGTCAAGTTGGTGTGGCGCCTGCACGACGGCGCCCTGGTCGAGTCGGTGCTCATGCGCTACCCCGACCGGGTGACGATGTGCATCAGCAGCCAGGCCGGCTGCGGCATGAACTGCCCCTTCTGCGCCACCGGCCAGAGCGGGCTGACCCGCAACCTGTCGGCCGGCGAGATCGTCGAGCAGGTCGTCGCCGGGGCCCGGATGCTGCGGCACGGCGACCTGCCCGGCGGCGACCCGGCCGAGGCGAGCAGCCCGCTGCGGGTGTCCAACGTCGTGTTCATGGGCATGGGCGAGGCCCTGGCCAACTATCCGCGGGCGGTCGGTGCGATCCGCCGGATGGTCGACCCGCCCCCCGACGGGCTGGGCCTGTCGGCGCGCGGCATCACCATGTCGACCGTCGGCCTGGTGCCGGGCATCGACCGGCTCGCCGGAGAGGGCATCCCGGTCACCCTGGCGCTGTCGCTGCACGCCCCGGACGACGAACTGCGCGACGAGCTGGTGCCGATCAACACCCGGTGGCGGGTCGCGGAGGCGCTCGACGCGGCATACCGGTTCTTCCAGGCGACCGGCCGGCGGGTGTCGATCGAATACGCCCTGATCCGCGACGTCAACGACCAGGCCTGGCGCGCCGACCGGCTCGGCGAACTGCTCGTCGCGCGCGGCCGAGGCTGGGTGCACGTCAACCCGATCCCGCTCAACCCGACGCCGGGCTCGCGGTGGACGGCCTCGCGGCCCGGGGTGGCGCAGCAGTTCGTGCAACGGCTGCGCGGGCACGGCATCCCGACGACGATCCGGGACACCCGGGGCCGGGAGATCGACGGCGCGTGCGGGCAACTGGCCGCGTCCGAGCGCACCGGCTGACGTTCGCGGCCCGCACCGAGCAACCCGGCGCCCCGCTGAGGCGACCTGTTGATGTCAGAGCTGTTCGCACGCCCACGAGAACATCAACAGGGGAAAGGAGGACGCGCCCATGCTGGCCCAACGACTCACCCCCGCCCCGACCAGCCGCATCGACGTCCCGGCGTTGTATGCCGCGCACTGGCGCTCCATGGTCCGGCTCGCGGTCCTGCTGGTCGACGACGTGCCCTCGGCCGAGGACGTCGTCCAGGACGCGTTCGTCTCGCTCTACCGCCGGCAGGGCGACCTGCGCGAGCCGGAGGCCGCGCTCGGCTACGTGCGGGTCGCCGTCGTCAACGGCGCGCGGTCGGCGCTGCGGCACCGGTCGGTCGCCCGGCGCAAGCTGCCCTCGATCGTCACCGACGAGGAGGGCCCGCAGCGCGACGCCTTCGAGGCGGTCGGCCTGGACACCGAGATGCTCGCGGCGGTCCGGTCACTGCCGCAGCGCATGCAGGAGGTCCTCGTGCTGCGCTACTGGTCCGATCTCTCCGAGGCCCAGATCGCCGACGCCCTCGGCATCACCCCCGGCGCGGTGAAGTCCACCGCCAGCCGCGCCCTCGACAAGCTCCGCACCCAGCTCGGAGGTGCCCGATGAACACCAGCGACCGTCTCCACCTGACCGACGACCCGACCGAGTCCCGGCTGCGCGCAGCCCTCGACGGGCAGGCCCGCCACGACATCCCCGACCGGGCCACGCCGCCACCGATCGACTGGGCAGCCATCGCCCCCGCGCCGGCGCGCAGCCCCCGGCGCGCGCCGTGGCTGGTGCCCCTGCTGGCCGCCGCCGCCGTGCTCGGCATCGCGGCGCTGCTCATCGGCCCGGTCGACATCGCCCGCCGGCTCAACCAGCCGGCCGGATCCACCGCCCCGACCGCGACCGAGACCGTCCGGACCCCGGACCCCTCGCCCAGCGCCGGGAGCGTCGCCACCGACCCGGCGACCCCGCCGGGCACCGGGGTGCTCCCACCGACCGCACCCAGCCCGAGCGGCACCGGGACGGCCGGCACCCGGGTCACCCTGGGCCGGGCGGCCGTGCTGCTGCCGGCCGGCTGGACCGCCCGGGCCGAGCAGGTCTCCGGCTCCTATCGCTCCTGGTGCCTGGGACCCGACGGCTCCTGCCCGGTGAAGTTCCGCGAACTCGACCCGCTCTTCTCCGGCGGCAGCGTGGTCAACCCCGAGGTCGAGGGCGGCTACGGCATCGGCGACACCGCGGTGTGCCTGACCGCAGGCGTGCCCGGGCAGCGGGACAGCAAGATCGTCACCGATGCCGAACTCGGCGGTCGCGCCGCGGACTACCGGGTGTGGCTGTGGACCTGCGGGACCAAGCAGGTCGAGGTCACGCAGTACACCGTGGTCACCCTCGCGCCCTACCTGCTCTACGCCCCGAGCTCGGACGCCTCGATCCGCGAGGCGATGTCGACCATCGCCCAGGGGTCCCAGCTGCCCCCGGCGACCTCGAGCACCCGGCTCTACGACCAGGGCAGGGTCACCGCGGCCCAGGCCAGCGGCGACCAGGTCCGGGTCACCATCGCCCGCACCCGCGGCGGCGACGTGGCCGGCTGGCAGCCCACCGCCGAGACGGCGACCTACACCTTCTCGGCCGCGTCCTGGCTGACCTCGTGGGGGCTGAGCGTCGACCAGCTCCAGGGCCGGGCGATCTGGATCGCGACCGACGGCGCCAAGGTCACCTCGGTGATGTTCCAGCGCTGACCGGCCCACCCCCGATCAGGCCGTGGCCCGGTCGACCACCGGCCCGGGCGGACGGCGCCCGGGCCGGCGGCCTCCCGGGCGTCGGGGACGCGATAGCGTCGGCAGGTGCGTGCGCTGGCCAAGGTGACCGCGGGGCCCGGCCTCGACCTCGTCGACGTGCCCGAGCCGACGTGCGGGCCGCTCGAGGTCAAGGTGCGGGTGCTGCGGGCCGGAATGTGCGGCACCGACCTGCACCTGCACGACTGGGACGACTGGGCCGCCGCGACGGTGCGTCCGCCGATGGTCATCGGGCACGAGTTCTACGGCGAGATCGTCGAGGTGGGCGAGGACGTCTCCGCGGTCACCGCCGTCCGGCAGGGCCTCACGGTGGGTGCCCGGGTCTCCGGCGAGGGACACATCGTCTGCGGCCACTGCCGCAACTGCCGGGCCGGCCGCCGGCACGTGTGCATCAACACCGTCGGGGTCGGGGTCAACCGGGACGGGGCGTTCGCCGACTACGTCGTCATCCCCGCGGCCAACGCCTGGGTCCAACCCGCCGGCCTGGACCCGGATCTCGGCGCGGTCTTCGACCCGCTCGGCAACGCCACCCACACGGCGCTGCAGTGGCCGCTGGTCGGCGAGGACGTCCTGGTCACCGGCGCCGGGCCGATCGGGGTCATGGCCGCGGCGATCGCCCGGCACGCCGGGGCCAGGCACGTCGTGGTCACCGACGTCTCCGACTACCGGCTGGCGCTGGCGCAGGCCGCCGGGGCCGACCTCGTCGTCAACGTGGCCCGCACCCGCATCCGCGAGGCCCAGCGGGCGCTCGGCATGCGCGAGGGCTTCGACATCGGCCTGGAGATGTCGGGTGCGCCGTCGGCGCTCGAGGAGATGCTCGCCAACCTCAACCACGGGGCCAAGGTCGCTCTGCTCGGCCTGCCCAAACAGGCGTATGCCGTCGACTGGGGCCGGGTCATCACCCACATGATCACGCTCAAGGGCATCTACGGCCGGGAGATGTTCGAGACCTGGTATCTCATGTCCTCGATGCTCGCCTCGTCGCCGTCGCTGACCCGGGCGGTGTCCTCGGTCATCACCCACCGCTTCCCGGCGAAGCGGTGGGCCGACGCGTTCGCGGCCGCCCGGGCCGGCGAGTGCGGCAAGGTCGTCATGGACTGGAGTTGACCGCTGGGACCGGCCCGGCCCGGCCACCGTGGCCCCAACGGATCATTTCGTCCGACGAGTGGACTAGTCACGGGTCCTTGGTCCCCCGGCGCCGGGGGGCTGCTCCTAGAGTGTCCCCCATGCTGCCGTCCGTCGATCTGCGCGTGAGTGCTGCCGCGCCGACCGGCGCACCTGACGGCAGCCCAAACGTCACTGCGGGGGGAGCCGACGACGCTGCGCCGGCTCCCGACCCGCAGGAGTTGGAGCGCATCTGCGACGCGGCGCTGCGGATCATCGGCCGCAGCGGCGTGGCGGCGTTGGCGGCGGCGGCCGTCGACGCCGAGGCCGGTCGCGCACCCGGCCGCACCCGAGCCGCCTATCCCGACGGCGAGCAGTTGCTGGCCGCTCTGGTGGCCCGGCTGCTGGTCCTCGACGGCCAGACCTGGGCGGCCACCGGCGGGCTGTTCAACCCCACCTCCCGCCAGGAGCTCGCCGACCGGCTGGCCCAGCTGACCATCGGCAACTCCCGGCGCCCCGAGCTGGCCGGCCGGGCCCGCATCGCCCTGTTCCTGGTGCGGCCCGACCTGTTCCGGCAGCGGCACGAGATGCTGCTGGACCTGGTCGCGGTGATCCTGGACTCGATGGGCGTTCCGGAGCCGGCGCAGCGGGCCAGGGCGCTCGTCGACCATGTCGCCGGGGTCATGATGCACACGCTGACCCTGCGGCAGGACGAGCAGATCGACCGCGCCGAGCTGGCGGCCTCGTTTCTGCGCCTGCTGCGGTGACCGGCCGGTTGTCCGTCACCATCGACCCCGACCCCCGGGACCTGGCCGACCGGCTCGTGCCGTTGATCGCCACCGAGGGTGCCCAGGCGTTGACCAACGCCCGGGTCGACTGCTACCTCCACCTCGCGCCGGGCACGGCCGCAGCCCTGTTCGAGACGTCCGAGGACCTGGTCACCGAGATCCTCGACGCCATCGCCCGGGCCGAGGGGCGGCTCTGGATCGGGCTCGGTCCGATGGCACCCGAGACCGTCGAGGAGCTGCCCGAGCGCTACGACGCCTTCGTCGCCGCGGTGCTGCGCGACGGGCTCGACCCGCTGCGCGCCCGGCTGAGCCTGACCGCCGCCTTCCCCGGGCAGCTGCGGCACCGGCACGAGGACTTCGCCGAGATGACGACGGTCATCCTGGACCGCCTGGGGGTGCCCGAGCCGGCCGACCGCGGCCGGATGCTGCTCGCCCTCGTCGAGGGCGTCGTCGTGCACGCCTACCTCACCGGCCACGACCCCGACCGGCCGGTGCCCGGCCTGGGCCGAGCCATCCGGCGAGTGCTCAGCTGATGAACCTCCCCTGGACTCCCGCCGGCGCGCGGCTGGGCGCCACCCGGACCGGTCGGCCATGACCGAGCAGACCAGCGTGACCCCGGGGCCCGAGCCGGTGGAGCCGCCGAGCCTCGAGCAGCTCGCCGCCGCGGCGCTGCAGATCGCCAAGCGCGAGGGCGTGCGGGCCCTGCAGCCGCAGGCCGTCGACCAGCACCTGGGGTTGGACCCCGGCAGCACCGCCGCGGTGCTGGCCGGCCAGCGGGAGCTGGCCCAGGCGGTCTCGGACGGGATCTTCGCCGACGACGTGCGGATCTGGGTCGGCCTCGGCATCGTCGTGCCGGAGTCCGTCGACGACCTGGTCGAGCAGTTCGTCGCCTTCGTCACGACCCTGGTCCAGGACCGGGCCGAGGAGTCGATGGTCCGCATCGAGCTGGTCCGGGCCTTTCCGGTCCAGGCCCGCACGGCGCACACGGCCCTGCGCGACATGCTCGAGGTCATGCTCGACCGCCTCGACGTCGCCGACCCGGCCGCTCGCGCCGACCTCATGCTCGCGCTCATCGACGGGGTGCTGCTGCACGCCTGCAGCTACGAGCCGGGGCGCCCGGTCGACGGCGCGGCGCTGGGCCGCGCCTTCCGGCGGATCCTCACCTGACCCGGCCGCGCGGCATACGGTGGAGCAGGGCCGCCCTGCCGGCGGCACCGGCGGATGGCGACGGACCGAGGAGGCGGGTGTGTACGGCGCGGTGCGTGAGCAGTTGGCCGAGGCGCTGCAGCAGATCGAGGACGCGGGGCTGTACAAGCGCGAGCGGCAGTTGACCACCGCGCAGTCGGCGCACATCGGCGCCGCCGAGGGACCGGCGGGCGCCGCCGGGCCGGTGCTGAACTTCTGCGCCAACAACTACCTCGGCCTGGCCGACCACCCGCAGGTCGTCGCCGCGGCACGCGAGGCGCTGGCCGAGTGGGGCTTCGGCATGGCGTCGGTGCGCTTCATCTGCGGCACCCAGACCCAGCACACCGAGCTCGAGCAGCGGCTGTCGGACTTCCTGGGCACCGACGCGACGATCCTCTACTCGTCGTGCTTCGACGCCAACGGCGGTGTCTTCGAGGTGCTCTTCGACGAGTCGGACGCGATCATCTCCGACGAGCTCAACCACGCCTCGATCATCGACGGCATCCGGTTGTCCAAGGCCGCGCGCTATCGCTACCGCAACGCCGACCTCGCCGACCTGCGCGTCCAGCTCGAGGCCGCGGCGGGGGCGCGGCGGCGGGTCGTCGTCACCGACGGGGTGTTCTCGATGGACGGCTCCTTCGCCCCACTCGAGGGCATCTGCGACCTGGCCGACGAGTATGCCGCGCTGGTGCTCGTCGACGACTCGCACGCCGTCGGCTTCGTCGGTGCGGGCGGGCGCGGGACGCCTGAGCTGTTCGGCGTGGCGGACCGGGTCGACATCCTCACCGGCACGCTGGGCAAGGCGCTCGGCGGCGCGTCGGGGGGCTACGTGTCCGGGCACCGCGAGATCGTCGACCTGCTGCGCCAGCGGTCGCGGCCCTACCTGTTCTCCAACTCGGTCGCCCCGCCCGTGGTCGCCGGGTCGCTGGCCGCGCTCGACCTGGTCGCCGCCTCCGGTGCGGCCCGGGAGCGGTTGCGGCACAACACGATGCGGTTCCGCGAGCTGATGACCGAGGCCGGCTTCGACCTGCCGCCCGGCAGCCACCCGATCACCCCGGTCATGTTCCCCGGGGATGACGGCGCGCGGCGGGCCACCGCGATCGCCGACCACCTGCTCGGCCTGGGCGTCTACGTCATCGCCTTCTCCTATCCGGTCGTGCCCCGCGGCCGGGCCCGGATCCGGGTGCAGCTGTCCGCGGCCCACTCCGATGCCGACGTGCGCACCTGCGTCGCCGCCTTCGTCGCCGCCCGGGAGGCGGTGGGCGGGTAGCGTCGGCTGGGCACTCCCGGCGCGGCCCCACAGCCGAAGCCCTCGCGGCCGGGCGAACGGGTCGCCGATGCGGCAACCTGAGCGGGTGCTCGGCTGCGCGGCGGATCCTCAGGTCCGGGCCGGTTCGTCGGTCACCACCGCGGCCGCCTGCTCGACGGTGTCGACCAGGTGGATCGCCCCGGCCATCGGCCGGGTGCGGGCCAGGTGCCCGAGCAGCGGCCAGGCCGGCAGCACCCGGGTCCAGTAGTCGCGGCCGACCAGCACGAGCGGGGGCAGCGGCGGCCGGTCGGCCACCGGCGCGTCGCCGAACCCGGCCCGCTCGTAGTAGAGCCGGGTCGCGGTCTGGAAGACCTCCTGCACGGTGCCGGCCGCGCCCGGCAGCACGACGATGCCGGCGGTGCACCGGGCCAGCAGGCCGTCCTCGCGCAGCGCGTTGGAGAAGTACTTGGCGATCTGCTGGCCGAAGACGTTGGGCGGCTCGTGACCGTAGAACCACGTCGGGATGCCCACCGACCGCAGCGGCGAGTCCGGCCCCCGCACCCCCAGCCGGTCGCGGGCGGCGAAACCGGCCCGGGCCCAGTCGGCCAGGTCCGGGTGATAGGACGGCACCCGCCCGACCAGGCCGAGGGCCGCGCTCAGGTCGGGGGCGCCGGCGGCATAGGCCCCGAGGTTCGCGGCCTCCATCGCGCCCGGCCCGCCGCCGGTGGCCACGACCAGGCCCGCGTCGGCCAGCCGCAGTCCGAGGCGGGCGGCCGCGGCATACACCTCGCTGCCGCGCTGGGCGGCGTGGCCGCCCATGACGCCGACCACGCGGCAGCCGCGCAGCACCTCGTCGAGCGCGTCGGTCATCGACTCGTCGTGGATCGCCCGCAGCATCGCCGCATAGGCGTCGTGGCCCGCGTGGTGGTCGAGGGCCCACGCGTAGGCCCGCCCGTCCGGGGTGGCCGGGTAGCCGTCGGCCAGCCCGGCGTACAACTCGTCCGCGGTGTAGAGCCGGGCCCGGTAGACGTCCAACGGCGCCTGCGGGTCGGTCGGGAAGACGATCGCCCCGTGGCGCACCAGGTGCCCGGTCAGCGTCGGGCTGAGCCGGCCGCCGAGCACGACGAGGTCGGTGACGTCGGTGCGGTCCAGCAGCTGCGCCTCGACCTCGTGCAGGTCCAGGTCCTGCAGCCGCAGGCCGTGCAAGGGGGTATGCCGCCCGGCCAGCAGCTCGCGCAGCGTCTCCAGCCGGTCGATCTCCACGGCGCCATCGTCGCAGAGGCGCCGCCGCCTGCTCCATCCCGTCGGCGCCCGGCGACCGTTCGTCGCAGCCGCCGCACCGACCGGCGCGGTCCGGCTGGCGCCGACCCGGCCTGCGGGTGCAAGGTGAGCCATGAGCACTGGCGCCTATCGGAGCACCTACGACGCGAGCATCGCCGACCCGCAGACCTTCTGGTCGCAGGCGGCGCAGGACATCGACTGGATGGTCCCGCCCGGCCGGGTCCTCGACGACGCGAACCCGCCGTTCTACCGGTGGTTCCCCGGGGCCACGCTCAACACCTGCCACAACGCGCTGGACCGGCACGTCGCCGGCGGCCGCGGCGACCAGCCAGCGATCCACTACGACTCGCCGGTCACCGGCACCAAGCGCACCTACTCGTATGCCGCGGTGCTGAGCGAGGTGCGCCGCCTGGCCGGGGCGCTGGCCGGCGCCGGGGTCGGCCGGGGCGACCGGGTCGTCATCTACCTGCCGATGGTGCCCGAGGCGGTCTTCGCCATGCTCGCCTGCGCGCGGCTCGGCGCGGTGCACTCGGTCGTCTTCGGCGGTTTCGCCCCCGCCGAGCTCGCCGCCCGGGTCGACGACGCGCAGCCCAAGGTCATCCTGTCCGCCTCCTGCGGCATCGAGCCGGGCCGGGTGGTGGCCTACAAGCCGTTCCTCGACGAGGCGATCGCCCGGTCGCAGCACCAGCCCGAACTCGTCGTCGTGCTGCAGCGCGAGGCCGAGCGGGCCCAACTCGGCGAGCGCGACGTCGACTGGGGGGAGTTCATCGGCGGTCCGGCGGGGGACGCCGGCGCGGAGTGCGTCGAGGTCGCCGCGACCGATCCGCTCTACATCCTGTACACCTCGGGCACGACGGGCAAGCCCAAGGGCATCTACCGCGACAACGGCGGGCACGCGGTGGCCCTGCGCTGGTCGATGCGCAACATCTACGGCGTCGAGCCCGGCGAGACGATGTTCACCGCCAGCGACGTCGGCTGGGTCGTCGGGCACTCCTACATCGTCTACGGGCCGCTGCTGACCGGGGCGACGACGATCCTCTACGAGGGCAAGCCGGTCGGCACCCCGGACGCCGGCGCCTTCTGGCGGGTCGCCGCGGAGTATGCCGCAGTGTCGATGTTCACCGCCCCGACCGCGATCCGGGCGATCAAGCGGGACGACCCCGACGGTGCGCTGCTGGCGGACCACGACCTGTCCGCCCTGCGGACCCTCTATCTCGCCGGTGAGCGGCTCGACCCGGACACCTACCACTGGGCCGGCGACCGGCTCGGCAAGCCGGTCGTCGACAACTGGTGGCAGACCGAGACCGGCTGGCCCATCGCGGCCAACCCGCGCCCGCTGGAACAGTTGCCGATCAAGCCGGGCTCGCCGTCGGTGTGCGTGCCGGGCTACCAGGTGCAGGTCCTGGACGCCGTCGGCGAGCCGGTCGAGCCCGGCACCGAGGGGGCGATCTGCATCAAGCTGCCGATGCCGCCGGGCACCCTGCCGACCCTCTACAACGACGACGAGCGCTACGTCTCGTCCTACCTGTCCGGCTACCCCGGCTACTACCTCACCGGCGACGGCGGCTACCTCGACGCCGACGGCTACCTCTACGTCATGGGCCGCACCGACGACGTCCTCAACGTCGCCGGGCACCGCCTGTCGACCGGCTCGATCGAGGCCGCGCTGGCCGGGCACCCGGCCGTCGCCGAGTGCGCCGTCATCGGGGTGCACGACGACCTCAAGGGCCAGCTGCCGCGCGGCTTCGTCGTGCTCAAGGCGGGGGTCGACGCCGCCGCCGACGGCGAGCGCATCGTCGGCGAGCTCGTCGCGCGGGTGCGTTCGGAGGTCGGCGCGGTCGCCGCGCTGCGTCAGGTCGACATCGTGCCCGCGCTGCCGAAGACCCGCTCCGGCAAGATCCTGCGCAAGACCATGCGGGAGATCGCCGACGGGCACACCCCGACGATCCCGGCGACCATCGAGGACGTCTCGGTGCTCGAGCGGCTCACCCCGATCCTGCATCCCTGAGCGACTGGTCGGGCCGGCCTCGTCCGAACGGTCAGAACAGCGGCCAAGGTCTGGCCGGGGTGCGCGTGGCAGCGCTTCAATGGATGGATGAGTGAGTTCCCGACGGTTCCGATCGGACGGTCGGCAAGCATGGCCAGCCTGGCCGACGTGCTCGACGAGGCCGACCTGCGGATGCGGGCCGGCATCAGCGTCGGCGCCACCGTGTGGCCCACCGGTTTCGAGCCCCTGGACACCCAGTTGGCCGGCGGCCTGCGGGGCGGCGAACTGGCGCTGATCGGCGGGGCGCAGGGCACCGGCAAGACGACCATGGCCCTGCAGATGGTGCGGCACGCGGTCGCGCACGGCCGCAGTGCCCTGGTGCTGTCCTACGAGTTGGAGGCGCGCACCCTGGTCGAGCGGCTGCTCACCATGGAGGCCGCGCTGGCCACCGGCCCCGGCGGCATCACCATGAAGGAGGTCCGCCAGGCGCTGGAGAGCCACCACGGGGTCCCCGCAGCGCTCGAGCACCGCATCGCCCACCTGCCCGGCGCGGTGCCCGCGATCGCGGCCATGCGCTCCTACGGGGCGCGGCTGCACATCCACGAGTCCAGCGGCCAGTCCACCGACCTGGCCAAGATCCGCGACACCGTCGCCGAGCTCAAGGAGCAGGGCGAGGAGCCCCTCGTCATGGTCGACTACCTGCAGAAGATCCCGGTCATCGGCAGCCAGCACGTCGAGGAGGAGCGGGTCACCTTCAACGTCGAGGGCCTCAAGGACCTGGCCCTGGCCGCCGACGTGCCGGTCGTGGCGATCGTCGCCGCCGAGAAGGGCGCGCTGGCCTCCGGCCGGCGGATGCGGCTGCACGACCTGCGCGGTTCGTCGGCCCTGGCCTACGAGGCCGACGTCGCCCTGCTGATCAACCGCAAGTACGACATCATCGCCCGGCACCACCTCATGTACGACCTCACCGCCGCCGAGCGCTTCAAGCGTTTCGCGGTCGTGTCCGTCGAGAAGAACCGCAGCGGCCTGGCGGACATCCAGGTGGAGTTCGAGATGCGGTTCCAGGAGGGCCGATTCGAGCAGCAGGGACGCATCGTGCAGGAGCAGCTCATCGAGGAGCGGGTGTTCACCGAGTGAGCGGCCAGCGACGGCGTGGACACCTGTCCGGGGGACCTGAGCGCCGCCGTTAGGATCGCGGGCATGACCTCACGCCTGCTCGGTCCCTCGATCGTCATCGCCCTGGCCCTGTCCGCGTGCTCGAGCGGCTCCGGCTCGACCGGCACGACGACCTCCGGTGCGGCCGGCGCCCCGGCGGCGACGATCAGCATCGGTTCGCTCTACGAGCCCAAGAACCTCGACAACACCGCCGCCGCCGGGCAGGGCATCAACGAGGCGTTCAACGGCAACGTCTACGAGGGACTGTTCCGGCTCACCGACCAGGGCAAGGTCGAGCAGCTGTTGGCCACCGACCACAAGGTCAGCGACGACGGGCTGACCTACACGGTGACCATCAGGGACGGCGTGAAGTTCCACGGCGGCCGGACGATGACCAGCGAGGACGTCAAGAAGAGCGTCGAGCGGGTCATCGCCCCCGAGTCACAGTCGGCCCGCAAGTCACAGTTGGCCGTCATCTCCTCGATCGCCACCCCCGACCCCAAGACGGTGGTCTTCACCCTCAAGCAGCGCTCGATCTCGTTCGTCTACAACCTCACCTACGTCTGGGTCGTCGACACCACGGTGCCCGACCTCAAGACCGCCGCCGGGGGCACCGGCCCCTACACCCTGGGGGCCTGGCAGCGCGGCTCCACGCTGACCCTCAAGCCGTTCGACGGCTACTGGGGCAGCAAGCCCAAGAACGCCGGGGTGACCTTCCGCTACTTCACCGACGCCAACGGGCTGTCCAACGCCCTGCTGACCAACCAGGTCGATGTCATCACGAGCATCCAGAGCCCGGACGCGCTGACCAGGTTCTCCAGCAACCAGGCGTACAAGGTCACCGAGGGCACCTCGACGACCAAGGAGCTGCTCGCCTTCAACGACCGCACCGCGCCGTTCGACAAGGTCCCGGTGCGCAAGGCGATCTACTCGGCCATCGACACCAAGAAGCTGCTCAACTCGATCTGGGGCGACCACGGCAAGCTCATCGGCTCGATGGTCCCGCCGACCGACCCGTGGTTCGTCGACCTCACCGGTGAGAACCCCTACGACCCGGCCCGGGCCAAGACCCTGCTCGCCGAGGGCGGCTACCCCAACGGCTTCGAGTTCACCCTGGACAGCCCGACCTACGACCCGCACCCGGCGGTCGCCGAGTTCGTCAAGAGCGAACTGGCCAAGGTCGGGGTCACCGTGCGGATCAACCCGATCACCGCCGACACGTGGTACTCCAAGGTGTTCAAGGAGAAGAACTTCCAGGCCACCCTGCAGGAGCACGTCAACGACCGCGACATCGTCTGGTACGGCAACCCCGACTTCTACTGGGGCTACCACAACCCGCAGGTCGTCCAGTGGGTCAAGGAGGCCGAGCAGTCGGCGACCGAGGCCGACCAGACCGCCAAGCTCAAGCAGGTCAACGAGCAGATCGCCAAGGACGCCGCCAGCGTCTGGCTGTTCCTCTACCCGCAGATCACCGTGGCGAGCTCCAAGGTGAGCGGCTACCCGGTCAACGGTCTCAACTCGCAGTTCTACGTCTACAACATCAGCAAGGGCTGATCCGGCCCGCCCGGTCCGATGCTGGCCTACCTGCTGCGGCGCACGGCGTTCCTGCTCGTGTCGCTCGTGCTGGCCATGGTGCTGATGTTCGTCCTGCTGCGGTTGCTGCCCGGCGACCCGGCGAACGCTCTCATCTCGGTCAACGCCACCCAGGAGCAGATCGACGCCGCGCGCCGGCAGGTGGGCTCGGACCAGCCGATGCTGCAGCAGTTCACCACCTGGTTCGGCGAGATGCTCCGGCTCGACCTGGGCCGCTCGTTCGTCAGCAGCCTGCCGGTGGGTGACGAGATCGGGCAGCGGATGACGGTCACCGTGCCGCTGACCATCACGTCCTTCGTCATCGCGACCGTTCTGGCCACCCTCGTCGGGTTCACCGCGGCGTGGCGCTCGCACACCTGGTACGGCTCGGCGCTGTCCATGCTCTCCCAACTGGGCATCGCGATCCCGGTGTTCTGGGTCGGCATCCTGCTGGTGACCGTCTTCGCGGTGACGCTGGGCTGGTTCCCGAGCGGCGGCATACCGGTCGAGGGCTGGGCCGACGGCGCCGGCATGTGGCACAGCCTGGTCCTGCCGGTCACGACGATCTCGCTGATCATGGGCGCCTCGCTGACCCGTTACGTCCGCAGCGCGACCCTCGACGTGCTCGGCAGCGACTACCTGCGCAACGCCCGGGCGCTGGGCGCGACGACGGGCCAGGCGATGCTGCGGCACGGGCTGCGCAACGGCGCGGTGCCGGTCATCGCGATCCTCGGCATCGAACTGGCCACGACCTTCCTCGGGGCCGTCGTCGTCGAGGCCGTGTTCACGCTGCCCGGGCTCGGCTCGATGCTGCTCACCGCCGTCGCCCAGCACGACTACCCCAACATCCAGGGGGTCCTGTTCGTCAGCACCGTGCTCGTGCTGGTCATCGGCTTCGCCGCCGACGTCGCGCAGCGGCTGGTGGACCCGCGGCTGCGCACCCAGCTGGCGGTCACCTGATGACCGCCTCGGCGCTCGCGCCGGAGCGCGCCGGACGACGCCGGATGCCGCGCTCGATCGTCCTCGGGGTCGGCCTGACCCTGGTGGGCCTCACCGTGGTGCTGGCCCTGGTCTCGCTGGCCTGGCTGCCCTACGACCTGGCCGACACGTCGGGCAGCCGGCTCGAGCCGCCCAGCGCGGCACACTGGCTCGGCACCGACCGGCTGGGCCGCGACCTGTTCTCCCAGCTCATGGTCGGGGCGCGCATCGCCCTGCTCGTCGGGGTGTGCAGTGTGCTGGTCGGTGCCCTCGTCGGGGTGACCATCGGCATCCTGGCCGGCTTCGCCGGCCGCTGGCTGGACGACACCCTGTCGGCGGCCCTGGACATCCTCATCGCCTTCCCGGTGCTGCTGCTGGCGATGCTCATCGTCGCCGCGCTGGGCGCGTCGATGACGACCGCGATCCTGGCCATCGGGGTCGCCATGTCCTCGGTCATCGCGCGGTTCACCCGGATCCTCACCAAACGGGTGCTGTCCCAGCAGTACGTCGTCGCGTCGCGCACCTCGGGCACCTCCTGGCCAGGGGTCGTGCTGCACCACGTGCTGCCCAACATCTGGCCCGCGCTGGTCGTCCAACTCGCCCTGCAGTTCGGCGTGGCCGTGCTGGCCGAGGCCAGCCTGAGCTATCTGGGCCTGGGGGCGCCGCCACCCAACGCGTCCTGGGGCCGGCTGCTGCAGGAGGCCCAGCAGACCGTCTCGGTCGCCCCGCTCGGCGCCCTCGCCCCCGGGGTGGCGCTGGTGACCCTGGTCATCGGCATCAACCTGGTCGCCGACGGGCTGCGTGAGGTCGCCGACCCGACCCGTCGGAGGTCGCGGTGAGCCTGCTCGAGGTGTCCGGGCTGCGGGTCAGCACCGACGCGGGCACCGAACTGGTGCGTGACGTGTCGTTCGACCTCGAGCCGGGACAGCGGCTCGGCATCATCGGGGAGTCCGGGTCGGGCAAGTCGCTGACCTCGTTCGCCGTCACCGGGCTGCTGCCGGCCGGGCTGCGCGCCGCCGGATCGGTGCTGCTCGACGGGCACCAGGTCATCGGCGGCCGCGACCGCGAGCTGTCCCGGCTGCGCGGCTCGGTGGTGTCGCTGGTCTTCCAGGAGCCGCTGACCGCGCTGGACCCGCTGATGCGCCTCGGCGACCAGGTGGCCCTGCCGCTGCGCCGGCATCTCGGGCTGCGGGGCGGGCCGCTCGCCGACGCCGTCCAGCAGGCGCTCGCCGAGGTCCGGTTGGCCGAACCGCAGCGCATCGCCCGCTCCTATCCGCATGAGATCTCCGGCGGGCAGCGGCAGCGGGTCGCCATCGCCGCCGCGCTGGCCTGCCGCCCCCGGCTGCTCATCGCCGACGAGCCCACCACCGCCCTCGACGTCACGGTCCAGCAGGAGGTGCTCACCCTGCTGGACGGCCTGGTCGGCGAGCGTGGCATGGCGCTGATCTTCGTCAGCCACGACCTGGCCGTCGTCTCCCGGATGTGCGAGCAGGCCCTCGTCATGCAGGGCGGCGCGATCGTCGAGCGCGGCCCGGTGCACCGGCTGCTGCGCGAGCCCGAGCAGGACTACACGCGGGCGCTGGTCGCCAGCGCCCGCACCCTGGACCGGGCCCTGGACTTCGGATGAGCGTCCCAGGCCCCGCCGCCGTCCCCGGCGCGTCCAGCCCCCGGGACGCGACTCCCGCCGACGCCGCCGCCGGCCCGGATCCGATTGCCGCGCAGGGTGGTCCAGGCGCGCAGGGTGATCCAGGCGCGCAGGGTGATCCGGCGGCCGGGGGCCCGCGGGCCACCCCGGTGCTCGAACTGCGCGACGCGGCATACGCCTATGGCCGGCGGGCGGCGCCGGCGGTGCAGCACGTCTGGCTGACCATCGACGAGGGCGACGACCTGGGCCTGGTGGGGGAGTCGGGGTCGGGCAAGACGACGATCCTGCGGTTGCTGCTCGGGTTGGCCGCACCGACCGCGGGACAGGTGCTCTTCGACGGTGCGGCGCTGGACACCCGGGACCGCGCGCTGATGCGCGGCTTCCGGCGCAGCGTGCAGACCGTCTTCCAGGATCCCTACTCGTCGCTGGACCCCCGCCAGCGGGTCGGGCGGATCATCCGTGAGCCGCTGACCTCGCTGCGCGTCGCGGACGGCAGCACCGCCGACGACCTGGTCCGGCAGGCACTCGTTGACGTGGGCCTGAGTCCCGATGCGGCGCAACGCTTCCCGCACGAGTTCTCCGGTGGCCAGCGTCAGCGCATCGCGGTGGCGCGCGCCATCGTGGCCCGGCCCCGGGTGCTGCTGGCCGACGAGCCGGTCAGCGCCCTCGACGTGACGACCCGGATCCAGGTCATCGAGTTGCTGGACCGGCTGGCCCGCGAGCACGGGCTGACCGTCGTCATGGTCAGCCACGACCTCAGCGTGGTCGCGGCGCTGTGCGAGCGGACCGTGGTGCTGCAGGGCGGTCGGGTCGTCGAACAGGGCCCGACCGACCGGGTGCTGCGCTCACCCGAGCAGGACTACACGCGCCGGCTGCTGGCCTCGGTGCCGCGGTTGCCCGACTGACGGCCGACCGACGAGCCGACCGACGGGCCCGCCGACGCCGGCTGCCATGATGGGCCGCGTGCCGACCGACTCCCGCCGCGCCGCGCGGCAGTTCGCCGCGATCGTGCTGGCCGTCACGCTGCTGGTCGCCGGCACCGTGGTCGCCTTCGTCTGGCTGCGCGGCGATCCCGGTGGGGTGCCGGGCCCCTCGGCCGCCGCGACCACCGGCACCGTCCGCGCCACCACCGGCCCGCTCGGTGCCGCCGGCACCGGCCCGGCCGGCCCGCTGGCCCCGGCGCGGACCTCGACCCCGGCTCCGACCCCGCGCGCCACGACGACCAGCCCAGCTCTGGCCGACCGCGACCCGGCGAGCGGGCTGCGCTGGGTCGAGGAGTCGACGCTGCCGAGCCAGGCGCGCGAGACCCTCGCGCTGATCCGCCGGGGCGGGCCCTACCCCTATCCCCGCAACGACGACCAGACCTTCGGCAACCGCGAGGGCCTGCTGCCGGGCCGGCCCAGCGGCTACTACCGCGAATACACGGTCGTCACACCGGGATCGCCCGACCGCGGGGCCCGGCGGATCGTCGCCGGCCGGGGTGGCGAGTTCTACTACACGGACGACCACTACGACTCGTTCCGGCGGATCCGGGAGGGCTCATGAGGCGGACCAGCGGGCCGGTCGGCCGGCTCGTGCAGCAGGCGTATGCCGCCGGCCACGCCGTGCGCGTCGTGCCGGCACCCGCCCCCCGGCTGCGGCCCGAGGCCGCCAAGCGGGCCGTCCTGGACACATTCGCCCGCGGGCTGGACCTGCCCGAGTGGTTCGGCCGCAACCTCGACGCCCTGGTCGACGCGCTGCGCGAGTTGGCCGACGACAGCGACCGGATCATCGAACTGATCTGGGACACCGGCGACCTGGCGGCCGTCGACCCGCGCCTGCTCGGGGCCGTGCTCTCGGTGCTCGAGCAGGTCGAGGCCGAGCGGGACGACCTGACGGTCACCGTGCTCGGCCCCGCCGGCGGCTGACCGGGCCCGGTCCGCGACCCTGCGACAATGGGGTGGTGAGCACCTCCGGCCCCCCGACCGGCCCCCGCCGCGTGACCATCCTCGGCTCGACCGGGTCGATCGGCACCCAGGCGAGCCAGGTCGTGCAGGCCCACCCGGAGCGCTTCCGGGTCACCGCGCTGACCGCCGGCGGCGGCCGGCTCGGGCTGCTCGCACAGCAGGCGGTCGCGCTCGAGGTCGACACGGTCGCGGTCGGCGACGCCGACGCCGACGAGGTGCGCGCCGCCATCGGGGCGGCGGCGACGGCAGCCGGCCGGGCGGCCTACCGTCCCGAGGTGCTCGTCGGCCCGGACGCGAGCGCCGAGGTCGCCGCCCGCCCGGTCGACGTCGTGCTCAACGGCATCACCGGCAGCATCGGCCTGGCCCCCACCCTCGCGGCGCTCGGCGCCGGCTCGACCCTGGCCCTGGCCAACAAGGAGTCGCTCATCGTCGGCGGACCGCTGGTGCGGGCCGCGCTGCGCCGCGCCGACCAGATCGTGCCGGTCGACAGCGAGCACAGCGCCATCGCGCAATGCCTGCGCGGCGGCCGGGCCGACGAGGTGCGCCGGCTGGTCATCACCGCCAGCGGCGGCCCCTTCCGAGGTATGCCGCGGGAGCGGCTGCACGAGGTCACCCCGGCCCAGGCGCTGGCGCACCCCAACTTCGCCATGGGCCGGGTCGTCACGACCAACTCGGCCACCCTGGTGAACAAGGGCCTGGAGGTCATCGAGGCGCACCTGCTCTTCGGCGTCGGCTTCGACCGGATCGTCGTCGTGGTCCACCCGCAGCAGCAGATCCACTCGATGGTCGAGTTCCACGACGGCTCGACGATCGCCCAGGCCGGCCCGCCGCGGATGCTCGTGCCGATCGCCCTGGGGCTGTCCTGGCCGCAGCGGCTGGCCGACGTCGACGAGCCGTGCGACTGGACCGCGGCGCAGACCTGGGACTTCCAGCCGCTGGACGAGCAAGCCTTCCCGGCGGTCCCGCTCGCCTACGCGGTCGGCCGGCTCGGCGGCACCGCCCCGGCGGTCTACAACGCCGCCAACGAGGTGTGTGTCGACGCCTTCCACGACGGCCGGATCCGCTTCACCGCGATCGTCGACACCGTCGCTCGAGTCGTCGAGCGGCATACTGGAGGGGACGCGGAGCAGGTCTGCCGCGCGGGCACGGGAAGCGACGCCACGTCGTTGAGCGTTGCACAGGTGCTGCGGGCCGACCGGTGGGCCCGCGACGAGGCCGAGCGCGTGCTCGGCGGCTGAAGGAGACACGTGGAGATCGCCCTCACGGTGTTGGGCTGGCTGCTCATCGCCATCGGCATCGGCATCTCGATCGCGCTGCACGAGCTGGGACACCTGGTGCCGGCCAAGCGGTTCGGGGTCAAGTGCACGCAGTACATGGTGGGGTTCGGGCGCACCGTGTGGTCCTGGCGCCGCGGCGAGACCGAGTACGGCATCAAGGCCGTCCCGCTGGGCGGCTACGTGCGGATGATCGGGATGATCCCGCCCAAGCCCGGTGACGCCCCCGGCCTGCTGCGCGACTCCTCGACCAGCCGCATCGGCCAGCTCGTCGACCAGGCCCGCAACGACGCCCTGGTCGAGGTCAAGCCGGGCGACGAGGACCGGGTCTTCTACAAGCTGTCGGTGCCCAAGAAGATCGCCGTGATGTTCGGCGGCCCGCTGATGAACCTCGTCCTGGCGACCGGGCTGCTCGTCGTGCTCGTCTGCGGCATCGGCCAGCAGGCCCTGCTGCCGACCGTCTCCCAGGTCGCCAGCTGCGTGCCGAGCGGCACCCCGAGCCGCACCGACATCGTGCCGCAATGCCGGCCGGGCGACCCGGCGCCGCCGTCCGCGCTGGCCGGGATGCAGGCCGGCGACCGGATCGTCGAGGTCAACGGCACCCCGGTCACCCTGTGGACCGAGGTGACCGACGTCATCCGCAACTCGGCCGGCAAGGACATGGCCCTGATCGTGGACCGGGCCGGCCAGCGGGTGCCGGTCACCGTCCACGTCGCCACGGTGACCCGAGCGGCGATCACCCCCGAGGGCACCGTCAAGGCCAACCCGGACGGCTCGGTCGCCACCGAGACGGTCGGCTTCCTCGGTGCCTCGGCGACCGTCGGCTACGTCCGCCAGCCGATCACCGCGGTGCCGGGCATCCTCGGCGACATGCTGACCCGCACCGCGCAGGTGCTGGTGCGGGTGCCGGAGAAGATGGTCGGCATCGTGGCGACCGTCACCGGCCAGCAGGAGCGCGACCCCAACGGGCCGATCTCGGTCGTCGGGGTGGCGCGGGTCGGCGGTGAGGTCGTCGCCGACCCCGGGCTGGACCTGCGGGGCAAGATCGCCTGGGTCATCAGCCTGATCTTCGGGGTCAACCTCGCGCTGTTCCTGTTCAACCTCATCCCGCTCATGCCGCTGGACGGCGGCCAGATCGCCGGCGCGGTCTGGGAGGGCATCAAGCGGCGCGGCGCCCGGCTGCTCGGGCGGCCCGACCCCGGCTACGTCGACGTGGCCAAGGCGCTGCCGCTGGCCTATGCCGTGTCCAGCGTGTTCATCGTCATGACCCTGCTGCTGGTCTACGCCGATCTGTTCACGCCGGTCCGGCTGCTCTGAGCGCCCAGGCCCGTAGGTCGGCCTCGGTGCCGAAGAACACGTTGCGGTCCAGGCCGCCCTCGACGCCGCGCTGCCAGACCGTGGGCCGCTCCCAGCCGGGGGGCCACGGGCCGACCTCGCCCTCGTGGTCGAAGAGCCACAGCGGGTTGGTCGCCCCGAACGACCGGTCGTCGGCCAGGCACTGGGCCCACAGGTCGGCCTGGGCATAGATGACCGGCGCCCGGCCGGTCAGCCCGCGATAGGTGTCGGAGAAGTCGCGCACCCAGGCGACCAGCTGCGCCGGGGTCCGGTCGTAGCACGGGTCGCCGGAGTCGTTGCGCTCCAGGTCCAGCGCGCCCGGCAGGGTCAGTCCGTCCGGGCTCCAGCCGCCACCGTTGGCGACGAAGAAGCGCGCCTGCACGGCCCCGGACGAACTGGCCGGGCGCGCATAGTGATACGCGCCGGCCAGGATGCCGCCCGCCCGCGCCCCGGCGCGCTGGCCGTCGTGGGTGGGGCTGCGCCAGGTGCGGCCCTCGGTGGCCTTGACCCAGGCGAAGCGGACCCCGGCCGCGTGCAGGCCGGGCCAGTCGACGCGGGGCTGATAGGCCGAGACGTCCACCCCGGCCACCTGCGGGCCGGAGCGCCAGTCCACCGCCGCCGGGGCGGTCCGGGCGGCCGTCGGGTCGGTCGGGCCGGTCGGGCCGGTCGGGACGGTCGGGACGGTCGGTGCCGGGCTGCCCGACGAGGCAGCTCCGGTCGAGGCAGCGCCGGCCGACGAACCGCCCGTCGTGCAGGCCCCCACGAGCAGCGCCACCGCCACCAGCCCGGCCCGCGGCATACCCGGGGTCACGGGCCGCCCAGCTCGGTCGCCGGCAGGGCGGTGATGTCTGCGGTGGGCCCCTTGAAGGTCACCCGGGCGGCGGCCGGGCGGCCGAACGAGAACATGACCAGCTCGGTCACCGGGCCGCGCACCACCACGGTGCGGTGGCCGGCTCCGGGGTCCTTGACCGGCTGCCGCCCGATGCCGTCGGCGACCAGGACGACACCGACCTCGGCGCGGCGGTAGAGCAGCCCGGACATCCGCTGCAGCGTGTCCCACAGCCGCTGCTGCTCCTCGTCGTCGAGCACCCGCGGCTGGTCCCACCCGGGCTGGGCCCGCAGTAGGTCCTCGTGATGCACGAAGAACTCCGCCGTGTTGGCCGCCTCGTCCAGGAAGGGCAACAGCCCGGTGGGCGTCCAGATCGGCGGGCCGTGGCGCACCTCGTTGACCAGCCCGGCGAAGTCGTCGCGGGCCCGTTCGTCGATGGCCCGGGCCAGCCGACCGGCCAGCAGCGGCACGAGGATGCCGGCGGCCAGGTCGGGCCGGGTCTCCCGGATGACCAGGTGCGCGGCCAGGTGAGCGGCGGTCCAGCCCTCGCACAGCGTGGGAGCGCCGGCCCCGACCCGCTCGAAGGTGGCGCAGATGGCGGCCCGCTCCGCACGGGCGAGACTGCTCATAGCAGCCGATCGTGCCACACGCCCTCGGACGCTCAGCCGGCCGCCCGCGAGGACGACCACCGGAGTCGGTCGGACCGGTGGTTGCCGAGCACGCCCGAAAGGTCGGGTCCCCAGCAGGCCAGCGCCCCCGGACGGGCTGGCACCTCGGGCCCAAACCCGTTGGCGGTGCGAACCGCGATGGGCCTAGCGTGCAGGACGTGATCGAGCTGCGGCGTCCCGACCCGAGCCTGCATCGCGAGTGGCTGGACTTCCTCGCCGGCTTCGACAGCGACGACATCCCCGGCTCGAGCAGCGACGCCGACCAACTGCGCACCACCGCCGACCCCGAGGTGTTCGTCGCGTGGGTGCGCCAGATGCTGGCGCGCGAGCGCGGCGAGGAGCTGCCCGCCGACCGGGTCACCTGCTCGAGCCGCTGGATCGTCGAGGATGGCGGGATCGTCGGCACCGTCAACCTGCGCCAGCACCTCAGCGACTACCTGCTGCACGTCGAGGGCGGGCACATCGGCTATGCCGTCGCCCCCCACGCCCGACGGCGCGGGGTCGCCACCGAGGCGGTGCGGCTCATGGTCGCCGAGGCCGCCGAGCTGGGCATCAACCCGCTGCTGCTGACCTGCGACGCCGACAACCTCGCCTCGGCGCGCACCATCGAGCGGGCCGGCGGTGTGCTCGAGCAGGTGCGGGACGGCCGCCGACGCTACTGGATCCACCTGCCGGACACGCCGATCGGGTATGCCGCCCAGCCGCTCGGCGCGCGTCCGCTGCTCGGGCTGCTGGTCACCCTGCGGCTGGCGACGACCGCCGAGGTCGCGGCGATGCACGCGGCCGGCGTCGCGGGCAACGCCGACCCGACGGCCCGGCTCGCCGACTGGGTTGACGGCTTCCCGCGCCGGGACGACCTCGACGGTGCCCCGCTGCGCGACGTCGACGCCGTGCCCGACCGGCAGTGGGCGACCCGGCTGGTCGTGCGCCGCAGCGACGACCGGGTCGTCGGCACCCTCGGCTTCTTCGGCCCGCCGGCTGCTGACGGCGTCGTCGAGATCGGCTACGGCCTGGTCGAGTCGGCGCGCGGCCAGGGCCTGATCACCGACGCGCTCCGGCTCGTGGTGCCGGCCGCGGAGGTGAGCGGCGCGACCGTCCAGGCGCACGCGGCATACGACAACGTGGCGAGCCGAAGAGCCTTGGTGGCAGCCGGTTTCCGCGAGACCGGGCGCATCAACGCCGACGGCGAGGCGCACTACCTGCGGGAGCGACGATGAGCATCCTCGAGGCGCATGACCTGCGCCGCACCTTCACGACGACGTCCGGGGCGCTGCGACGCCGGCGCAAGCACGTCGAGGCGGTGCGCGGGGTGAGCTGCCACATCGACCGCGGCGAGGTCTTCGGCCTGCTCGGTCCCAACGGCGCCGGCAAGACCACGACGATCAAGATGCTCATCACGCTGCTGCTGCCGACCTCCGGCTCGGCGACGATCCTCGGGCACGACGTGGTCCGCGAGGCCCGCGAGGTGCGCCGGCGCATCGGTTACGTCTTCGGCGGCGACCGCGGCCTCTACGACCGGCTCTCCGGGCTGGACAACCTGCGCTACTTCGCCGAGCTCTACGGCGTGCCGCCGCGCGAGCAGCGGGCTCGGATCGCCGGCCTGCTCGAGCAGGTCGGGCTCACCGGGCGGGAGGGCGAGCGGGTCGAGGGCTACTCGCGCGGCATGCGGCAGCGGCTGCACATCGCCCGCGGGCTGCTGCACGACCCGGACCTGCTGTTCCTCGACGAGCCATCGCTGGGCATCGACCCGGTCGGGGCCCGCGAGCTGCGCCAGACCATCCACGACCTGCGCATCCGGGGCAAGACCGTGTTGCTGACCACGCACTACATGTTCGAGGCCGACGAGCTGTGCGACCGCATCGCCGTGATCCGCGACGGCGAGTTGGTCGCCGAGGGCACCCCGGCCCAGCTCAAGCAGCGGGTCTCGGCCGGGTCGGTCGTCGAGGTCGAGACCTTCGGCGGGGTCGCCGAGCGGGTCGCGGCGGTCAGCTCGCTCGCCGGCGTGCGGTCGGCGGTCGTCACGACCGTGGGACAGGCCGAGCAGCTCATCGTCCAGGTCGAGCCCGGAGCCGATGTCACGGCCGGCGTGCTCGGTGCGCTCACCGGCGTGCCGGTCGGGCGGGTGGCCCAGCGCGAGCCGACCCTCGAGGACGCCTACGTCGAGCTGGTCGGGTCGTGAGGGGGTCTCGGTGACGGCCGTCCGCCGTCGGCTGCGGATGCTCGTGGTCTGCTACTGGCTCTCGCTCAAGACCCTCGCGGCATCCGCCTTCGACGGGGTCTTCCAGGTGATCTGGCCGCTCTTCTTCGCGACGACCGCGTTCCTCATCTTCCGGCAGAACGGCGACCCGGCCTCGCTCGTCTACGCCGGGCTCGGCTCGGCGGTCATGGGCACCTGGTCGACGATCGCGACGACGGGGTCGAGCGCGATGCAGCGCGAGCGCTGGTTCGGGACCCTCGAGCTCATCATCGCCTCACCGACCCGTCTCGCCTGGGTGCTGACGCCGGTCACCACGGCCATGGCCTCACTCGCGATGTATTCCCTCGTCGCCACGCTGATCTGGGGGCGGGTGCTGTTCGGCATCGAGGTGCCGATCGCCTCGCCGCTCGCCTTCGCGGTTGCGCTCGTCGTGACCGTGCTGTCGATCGCGATGTTCGGCTTCCTGCTCGCCGTCTCGGTCGTGCGCTACCGCACCGCCTGGGCCCTCGGCAACGTCCTGGAGTACCCGGGCTGGCTGCTGTGCGGCTTCCTCGTGCCGCTCACCCTGCTGCCGGACTGGGCCGGTTGGGTGGCTCGGACGCTGCCGCCGACCTGGGGCATGGAGGGCCTCCGGCTGGCCGTCGCGGGGGAGGCGCCGTGGCTGCAGATCGGCGTGTGCGCGGCCCTCGGTCTCGGGTATGCCGCGGTCGCGGCGCTGATCTGCGAGCGCGTCGTCGACTCGGCCCGCGCCCGCGCGACGTTGGCGCTGACGTGAGCGGGCGGCATACCGGATGAACGCGCTGCGCATCCTCACCGTCGGGGGGCTGACGTCGTTCCGGGCGCTGTTCAACTGGCTCAACCCCTACGTCTACGTGCCGTCCCTGGTCGTCGCGCCGGTCATGCAGATCCTGCTGTTCGCCTTCATCGGCCGCAGCGCCGGCGTCGGCGACGACCGCTTCTACCTCATCGGCAACGCCGTCCAATATGCCGCGATCCCATGCCTGTTCGCGATGTCGCACACGATCGGGGGCGAGCGGAACGCGCAGACGCTCTCGTTGATCCTCGCCTCGCCGGCGCCGCGCACCGCGCTGTTCCTCGGCCGGTCGATCCCGGTCGTCGTCAACGGCTGGTTCGTCTGCCTGGTCGCGCTGGTCGTCGGCGCGCTGCTGCTCGGGGTGTCGTTGCCGGCGTCGTCGTGGACCGGGCTGCCGGTGACCTTCGCCGTCGCCGCCGCGTCGTGCACCGGGCTCGGGCTGGTGACCGGGTCGCTGTCGCTGGTCGTGCGGTCCTCCGCGGTCTTCGACAACGTCATCTTCGGGCTGCTGCTCATCGCCGCCGGCGCGAACATCCCGCTCGACTCGCTGCCCTCGTGGGTGGCGGGGGTCGGGCGGTGGCTGCCGATGAGCCACGCCATCGAGGCTTCCCGAGAGGTCGCCGCCGGAGCCTCCCTGGCCGATGTCGCGCCGCTGCTGGTGCGCGAGGTGGGTGTCGGGCTGCTCTGCGCCGGTGTCGGATTGGTGCTGCTCGCGGTGCTTGAGCGGATGTCAAGACGCCGGGCGACCCTGGAGTTCCAGTAACCGCAGGTGGACGACGCGGACCGATCGTGGGGCGGGGGTGGTCGAGGGAGCCCAATCCGCTCGACCGGTCGCTACGCGGCGACCCCGCGCCGGTCCGGCAGCCCGATGACGACGGCGCAGGACAGCACGATGGCGAAGCCGGCCAGTTGCGCCCAGCCGAGGTGCTCGCCGAGCACGAGCACGCCGAGCAGCACGGCCACGACCGGGATGAGGTAGGTCACCGTCGAGCTGACCTGCTGGCCGATCGCCCGGAAGACGTCGAACTGCATGGCATAGGCCAGGCCGGTGCCGACGACGCCGAGCACGACGAGCGCGAGCAGCGCGGGCAGCACCTCGCCGGGGTGCGCGGGAGCCCACGGGGTCGGCAGGGTCTCGCGGTGCCACCACCACCAGACGACGGTGACCAGCGCCATCTGGGCCGAGGCCGCCATGAGCTGCGCTGCGGGCAGGGCCAATCCACCGATGTCACCGCTGGAGAGGAAGCGCTTGATGTAGGTCCACCCCACGCCGTAGCACGCGCCGGCGACGACGGTCATGCCGAAGCCCAGCAGGTCGGGCCGGCCGGCCGCCCACGGCTCGCTGATGACGACCACCCCGAGGAAGCCGATGACGACGGCGACCAGTTTGCGGGCCGGCAGCCGCTCTCGCGGCAGCATCAGCAGGGTCGCGACGACGGTCGCGAGCGGCGTGGTGGCGTTGCCGATCCCCGCCAGCGCCGAGCTGACCCGCTGCTCGCCGAGCGGGAAGAGCAGGAAGGGGATGGTGGCGAGGAACAGCGAGGTCACCTGCAGGTGCAGCCAGACCCGCCGGCTGCGGGGCAGCCGGATTCGCCGGCCGGTGACGATCGCGAGCAGCACCGCGGCGCCGAGGACGATCCGTGCCGCGCCCACCTGCACCGGGTCGAAGGAGGCGATCGCGAGCTTGATGAGCAGGAAGCTCGAGCCCCAGATCAGTGCCAGGGCAACGAATTTGGCCTGCCACGGGAGCCGCTGCTCGGTCACTTGCGCCCCAGTCGGGTCAGCACGGACGGCGAGACCGGTATGCCGTCCGCCCACGGCGCGTCGACCGGCTCACCGAACGTCGTGGAGACCGGGAGGACCCCGGTCCACACCGTGGGATCGTCGTCCTGGTCCCTGGATGGCGGGGCGGCGCGCATCTTGGCCGCCCACCGGCCCTCGACGATCGGCAGCGCGAGCACCGAGGTGGCCGCCCGTTCCTTGCGGGTGTTGCCGCGCACCTCCTGGGGTCGGCCCGGCATGAGGTGCTCGCTCAGCGCGAGGAGGGCCCGGTCGGCCTGTTCGTCGGTCAGGACCGTGCAGGTGCCGGTGACGACGGCCGAGCGGTAGTTGGCGCTCGAGTCGAACAACGATGCCGCGTAGACGAATCCGTCCAGGTGCAGGACGCACAGCGCGACCGGGGCGCCGGCCGCGGCGGCCCGCAGCGTGCCCGCGCCGGTCGAGCCGTGCAGCAGCACCTGATCGCCGTCGCGGGCATAGAGCAGCGGCACGACCTGGGGCAGGCCGTCGACCACCGCGGACAGGGTCCCGGTCCAGCCGGCGTCGAGGATGTCGTCGAGATCGGCGCGCCGGGTGCGAGCCCGGTCGGCGAGCCGACGGATCTGCGGTCGGGCGGGGGAGGAGGACATGCCTGCGATCCTGCCCTGCGGGCGCGCCGGGCGCGCGCGGGTTTCAGCCGTCGGGCGGACCCGGCCGCGGGCCCGGCACGACGGCGTGGAGGTGCCCCCGCGGTGATGAGCGCGGGGACAGGTCCCCCGGTGTCAGGCCTGCTGGGCCCGGGCCACCTCGACGCCGGCCCGGGCCCGGCGCACCTCGCGCTGGGCCGCCTGCATCGCCACCTGCGCGTCGGCGAGCGCGTCGGCGGTCGTGTCCCGCGCCGTCCTGGCCCGGGTGAGGTCACGCTGCAGGGTGGCGACCCGATTCTCGGCGAGCTCGAGCTCGGCCGAGACCGCCCGGTGCCGGTCGCCCGCCCGGGTCGCCGCGTGCATCGCCCGGGCGAGCTCGGCCTCCGCGGCCGCGAGGGCCGCCGCCCGTTCCTCCTCGGCCCGCTCGGCCTCGGCGGCCCGCTCGGCGACGCCCTCCCAGGTGTCGCCGTCCGACTCCGGCTCGGACTCGGGAGCGTCGCCGGGACACCTCCGGTCAGCCGAGTCGACCGTCTCGACCGGCGAGCCGACCGTCTCGTCCTGGGAGACACCCGGGTCGGGTTCTCGCCGTTGCGCCGACGGCTCGGACACCCGCCGAGCCGCTCGGGGTGCCCGCTCGCCGTCCCGCACGACCCGCAGCGGCCGGGCCGTCGCCTCGGTGAGGTCGACGTCGCCGAAACCGGCATACTCCAGCGCCCGGGTCAGCCGCCCGGACAGCACCGCCTCGCACGCCTCGGCCGTGGCCATCGCCGCGACGAACGTCGTGCCGATCTCCCGCGCGACGACCGGGGACACGGTCCCCCCGGCCTCCCGCGCGAGGTCGACCGTCGCCGCGACGATGTCGTCGACCAGGGTGCTGCGCTCGCGGCCGAGTTGCTTGAGCGCGCCCCCGTCGAGCCGCTCGGTCGCCGTCCGCAGCCGACCCGCCAGGTCGGCCACCCGCGCCGCGTCGTCGGGCCGGTGCCGCACCAGCAGGTTGATCGCCCACCCGGCGACCGTCGGTTTGCGCAGCGCGCCAAGGGATTTCGCGGCGTCCTTGGCGCCGGCGGCCTTGGCCCGGGCGACCAGCGCGGTCCGGGTCGCCAGGAAGTCCTCGAGCGCCACCCCGTAGAGCTCGTCCACGGCGTCGTCGAGGTCCATGCCACGCATCGTAGGCTGGCCGCCATGACCGAGATCGACGTCGCCGTGATCGGCGCCCGGGGCCGGATGGGCTCCACCGTATGCCGCGCGGTCGAGGCGGCCGAGGGACTGCGGCTGGTCGGTGGCTACGACGTCGGCGACGACCTCGGCGACCTCGGCGGCGCGGACGTCGTCGTCGAGTTCTCGGTGCCGGCGGCCTCGCCGGGCAACGTGCAGGCGTGCCTGCAGCGGGGGGTGCACGTCGTCGTCGGCACGACCGGGTGGGACGAGGCCAGGCTCGCCACGCTGCGTGAGCAGTTGGCCGCGGCACCGCCGGCCCGCTCGGGCGGGCCGCTGGGCGTGCTCATCGCACCCAACTTCGCCATCGGGGCGGTGCTCATGATGGGGTTCGCCGCCCAGGCCGCCCGCTTCTTCGAGTCGGTCGAGGTCATCGAGTTGCACCACCCGGGCAAGGTCGACGCCCCGTCCGGCACCGCGGCCCGCACCGCGGCGCTCATCGCGGCCGCCCGGCAGCAGGCCGGCCGCCCGGACCAGCCCGACGCGACCACCGACGACCCGGCGGGGGCGCGCGGTGGCCGGGCCAGAGGCATACCGGTGCACTCGGTGCGGCTGCGCGGCCTGGTGGCCCACCAGGAGGTGCTGCTCGGCAATCCCGGTGAGGTGCTGACGATCCGGCACGACTCGCTGGACCGGGAGTCGTTCATGACCGGCGTCGTGGCCGCGGTGCGCCGGGTCGCCGACCACCCGGGCCTGACCGTGGGCCTGGAGCACTATCTCGGCATCGGCTGATCCACCGGCCGGGCGGTCACGGCCAGCCGAGCGCCCGCAGCCCGGCAGCCACGGCGGCACCGAGGAGCACGACGACGACGAACGGGGCGCGCAGCAGCAGCGCCACCACGGCGACCGCCACCCCGGCCAGCCGGGCGTCGACGGCCAGGCTGCCGCCCGGCCCGCCGAAGGTCTGCACGACGACCAGCGAGGACAGCAGGGCGACCGGCAGCAAGCCGGTGATCCGGCGCATCCGCGCACCCTCGAGCCAGGTGTGCGGCACGACGTAGCCCGCGAGCTTGGTCGCGAAGGCCAGCCCGCACCCGACCAGGACCACGACCCACATCACGGCTCACCACCCGACCCCGCCGGCGAGGGCCGGTCGGGCGCCCCCCGCCCGGACCGTCCGGGCCAGCCGACGAGCACGGCGGCCAGCCCCGCGACGAGCACCGGCACCCCGGCCGGCGCGAACGGCACGGTGACCACGGTGAGCACGACGGCGATGGCCGCCGCGGCGACCGGCTCGCGCGCGTGCAGCCGGGGCCCCAGCCGCGCGCAGCAGGCGGCCGCGGGCGCCGCGGCCAGACCCCACCGCCGCGGATCGCCCAGGGCGTTGCCGACCACCGCGCCGATCAGGGTGAACAGGTTCCAGAAGCAGAAGACGGCGATGCCGGTCTCCCAGAAGCCCTGCCGTCTGGCCGGATCGGTGTCCTGGGCGATGCCCACCGCCGTCGACTCGTCGATGGTCAACTGCGCCGCCGCGATCCGGCGCAGCCCGCCGACCCCGAGGAACTCGCGCACCTGCAGGGCGTAGAGCCCGTTGCGCACCCCGAGCAGGGTCGCGGCGGCGACCGCCGCCGCGCCGCTGCCCCCGCCGCCCACGACGCCGATGAGGGCGAACTGCGAGCCGCCGGTGAACATCAGCGTGGACAGCGCGACGGTCTGCCACACGTCCAGTCCGGACGCGACCGACAGTGCCCCGAAGGACACGCCGTAGGCCCCGGTCGCCACCCCGACCGACAGCGCCTGGCGGCGCACCCGGGCCACCGCAGCGCGGTCCGGCGGGTCCGGCAGCGGCCCGGCCGAGGGCTGACCGGGCGGGCCGGGCGGCTCAGTCACGAGGCAGTTGCCGGTTGACGAAAGCCAGGACGTCGGACAGCACCTCGCGCCGGTTGGTCTCGTTGAAGATCTCGTGCCGGGCACCGGGGTAGGTCGCCGACTCGCTGCGCGAGCCGCGCACCTGCCGCCAGCCGCGCGCGGTGCCGTCGTAGGGGACCAGCTGGTCGTCACTGCCGTGCAGCCACAGCACCGGCAGGTCGCCGAAGGTGGGCCCGGTCGCCACCGTGTGCAGCTCGGCGCGCAGCGCCTCGAGCGTGGGTCGCTTGAACGGCCCGTGCCAGACCAGCGGGTCGGCCGCGTAGGCCGCGCCGACCTTGGGGTCGCGCGACAGGGTGGCCGGGTCGATCGGGGTGTCCGGGATCGGGTCGGCGGCCAGCAGCTGGTGGACCGCCGCCCACTCGCCCAGCACCGGGGCGGAGAGCACGACGCCGGCCAGGTCCTCGTCGAATCGCTGGGCGTAGCGCGCGGCGATCAATCCGCCCATCGAGTGCCCGATGAGCACCACCGGCAGGTCGGGGTGCTCCTCGGTCGCCCGGTCGTGCAGCAGGCGCAGGTCGTCGACGACCCGCTCGAGATCCTCGATGAGCACCCGCTCGCCGTCGCTGCGACCGTGGCCGACGTGGTCGAGGCCGTAGACCGAGGCCCCATCGGCGGCCAGCCGCGCCGCCACCTCCGAGTAGCGGCCCATGTGCTCGCCGTAACCGTGCACGAGCAGCACGACGTAGCGGGGCTCCTCGACGAGCCAGCGATAGGCGGCCAACGTCCCGGCGTGGCCCTCCAGTGCGAAGCGGGAACTCCCCATCCGTCACCACCCCTTGCCTGCCGGCGGCCCGGGCGGACCGCACTGCTGGATCCTACGGAGTCACCCGGTCGCGGCGGGCACCGCCACCACCAGCCGGACCTCGCGCACGGTCCGACCGTCCGCGCCGACGACCCGCTCGCGCCGGGCGGTGTCCGGGTCGAAGCCGGCCAGTTGCAGGAAGGCCCGCACGTCCTCGTGCACCGCCAGGACCCAGGTGACCAGCAACTCGCCCCCGGCCCCGCGGGCGGTGTCGACACCGGCCTGCAGCAGCCGCGACCCGTGACCCTGACCGCGGGCCCGAGGGTGCACGCCGGCGCCGAGGATCTCCACCCAGCCGGGCCCGGCGTCGGGGTCCGGGCACGGTCCGAGCGCGGCATACCCGACGACCTGCTCGCCGGCGCAGGCGACCAGCGCCACCGCCCCGGGAGGCGGGGTCTGCAGCGCGGCGCGCCACACCCGGGCCAGCTCGTGCGGGTCGAAGCTCACCTCGGGGTCGACGACCGGGCGGTAGGCCGCCTCGAAGACCGCCGCCTGCACCTGACCGATCGCCGGCGCGTCGCTGGCGCGGGCCCGGCGCACCGACGCGTCAGCGGTCGGCCGACCGGGCGCGCCGCCGTGCTCGTGCTCGTGCTCGTGCTCGTGCGGATGGTCGTGCGGATGCATCGGGCCATCCTCGCATCCCACCGGCATGGTCGAATGGTGCCGTGCGACCCGTGCCCGCCCAGCTGCTGACGACCGTCGCGGCCGCCCTGCTGCTGACGGCCTGCTCGAGCCCGCCGAGCACCCCGGAGGCGACCCTCGAGGCCTTCTACCACGCCCTGGGCAACAAGGACTCGGCGACCGCGTGCAGCCTGGTCGCCTACGCCGGGATTCCGCTGTCCGGCGACGATGTCGCCTTGTGCCGCAACGGTTTCGACACCGTGGTGCAACAGGTCGCATCGGCTGCCGAGCTCGGCCAGCTGCGCGCCGCCAAGGTCACCGGGTCGGTGGTCAGCGGCACCACCGCCACGGTGCGACCCGACCAGATCACCGACCTGCCCGAGGCGTTCCGCTCCGGTGCCGAGCTCGTGCTGGTCGGGGACCGCTGGTATCTGGACACCCCGCGCTGATGCCCCTCGTGCGACCCGGGCCGGTCCGGCCCCGCTACCACCGGCTGCCGGTCGGCGCCGTCGAGCCGCTGACCCCCCGCGCCGTCGCGGTGACCTTCGCGGTGCCGCCGGGGCTGGCCGCGGCCTACCGGTTCCGGGCCGGGCAGCACCTGACGCTGCGGGTCGGGGTGGGTGGCGAGGTGGTGCGCAACTCCTACTCGATCGCCCAGCCGGCCACCGGGCAGCCGCCGCGCACGCTGCGCATCGGGGTCCAGCACGTGCCCCACGGGCGGCTGTCGCCGTGGCTGGTCACCGGGCTGGCGGCCGGCGAAACCGTCGACGTGCTGCCGCCGCTCGGCCAGATGTGCCTGCGCCCGGAGCCCGCCGCGGCCCGGCACCACCTGTGCCTGGCCGGCGGCTCCGGCATCACCCCGCTGCTGTCGATCTGCGCCACCGCGCTGGCGGACGAGCCGGGCAGCCGGGTCACCCTCGTGCAGGTGGCCCGGTCGGCGCGGGACGCGATGTTCGCCGCCGAACTCACCGCACTCGCCGACCGGTATGCCGCGCGGCTGGCGCTGGTGCCCGTGCACTCCCGGGTGTCCGGCCGGCTCGACGGCCCGGGGCTGGCGGGCATCGTCGGCGCCGTCGGGGTGCCCGACCAGGCCTGGCTGTGCGGGCCGAGCGGGCTGGTGGCCCTGGGCCACGAGGTGCTCGCGGACCTCGGCGTGCCGGCCGAGCACCGGCGGGACGAGGTCTTCTGGGTCAACGACGCGCGTAGCTGACGAACATGCAGGTCTCACCGGGGGAGCGGGAGGTCTCGACCCAGACCGCCGGGTCGATCTCCGGGAAGACGACCGATCCCTGCGGCTCGAGGTCGACCTCGGTGACCAGCAGGCGGTCGGCCAGCGGCAGGGCCTCGCGGTAGACCTGCCCGCCGCCGGCGACGAACACCTCCCGCTCGACCCGGTCCGCGTGCTCGGTCCCGATCCCCGCCCGCGGCTCGGCGGCCAGGGCCAGAGCGGCGTCCAGGGACCGGGCGCTCTCGACCCCCTCGTGCCGCCACCCCGGGTCGCGGGTCAGCACGATGGTGCGCCGCCCGGGCAGCACCCGGCCGATCGAGTCGAAGGTGCCGCGGCCCATGACCAGGGTGTGACCCATCGTCGTGCGCTTGAAGTGGGCGAAGTCCTCGGGCAGGTGCCACAGCATGCCCCGCCCGTCGCCGATGACGCCGTTGCGGGCCACCGCCGCGATCAGGGTGACCCGGGGCCGGACGTGCGCGTGCGGGCGGAAACTGCCGAACGGCATACGGGAGAATCCTTGTCTCACACCGCGATCGGGGCGGCGATCGACGGATGCGGGTGGTAGCCCTCGAAGACCACGTCGTCGATCTCGAACTCGTCGAGCGCCTTGCCCGCGGCCAGCCGCAGGGTCGGCAGCGGCCGCGGCTGCCGGGTCAGCTGCAGCCGGGCCTGGTCCAGGTGGTTGCGGTAGAGGTGGGCGTCGCCGAGGGTGTGCACGAAGTGGCCGGGGCGCAGGCCGGTGACCTGGGCGACCATCGACAGCAGCAGGGCGTAGGACGCGATGTTGAACGGCACCCCGAGGAAGACGTCGGCCGACCGCTGGTAGAGCTGGCAGTCCAGGTGCGCCGGGCCGTCGCCGGCCGGCCGGACGTAGAACTGGAACATCGTGTGGCACGGCGGCAGGGCCATCCGGTCGACCTCGGCGACGTTCCACGCCGAGACGATGTGGCGGCGGCTGTCGGGGTTGTGCCGGATCGACTCGACGACCCGGGCGATCTGGTCGACGTGCCCGCCGTCGGGGGTGGGCCAGCAGCGCCACTGGTGCCCGTAGACCGGGCCCAGCTCGCCGGCGGCGTCGGCCCACTCGTCCCAGATGGTGCTGCCCCGCTCCTGCAGCCACCGCACGTTGGTGTCTCCGCGCAGGAACCACAGCAACTCGCCGACGACGCTCTTGCGGTGCACCCGCTTGGTCGTCAGCAGCGGGAATCCCTCGGCCAGGTCGAAGCGCATCTGATGGCCGAACACGCTGCGGGTGCCGGTTCCGGGCCGGTCGGACTTGTCGGCGCCCTCGGTGAGGACACGGTCGAGCAGGTCGAGGTACTGCCGCATGGCCGCACGATAGCCTGAGGCCATGACGACACCCATCTTCGGCCGCGTGCTCACGGCCATGGTCACGCCCATGCTCCCCGACGGGGCCATGGACGACAAGGGTGTCGTGCAGGTCGCCGAGCACCTCGTCGCGCACAGCCACGACGGCATCATCGTCAACGGCACGACCGGCGAGTCGGCGACCCTGTCGGCCGACGAGAGCATCCGGACGATCCGGCTGGTCACCGAGGCCGTCGGCGAGCGGGTGCAGATCGTCGCGGGCGTCGGCTCCAACGACACCGCGCACAGCATCGACATGGCGCGCCGGGCCGAGGCCGCCGGCGCGCACGGGCTGCTGGTCGTCACGCCCTACTACAACAAGCCGACCCAGCCCGGCCTGGTCGCGCACTTCGGTGCGATCGCCGACGCCACCGACCTTCCGGTGCTCGTCTACGACATCCCGGGCCGCACCGGCATCCCGATCCACACCGAGACCCTGCTGCGGCTGGCCGAGCACCCGCGCATCGTCGCGGTCAAGGACGCCAAGGGCGACCTGTGGGCAGCCAGCCACGTCATGGCGCAGACCGACCTGCAGTGGTACTCCGGCGACGACGTCCTCAACCTCGCGCACCTCGCCGAAGTGCGTCAGGCTGGCGGCGCG